>NZ_LSJI01000164.1 GCF_001557235.1 Phenylobacterium sp. CCH9-H3 | reverse complement strand
GCTTCACACTGGTGTTCGCCTTCGGCTTCTCGCCCGAGGCGGTGCTGATCGCCTTCCTGGCCGCGACGTTCTGCGCCCTGTTCCAGCACGCCAACCTGAAGACCCCGCGTTGGCTGGGGTGGTTCATCGCCCGGCCCGAGATGCACAGCCTGCATCACGAGCGTGGGGTGCACCGCTGGAACTACGGCGACATTCCAATCTGGGACATGGTGTTCGGCACCTATCGGAACCCCAGGACCTGGAATGGCCAGGCCGGATTCTACGACGGCGCGTCGGACCGTACCCTCGATCTGCTGGTCGGCCGTGACGTGGCCGGCGGCGAACGCGGGCTCACGCCGCAGGCCGCCCGGTGATGCTGCCGCCAGCCGATCTCCATCCGCCGCTCGAGCCGCGGGAGTTCCTCATTCAACCTCAACCTTCAAAGGCCGCCTTCATGCGCACCCGTCTATCCCTTCCCACCGGCGTCGAAGTCGACGTTCTCCAGTCCGGCGACCCCACCGGGGTCCCGCTCCTCCTGCTGCACGGCCTGAGCGATTCCCTGCTCTCCATGCGGCCGATGATGGAGCACCTGCCCAAGGGCGTGCGCGTCATCGCCCTCACCCAGCGCGGCCACGGCGACAGCTCCAAGCCTGCCGGCCCCTACACCACCGACGCCTTCGTCGGCGACGCCGTGGCCGCGCTGGACAAGTTGGGTGTCCGCCGGGCCGTGGTGTTCGGCCACTCGATGGGCAGCATTGTCGCCCAGCGCCTAGCGATGAAACACCCTGAACGGGTCGCCGGCCTGGTGCTCGAAGGCGCCTTCCCCGGCCTCAAGGGCAATCCGGCGGTGGAGGCGTTCTACGACGAGGCCATCAAGGGCCTGTGCGATCCGATCGACCCGGCGTTCGCCCGGGCCTTCCAGGAGAGCACAATCGCCCGGCCCATCGCGCCCGAGCTGCTGGATCTGGTGACGGCGGAGTCCTGCAAGCTGCCCGCCCACGCCTGGAAGGCCATCTTCGAGGACCTGATGGCCGACGACCTCGGCCCCGACCTTCCGCAGATCCAGGCGCCGACCCTGCTCCTATGGGGCGACCAGGACGGCTTCGTCACCCGGGCGGACCAGGACCGGCTGCTGGCCGGCATCCGCGACTCCGCGCTGATCGTCTTCGAGGGCACGGGCCATGACCCGCACTGGGAAGAGCCAGCCCGCGCGGCCGAGCTGATCGCCGTCTTCATCCAACGCCACATCGCGCCCGCCGCGGCCTGAAAGAAACCGACATGACCATCAAGAAGACCTACCTGCCCCAGCTGGGCGACAGCCTGTTCCTCACCGACGGCGGCCTGGAGACGACCCTCATCTTCCACGAGGGTCTCGAATTGCCCCACTTCGCGGCCTTCGTCCTGCTCAAGGACGACGCCGGGCGCGCCACCCTGCGCCGCTACTACGAGCGCTACCTGGAGATCGCCGCGGCCCAGGGGCTGGGCTTCGTCCTGGAAGCGCCGACCTGGCGAGCCAGTCCCGACTGGGCGGCGCGGCTCGGCCTGGCGCCCGGCGAGCTGGAACTGTTCAACCGCGACGCCATCCGGCTCCTGCGCGACCTTCGCGAGACCTGGCGCAGCCGCGTCCCGCAGATGGTGGTGTCGGGCTGCATCGGGCCGCGGGGCGATGGTTACGATCCCGGAGAGACCATGACCGCCGACGAGGCCTGCGCCTATCACCTTGGCCAGGCGACGGCCTTCGCGGCGGCGGGCGCGGACATGATCGGCGCGATCACCATGACCAACATCCCCGAGGCCATCGGGGTGGTCAGGGCCGCGGACGCCGTGGGCCTGCCGGTCGCCATCTCGTTCACGGTGGAGACCGACGGACGCCTGCCCACCGGCCAGACCCTGGCCGAGGCGATCCTGACCGTGGACGCGGTGACCGGCGATGCGCCCGCCTACTACATGCTCAACTGCGCCCATCCGACCCACTTCGCCGGCGCGCTCGAAACCGGGGAGTCCTGGGTCCGCCGGATCGCCGGCCTGCGGGCCAACGCCAGCAAGCGCAGCCACCAGGAGCTGAACGAGGCGCCGGACCTCGACGATGGCGACCCGGCCGAGCTCGGCCACGAGCATGCCGCCCTGCTCCGGCGCCACGGGCACATCCGCGTCCTGGGCGGCTGTTGCGGCACGGACCACCGCCACGTGAAGGCCATGAGCCGCGCCTGCGTCGCCGTCCCGGCCTGACCGGGCCAACCTGACAGCCCGAGGGTTTCAATCCCCCCGGCCTTCGGGCGATCTCGGGGCCGCACGCGAGCGGCCCCGAGGTCAACCCGCGCCCCCTGACGCCTCTAGGCTCCGAGGTTGCGGAACCAGCGGTCCAGCATCGCCGCCTCGCCGCGCAGGCAGTCCGTGCGCTCGGCGGCCTCGGCGTCGACTCCCCATTTCTCTTCCTGGAACGCCTCGTCGAGACGGGAGAGATCGAACGCCGCCTCGCCGCTCATCCAGCCGCGCAGCAGGCCGACCGCCAGCACCGCCGAGCCGAACAGCGCCACGCCGAACGCCAGCCCGGCCAGCTGGAAGTCGTCCAGCGACAGAGCGATCTCCCGCACCTTCGTCAGCGTCTCGCCCGGCTGGGCCTTGTGGACGATGCCCGTGCAACGCTCGAAGTGGAGCCCTTCCTCCGCCGCCGCCCGCGCCAGGACCGGCAGCCAGGCCTCCTCCTGCCGCGCCAGCAGGGCTGCGGGATCGTCGGCGAAGTAGCAGAGGAGATCGGCCCCCGCGTACTGCGCCACCTGGTCGGCCACGCCGTCACGGCTTCCGCCGATGGTCTCTATGGCGGTGTTGGCGAGCCGCGTGGCGTGCATGGTCGCCATCTCGATCACGTCCGTCTGCGCCGACCATTCCGCGGCGACCTGTTCGGCCACGGCCTGGGTCGGCAGCACCATCAGGGAAGCCTTGGGCGTGCGCAGGTTGCGGTGGTCGAGCTGGACTTGCCAGCCGCCGCCAGCCTCGATCACCGTCACCGTCTTGTAGAACCGGCGCGGCTTCTCGGCCGGTTCGTGAAATCCCTTGCGCAGGTCCAAGCTTCTTTCTCCCGACGGAACGCGTCGATGCGGCCGTGGAATGGGGACGAAACGCGCCGGCCGCAAGGAGGAAGCGTGAGCCAGAGCGACATCGACGCCGCCATCGCCGTGACGCGCTTCGGCCTGGGCGCTCGTCCGGGCGAGATCGCCGCGGCCGCCCGCGACCCACGCGCTTATCTCAAGGCGCAGATCCGCCCCGACGGCGCAGACCTGTTCGCGACCGGTGGAGAGAGCTCGTCGCAGCGCCTCGCCGAGTTCCGCGCGTATCGGCGGCAGCGGTCGATGGCCGGGACCGGGGCCGCAGCGGAGGACGGCGCGCGCGACCCGGTGAAGATGGCGCGGCAGTTCATCCGCCAGAACGCGGCCGGCGACGTGCTGGCGCGGCTGCAGCTCGCCACCGACACCGACGCCGGGTTCCGCGAGCGCTGGGCCCTGTTCTGGGCCAACCACTTCACCGTCTCGGCCACCAAGGCGCAGGTCGCGGGCCTGGTCGGCCCCTATGAGGTCGAAGCGATCCGGCCCCGCGTCTTCGGCCGCTTCGCCGACCTGCTGGTGGCGGCGGAAACCCATCCGGCCATGCTCCTCTATCTCGACCAGGCGCAGTCGGTCGGGCCCAACAGCCGCGCGGCATCGGTCCAGCGCCGCGGCGGCGGCCGGCGAGGCGCGGGCCAGCCGGATGGCCGGCCCCGCCGGAACCTCGGGCTCAACGAGAACCTGGCGCGCGAGATCCTGGAACTGCACACGGTCGGCGTGGACGGCGGCTATGCCCAGGCCGACGTCACCGAGTTCGCCCGCGCCCTGACGGGCCTTTCCATCGCCGGGCCGCGGGAGGCCGGGCTGGAAGGCGTGGTGTTCCGGCCCCAGACGCACGAGCCGGGCCAGCGCACGGTGATGGACGTCCGCTACCCCGACGACGGCAGGGCGCAAGCGATGGCCATCCTCGCCGACCTCGCGACCAAGCCCCAGACCGCCCGCTTCGTCTGCGCCAAGATCGCGCGGCATTTCGTGGCCGACGATGCTCCCCCGGCGCTCGTGGCGCGGCTAGAAGCGACGTGGCGTGCTACAGACGGCGATCTGGCCCGCGTGGCCGAGACGCTCATCGAGGCGCCCGAGGCCTGGTCGCCGCAGGCCGCCAAGTTCAAGACGCCCTATGAGTTCGTGATCTCCAGCTACCGCGCCCTGGGCCAGGGGCCCGGGAACCTGGGCCAGGTGAACGCGGCCCTGGTCGCCCTCGGCCAGCGCCCGTTCGGCGCGCCGTCGCCCAAGGGCTGGCCGGACGAGGCCGCGCCCTGGGCCGCGTCCGACGCCCTGGTGAAGCGGATGCAGTTCGCCCAGGCGATGGGCGCCGCCCTGGGTCCCGGCGTGCAGGACCCGACAGCGCTGGCCCGCGAGGCTCTGGGCGCGCGGCTCTTGCCCGCCTCCGCCGCGGCCATCGGGCGGGCCGAATCCCGCCCGGAAGCCGTCGCCCTCCTCCTCATGACCCCGGAGTTCCAGCGCCGATGACCGCGCCCATGTTCTCCCGCCGAGCCTTCGCGGCCGCCGGCCTCGCCCTGCCGCTGCTGGCGCGCGCCGCCCACGCGGCCCTGCCGGCGAACCGCAAGTTCGTGGTCGTCGTCTGCCGTGGCGGGATGGATGGCCTGTCGACAGCCCCGCCGGTCGGCGACCCCGACTACCGGCCCCTGCGAGGCGCCCTGGCCCTGGGCGACGGGGCGCTCAGGCTGGACGGGACGTTCGCGCTCCACCCCGCCCTTGCCACCGTCCACCGGCTGGCCCAGGCCGGCCAGGCCCGCATCGCCCCGGCTGTCGCCACGCCCGATCGGGCTAGGTCGCACTTCGAGGCCCAGGACGTGCTCGAGACCGGCGCCGGCGGGGTGTACGCCGCCTCTTCCGGCTGGCTGAACCGCGTCGTGGAGGCGCTGTCAAAGGCCGGCCGGATCGAGGCGATCTCGGTCGGGCCAACGGCGCCGCTCATCCTGCGGGGGCCCGCGCCGGCGGCGTCGTGGTCTCCGGGTCGGGCTGTGGACGCCCAGGCGCGCCTGCCGAAGCTGCTGCAGGACCTGTACAGGAACGATCCTTTGCTGGGGCCTGCCCTGGCCCGAGGGCTCACCACCGAGGCGATGGCCAGGGAAAGCGGGGCGGCGAGCCGGACCATGTCGGGCGCGGGCGCCCGCGCCGGCGCGGCCCAGGGTGCGGCCGCCGCCCGGGCGATGGGCGAGGCGCTGGCCGGCTTCCTGAGGGCGCCCGGTGGTCCGCAGCTGGCCGCCGTCTCGCTCGACGGCTTCGACACCCACGCCAATCAGGGGCCGCTGCTGGCCGCGCGGCTGGCCGCCCTCGACGCGCTCGTAGATGGGCTCCACGCCGGGCTGGGGCCCGCATGGCGCGAGACGGTGGTCCTGGCGGTCACGGAGTTCGGCCGCACCGTGCGCGCCAACGGCACCGGCGGCACCGACCACGGCACGGGGTCCGCCTCACTCCTCCTCGGCGGCGCGCTGAGGCCCGGCGGCATCGTCGGCGACTGGCCGACCTTGCGGCGGCCGGCTCTCTACGAGGATCGCGACCTCTATCCCGCCCTCGACCTGCGGGCCCTGCAGAAGGGTCTGCTCGCCGAACACCTGGGCATGGATCGCCGAACGCTCGACACCGCCATCTTCCCGGACAGCGCGGACGTGCGGCCGGCCTCCGGACTCGTCTAGGCAGGCACCGCGTCGAAGGCGATCGTCATCCGGCGCTCGTCGGTCGTGAAGGGCACGGTGCCGTGCCACATGTAGGACGGGAACAGGACCAGCCGCCCGCGCCTCGGCCGGACGAAGTGCTCGGCGGGCAGAGCCGGCTCGGTGTGGAACGGCGGCTGGCCGAACCTGATCCACCCTTGCCGGTCGGGATGGTCCAGCGCGCTGTCCGGCGTCTCCACATAGAAGGCCGACGACAGCCAGCCCTCGGGATGGAAGTGGTCCTTGTGGAAGCCGCCCGGTTTCAAGCGCACCGACCAGGCGCCTTCGATCCGGTAGCCGTCCTTGCGACGCGACCGGACCGGGTCGGTCCCTTCGCCCATGCCGGCGATGTGCTGGCGGATCGGCTTGTCGATGGCCTTGAAGAAGGCCTTGATCGCCGGGTCGTTGGAGCCGGTCAGGCGATAGGTGGTCTGGCTTCCGTGCCGCAGCGATTGAGACGATGGGTGCTGGTTGTAGAGGTGGATCCGGTCCAGCGCCGCGGCGAGATCGGCCAGATAGGCCTCCAGGCTGTCCCAGCCCGCCGGCGCCTCGATGTCGTAGACCCCGACCATGGCGTCGTAGTCGTAGAGCTCGCGGTACAGGGGATCGCCCACGGCCCGCGCCGCGGTCGCCGCCCAGCCCCAGAGCGACTGGTTGTCAGGCGCGAAGGCCAGTCCCTTCCGGGCCTTCTCCAGCGCCAGGTCCGCCTTGCCCGTGGCGAGATAGACGATGGCGAGCTGGTTCAGCACGCCCGGCGAGTCCGGCAGGCGCGCCTCCGCGGCCAGGGCCAGGCGCTCGGCCTCGTCCAACCGGCCCCGCTCCAGCGCCGCTTGGGCCGCGGCCATGGTCAGCGCAACATCGTCCGGCAGGCGCTCGGCCGCGACCGCCAGCAGTTCAGCCGCCTTGTCCAGCTCGCCCGCAGCCTCATACAGCTTCGCCTTGGTCAGCAGCAGCGGCGCAGGCGGACCGCCGGCATGGGCGCAGCGGTCCAGCACGGCCTGGGCCTCGCCGATGTTCCCGCGCCGCATCCAGACCACGTCGGCGTACTCGGCCGCCGTCTCCGCCCGGCCCGGGGCGCGCTTCAACGCTTCCAGATAGGCCTGCTCGGCGCCGTCAAGGTCGCCCGCCGCGGCCTTGGCCCGCGCCATGACCCCCCAGCTCAGGGCGCCGTCGACGCCCAGGCGGAAGGCGCGGCTCATCGCCTCCACCGCCTCCGCCCCATGGCCGAGGTCGCCCAGGGTGGCGGCGATGTTGTGCCAGGCCACGCCGCTGGACGGGAACCGCATGGTGGCGCGCTCGTCGAAGACCAGCGCCTCTTCGCGCCGCCCGACTGCCTTCAGCGCCGTGGCGTGGATCGCCAGCGCGCGGTGGCTGGGTTCGGGATGGTCGGCCAGCGGCGTGGTGATCGCCAGGGCCTCCTCCAGCCGGCCCTCGTCCAGCAGGGCCTTGGCCCGGTCCAGGGGTTCGATGCTCAACGTCGCCTCTTGAAAGGTTCGGGGTCGGCCTCGTGCTCGTCG
Source organism: Phenylobacterium sp. CCH9-H3 (assembly GCF_001557235.1). Lineage (GTDB taxonomy): Bacteria > Pseudomonadota > Alphaproteobacteria > Caulobacterales > Caulobacteraceae > Phenylobacterium. Next base: position 28,228 of record NZ_LSJI01000164.1, on the reverse strand, counting down.
AAGCCGAAGCGTTCGAAGCCGGCGCGCAGTTCGGGGCTGATGGGAGCTTCCAGCGCCAGGGTTCCGCGGGACGGGTGCGGCAGGATCAGGCGGCGTGCGTGGAGCTGCAGCTTCAGTCCCTGCGACAGCTCCACCGACGCCTCGGTGTTGTATTTGGGATCGCCCAGGATGGGATGGCCCATGGCCAGCATGTGGGCGCGCAGCTGGTGCGTGCGGCCCGTGTGCGGCCACAGCGCCATCCAGGCGGCGCGGGGACCGGCGCGGGCGATGGTCACGAACTCGGTCTCGGCGGTCTCGGCGCGCTCGTCCTTGGGATCGGCCGGGACCATCATCTCGCGGTCGCCGACGCCCTTCTTGGCCAGTGGCAGGTCGAGCACGCCTTCGCCCGGCTTCGGAAACCCCGCCACGATGGCCCAGTAGATCTTCTGCGCCCGCCGCTTGGCGAAGGCGCCCGCGAGCTTCGCCGCCGCGGCCGGGGACTTGCCCAGCACCAGGACCCCGGAGGTGTCGCGGTCCAGCCGGTGGACTAGGCGGGGCCGCTCCAGCCCTTCGCCCCAGGCCGAGAGCAGCCGGTCCACGTGCTTCAGCGTCTTGGTGCCGCCCTGCACCGCCAGGCCCGAGGGCTTGTTCAGGGCCAGGACCTCCTCGTCCTCGTAGATCACCAGGCTCTTGGCGTAGGCCGCGTCCCGGCTGTCCAATTGACCCTTCTCGCGCGGCGGCGGAGCGTCGGGGAGCGGCGGCACCCGGACCTGGCTGCCGGCCGACAGCCGCGTGTCCGGTTTGGCCCGGGCGCCGTCCACCCGGATCTGGCCTGAGCGGGTCAGCTTCTGGATCTGGATGTGGTTCAGGTGCGGCCAGCGCCGCTTGAACCAGCGGTCCAGGCGCACGCCGTCCTCGCCCTTGTCCACATAGAGGGTGCGGACCTCCCTCACGCCAGCAACCGCCGCATCAGGATCAGGCCGGCGAACAGCGCCAGCACCGAGAGAACCACCGAACCCAGGCTGTAGAGCGCCGCCTGGCCGTAGGCGCGCCGCTCGATCAGCAGGGCGACCTCCAGCGAATAGGCCGAGAAGGTGGTGAAGCCGCCCAGGACGCCCACGCCCAGCAGCAGGCGCCACTTCTCCTGGTCCGCCCCGCCCCGCATCGCCAGCACTCCGGCCAGCACGCCCATCAGCAGGCCGCCCAGGATGTTGGCCGCGAAGGTGCCGTAAGGCCAGCCGCCGCCCAGCGACCGCATGGCCTGCGTGCCGAGGAGATAGCGCGCCACCGCGCCCGTCGCGCCGCCAGCCGCCACCAGGAGGAGAGTCTGCATCCCGCGCCTTATGCGACGGCGCGGCCGCTTTTGCCAACGTCGCGGTTGGCGGCGGCTAGATGCGCTCGCCCAGTGTCCGGCGGAGCGCCCTGGCGTCATAGACGTCGGCGCCGCGCGGACGCTCGCCGCGTCCCATGACCACCTCGATCGTGGTCGACAGCGAGGGCCCGCCGCCGAGGTTGAAGGTCGTTCCCACGCCGAGGCTCACTCCGCTGCGATAGCCGTAGTCGCCGCCGCCTACGCCCACCCCCACGCGGGGCCCGCGGTCGGGGCGTCCCTCGGTGAAACGGTCGGCCACGCGGAACCAGTCGTAGCCGTCGGAGATCGCCAGGTCGGCGGCCCGCACCAGGGCGTAGTCCATCACCTGCTGCGGCGGCGCGCCGGGTCCGCCGCGGAACGTCACGCGGTAGCGTCCGGGCTCGATCCGGTACTCGGAGTATCCCACGGCCTGAGGCCCGGCGGCGGGCTGGTACAGCGTGGGCGCGGTGGCGCAGGCGGCCAGCGAGAGGGCGGCGGCGACGACGACGAGGCGTTTCATGGTAAACGGTCCAAACTCGGAAAGGCGTGTCCCTTCCGATGCTTGTACGCCAAAACGAAGCGTTTGGCGGCGCCGTTCCGTCAGCCCAGCCCCAGCGCCGTCACCAGGGCGGCGAAGTCCGCGGGCGGCGGCGCTTCGAGGCGCTTCTCACCGCCGGCCGGGTGCGGGAACTTCAACGCCGTCGCGTGCAGCATCAGCCGCGGCACGGGATGGCCGCCCACCACCAGGGCGCCCCCATAGCGCGGATCGCCGGCGATCGGACGGCCGATGTGGGCCAGGTGGACCCGAAGCTGGTGCATCCGGCCCGTCTCGGGATCCAGCTCCAGCAGGGCGGCGACTTCGGTGTGTTTCAGGGTCCGATAGCGCGAGACGGCGGTCTCGGCGTCCGGATGGTCGGGTGCGCAGGGCCGCATGTACGCCTCCCGCCCCTGCTCGTCCCGGCGCAGAGCCTGGTCGATCCGGCCGCCCTTCGGCTCCGGCGCACCAGGCGTGACGATCGCCAGGTAGGCCTTGGAAAAGCGCCGCTTCATCAACGCCTTGCCGAGAAAGCTTGCGGCCGGCTTGGTCTTGGCCGTGAGGATCACGCCCGAGGTGTCGCGGTCCAGACGATGGATCAGCCGGGGTCGCGCCTTCCCCGAGCGGGCGAAGGCCCACAGAAGTTCATCCAGCGTATGCACCTGCCCCCGCCCGCCCTGGCTGGACAAGCCCGCGGGCTTGTTCAGCGCCAAGATGTCGGCGTCCTCGTAAAGCACCAGCCCGCGCACGAACTCGATCTCGTCGCGCGAGAGCTGGATGGGACTGACGGGCTTCACATGGCGGGTCTAGCGGAGAACGCCCCGGCTCGTCATCACCCACGCGTACCAGGCGAAGGCGACGCAGATCACCACGATCACCGTCGGCATCACCGGGCTCATCGCGTCCAGCAGGCCGGGCGTGGCGATGTTGTAGACCAGCGCCCCGGCCGCCCCCAGGGTCGAGACGGCGAACGCATAGGCCGCCCAGCGGCTGCGCGCGAGCAGCAGGAGCGAGCCCAGGACCGATCCCCAGACTCCCACCGCCCAGACGGCGTGCATCCACACCGGATAGGTCGCCATGTACCCGATCTGGGCCTCGGTCATCCCCATCTGGCGGTAGTAGGCTTCGCCCTGCAGGTGGCTCATCGTGTAGTCGTAGCCGCCGAACCCGTTCCAGAGCAGCGCGACCAGGGTCACGAGCCAGAAGTGCCAGGGCACGGCCGGCCGGCCGGTGTCGATCGTTTCGGTCATTCTTGTCCCTCCCGTGGACTTGGGAGGCAGCCTATGCCCGCTCAGTTCGCGGAACAATGGTCGGCGTCAGTCGCCCCCGCGCTCGCGGCGCAGCGCGGCCCAGCGCTCCAGACGTTCCTTGATCCGCGCTTCGGACCCCTCGCCGCGCGGCTGGTAGAACTGGCGGCGCTCCATCTCCTCGGGGAAGTAGTTCTGGCCCGAGAAGCCCTCCGGCGCGTCGTGGTCGTAGGCGTAGCCCTTGCCGTATCCCAGGTCTTTCATCAGCCGGGTCGGCGCATTGCGGATGTGCGCCGGCGGCATCAGCGAGCCGGTCTCCTTGGCCGCCTTCATCGCCGCTTTGTAGGCCATATAGACGGCGTTGGACTTGGGCGCCGCGGCCAGGTGGACCACCAGCTGCGCCAGGGCGATCTCGCCCTCGGGTGAGCCCAGGAAGTCGTAGGTGTCCTTGGCGGCGTTCGCCAGGACGAGCGACATGGGATCCGCCTCGCCGATGTCCTCGGCCGCCGCCCGGATCAGCCGCCGGGCGATGAACAGCGGGTCCTCCCCGCCGGTCAACATCCGCGCGAGCCAGTAGAGCGCCGCGTCCGGATCGGACCCTCGGATCGACTTATGCAGCGCCGAGATGAGGTTGTAGTGTTCCTCGCGGTCCTTGTCGTAGGCGGGGCTGCGCTTCTGCAGCACCTGCCCCAGGGCCTTGGTGTCCAGCGGCCTGGCCGTGCCGATGTTGAACAGCGTCTCCGCCAGGGTCAGAAGGTAGCGACCGTCCCCGTCGGCCATGGCCCGCAGGGCGGCGCGGGCCTCGGCGTCAAGCGGCAACGGGCGGCCCTCGTGCGCCTCGGCCTTGCCCAGCAGCATCTCCAGCGCGTCGTCGTCCAGGCGTTTCAGGACATAGACCTGGCTGCGCGAGAGGAGCGCCCCGTTCAACTCGAAGGACGGGTTTTCCGTGGTCGCGCCCACCAGGGTGACGATCCCCTCCTCCACGAACGGCAGGAAGCCGTCCTGCTGGGCGCGGTTGAAGCGGTGGATCTCGTCGACGAACAGCAGCGTCGCCTGCCCCGCCAGCCGCCGCGTGCGCGCCTGCTCGAAGGCCTTCTTCAGGTCCGCTACGCCAGAGAACACGGCCGACAGCTGCTGGAACTCGTAGCCGGCCTCCTTGGCCAGCAGGCGAGCGATGGTGGTCTTGCCCGTGCCGGGCGGCCCCCAGAGGATCATCGAGGAGAGGCGCCTGGCCTCCGCCATCCGCCGGATCGGCCCCTCGGGGCCCAGCAGATGCTCCTGCCCAACCACCTCGTCCAGCCGCTGCGGGCGCAGCCGGTCGGCCAGCGGCGACGGCTGCGACGGCGTGAGCCCGGCGGCTTCGAACAGATCGGCCATGGGGTCTCTTACTTGGGCTCGGCGGCGGCGTCGAACCGCTCGCGGGCGGCCTCGACTTCGGGACGGTTGCGGAACGCCCACTCGCCCAGGGCCTCGATAGGCTTGCGTAGCGATTGGCCCAGTTCGGTCAGTTCGTAGTCCACCCGCGGCGGGATGGTGGGGAACACCGTGCGGCTCACCAGCCCGTCCCGCTCCAGCCCGCGCAGGGTCAGGGTCAACATCCGCTGGGAGATGCCGTTGATCGCCCGGCGCATCTCGTTGAACCGCCGCGGGCCGCCCGCCAGCAGCATGACGATCATGACGCTCCACTTGTCGCCGATCCGGGACAGGATGTCGGTGATCGGACGGCAGCTATGCGCCACCGAAGCCACCCCGTGCGCTTCGATACGCGCGAACAGCTCGTCGTGCGACAGGCCGCCATCGGTCACATGCGTGTGCGCGGGTTCCAAAAAAGTGCCTTCTTGTGAGGGGTCTCGCAGTTACTCAAATAGTGCTGGTCACAAAAATATACCAGCCTGAGGACCTCCCCATGAACCTTCTGCATGTCGATTCCAGCATTCTCGGCGATCATTCGGTCAGCCGGAAGATTTCCGCGGCGGCAGTGGCCGCGCTCGAAGCCGCCCATCCCGGCCTCAAGATCACCTACCGTGATCTCGCCGCCGCACCGGCCCCGCACCAGTCGGGCGCCCTCCTCGCCGCCCGCGCCACCCCGGCCGACCAGCGCACGCCGCAGCAGACTCGGGACGTCGCCGAGGCCGACGCGATTCTCGAGGAATTCCTCGCCGCCGACATCGTGGTGCTCGGCGCTCCCATGTACAACTTCGGCGTCCCCAGCCAACTCAAGAGCTGGATCGACCACCTCGCCGTGGCCGGCCGCACGTTCCGCTATTCGGAAGCCGGGCCCGAGGGCCTGGCGGGCGGCAAGCGGCTGATCCTGGCCTCCTCGCGCGGCGGCTTCTACGGCCCCGAGAGCCCCGCCGCCGCCCTGCAGCACCAGGAGAGCTACCTGCGCGGCTTCTTCGCCTTCATCGGCGTCACCGACGTTGAGACCATCGGCGCTGAGGGCGTCAACATCAGCCCCGACCTGAAGCAGGCCGCGACCGAGGCCGCCATCGCGCAGGCCGGCGCATTGGGCGCGGTGCGCGAAGCGGCCTGAGGTCGACGCCTATCCCGAGAACACCGCCGTCACCTGGCGGCCGTCGCGTTCGATGGTGACCCGCCAGGTGCGGACCTGGGCCGAGGTGGCGGCGGCCAGGTCGCGCACGCTGCCCATCCGCACGCCGTTCACCTCGCGCACGATGTCGCCCCGGCGCAGCCCCACATTGCGCGCCGGGCCCCCGCCGACGCTGGTCACCAGCACCCCGGTCTGGGTCAGGGCGTCCAGGCCCAGCTCCTCCGCGACGGCCGGCGACAGGTTGACCACGGTGGCGCCCGCGAAAGGGTTGCGGCCGGTCAGGGTGCGCTCGTCGCGCGGCGGGTTGGCCGGCGGCGCCTCGGCGCGCAGGGTCAGGGTCTGGTCCGGCCCGCCCGTGGCCCGGCGCACGACGATCGGGATGCTTTCGCCCGGCCGCCTGTTGCGGATCTCGTAGTTCAGCGCGCCGGCGTCAACCACCGGCCGCCCATCGGCCTGCAGGACGACGTCGCCCTGGCGAAGGCCGGCCCGCGCCGCGGGTCCGCCGGGGTAGAGGTCGGCCACCAGAGCGCCCTGCGGCAAGGGCAGGCCCAGGCTGCGCGCCATCTCCGCGGTGACCGTCTGGATGCGGGCGCCCAGCCACGGCCGCACCACCGCACGGCCGCCGCCCACGGCGGTCTCGACCACGCGACGCACCACGGCGGCGGGGATCGCAAAGCCGACGCCGGACGAGGTGCCGGACCGCGAGAGGATGAAGCTGTTCACCCCGATCAGGTCGCCGTCCATATCGACGAGAGCGCCGCCCGAGTTGCCCGGATTGATGGCCGCGTCGGTCTGGATATAGGCCGAGCCGCCCTCGCCCGTCGGGTCGGTGATCCGGTTCAGCGCCGAGACGATCCCGTTGGTCACCGTCTGGCCGACGCCGAAGGGGTCGCCGATGGCCAGCACCAGGTCGCCCACCTGCGTGTCCCCGCTGTCGTCCATGGCCAGCACCTGCAGGCGTTCGCCCGCCGGCAGGTCGATCTTGAGGATGGCCAAGTCCGTGCGCGGGTCGGCCAGCAGGATCTTGGCGGCGAACTCACGCCGGTCGTTGAGGGCTACGGTGATCTCCTGGCCGCCCTCCACCACGTGGTTGTTGGTGACCACAATTCCGTCGGCGCGGACGATGACACCGGAGCCCAGGGACTGGGCCACGCGCGCCTGCGGCACGCCCAGGCCGAACATCTGCCAGAAGGGGTCGACCTGCTGGCGCACGATCCGCTTGGCGGAGATGTTCACCACGGCCGGCGCCGCGCGCTGCACCACCGGCGCGAACGACGACTTCATGGCCGCGGCGCTCGTGGGCGGGGCGCGGGTTGGTTCGGCGAAGGTGGCGGGTTGGGCCAGCGCCTGACCGGCGGCCAGGGCGATCGTGAGCGTGGGGATGAGGACGCGAGGCGCGCGCATGGAGTCTCCGAATACGAACGGCGGAACGCTACCCAGGTTTCCGGCGCAAAGATGGCGAAGCTTGACGCCTATTCCGCCGGCGACGCCACCGGCGTTGGTTGGCGCGCCGTCGCAAAGGCCAGCATGAACGCCAAGGCCAGCATTCCGGCTGCCAGATAGATCGCCAGGCCCGGCACATGGAAGTCCTCGTGCCGGATCGACCAGGCGAAAACCTCGCCGAAGATCAGCGGGCCGAAGATCGCGGCCATCCCCTGCAGGCTCTGGTTCGCCCCCTGCAGCTGGCCCTGCTCATGCGGGCCCACCCGACGGGTCATCAAGCCCTGCAGGCCCGGCATCAGGAACCCGATGAAGGCGAAGACCGGCACGGCGGCCAGGTAAAGCGGCCCGGTGGGCGCCCAGCCGTACCAGATGAAGCCGAGCATCCCCGAGGCCGCCCCCAGGAGCACGGCGTTCCGCTCGCCGATACGTTTGACCACCGGCCCGATCAGCAGGGTCTGGACGATGACGCCCGCGACCCCCGTGGCGATGAAAGTCATGCCGAGCACGCCCGTGGACCAGCCATAACGATAGCCCGCGTACAGCACGAAGATCGACGGCAGCACCATGTGGGCGAGCTGGAACAGGAAGCCGACGCCCGCCAGCGGCAGCAGGCCGACATGCGCCCGCAGCAGCCGGAGCGAGCCCAGCGGATTGGCCTTGCGCCAGTCGAACGCCGTCGCGCGCTTCTCGGCCGGCAGGCTCTCCGGCAGCACAAAGAGACCGTAGAGGAAGTTCAGCAGGGTGATGGCCGCCGCCGCGAGGAACGGCAGTCGCAGGTCCACCTCGCCCAGCCAGCCGCCGAACGCGGGCCCGAAGATGAAGCCGAAGCTGAAGGCGGAACTCATCCAGCCGAACACCTTGGCCCGGTCCTGCGGCGGCGTGACGTCGGCCAGATAGGCGTTCGCGGTGGAGAAGCTGGCGGCCGTCAGCCCGTTCAGCACCCGCCCCACGAACAGCCACCACAGCGTCGGTGCGAAGGCCATGAACAGGAAGTCGACGCCCAGGCCGAACAGCGAGATCAGCAGCACCGGCCGCCGCCCCCAGCGGTCGGCCATCAGACCCAGGATCGGCCCGCAGAAGAACTGCATCAGGCCCCAGGTGGTGGCGAACAGCACGTTCCATTCGGAGGCCGCCGCGGTGTCGCCGCCGGTGAATTCCTTGATCAGGTTGGGCAGGATCGGGATCATGATCCCGAACGACAGCGAATTCATCAGCGCCAGGGCGAAGATGAACCGGAAGCTGGCCTGCCGCCCCGCCGCCGCGCCTGCGGTCTCACCGCTCATGTCGTTTCCCCTCAAGCCCGCAACATCGGACAAACCCGAAACCGCCGCAACGACGTCACCCGACGCGCCCCGCCACACTGCGCAGCTGCGCCTGCCACCATTCCGCGAGCCGCGCCAGCAATGCCTGATCCGGAAAGCCGTGGCGGGCGGCGCTCTCGGCCGGAACCTGATGGAAGCCGCGGTGTTCGACGCTGACACGGGTCTCCGCGCCCACCGCCTCGAACCGCACCTCGACCTCGGTGTGGAGATCCGGCGGGAAGTTCGCCTGCCGCCATGAGAACACCAGCCGTTCCGCCGGCTCCCAGACCAGCACCTTGCCGATTTCGAAGACCTTGCCGCCGGCCAGGATCTCGATCAGCCGGCGGTCCTCGAACGCCAGGCGGCCGGGTGGCCGCGGCGTCGTCTGGAACAGGCCGCTCGGCCGCCACCAGTCGCCGATCTCCTGGGTGAAGACCTCGAAGGCCCGCGCCGGGGTCGCCTTCACCCGCAGCGCCACATAGACCTTCGAGGTCATGCGTCCCGCTCGACATAGGTCTTGAAGGCCAGGAGCTGGGCGCTCCAGAGCCGCTCGCTCTCTTCCAGCCAGCGCAGCAGATGGACCATGGGCTCGGGCCTCAGCGCGTAGATGCGCACCCGCGCATCGAACTCGGGATGACTCTCCTCCACCAGACCGCTGGCGCGCAGGGTCCGCAGGTGCCGGCTCATGGCGGGCGCGGATATGGCCAGCTCTCGCGCCAGCTCGCCCGCCGCCCGCGGCCGCTCGGCCAGCAGGTCGACGACACGCCGCCGGTGCGGATCGGCCAGTGCGGCCAACGTCAGATCGAGAGCGGCGGAGGGCATCAGACGAGCCGATGCTGGGTTCCGGCCCCATGGGTGATGGCGATGAAGCGGCTTGGCTCCGGCACGATTGCGCGATGCCAGACGCCCTTCGGCACGATGCAGGTTGCGCCCGGCGCCATCTCGATGCGCTGCTCGCCGTCGGCGTTCTCCAGGATGATCGCCATGCGCCCCTCGACCAGCACCAACGCCTCGTCGCCGCCGGGATGCATCTCCCAGTTCGGCCAGTCGCCCTCGCTCACATAGGCCGAGACCAGCGTACTGAGCACGTCGGGATTCTCGTCGATGGTTTCCCAGAAGCCCTCGACAGGATGGCGGTTCAACCTCCCCTGCCCGTCCAGGCTCAGGTAGGCATCTTCCAGGTCGAGCCGCATCAGATCCACCCGGTGATCTTGAGACCCGTGGCCGCCTCGGCTTCCTCGCGACTGACCGCCTTCACCTCCTGGGCCACCGTCCAGATGTGGCCTTCAGGGTCGCGGCAGCGATAGGTGCGTGCGCCGTAGAATTGGTCCGCCGGGGCCATCACGATCTCCATGCCCGCCGCTCGCGCCCGCTCGCAGTGGGCGTCGATGTCGGTCTCGACCCGGATGTGCACCGACTGCGTGACCTTGCCGCCGACGGATGCCGGGCTCTTGTATTCGTCGCTCCACTCGTAGCCGACCATGATCGCAGCATCGCCGAACCGCATCTCGGAATGAACGAGGCTCCCCTCGGCGTCTTCGATCAGCATGAACAGTTCAAAGCCGAACGCCGCCTCCAGGAATTTCAAGGCGGCCTTGGGGTCGCGGTAGACCACGGCGGACGTCAGGGGGGATCGCCAATCGGCCATGCTCGGCCCTCCTCGCATCGAGGCGATACGATCAATTCATTTCGCCATCTGACAATATTTAACGCATATCGCAATTATATCGTCAAGGGGCCAGAGCGGCCGTCACGTCTTCGATCCGCCCGTCGCCCGGTTCAGGCTTTACCTCCAGGAGCCGCGCCAGCAGCGGATAGACGCTGACGTTGTCGAACGCCGGCAGCGTCACGCCCGCGCGGAAGGCGGGTCCGTGGGCGACGAACACCGCCGCCATCTCGGGGCTCTCGGGATCGAAGCCGTGGGCGCCCCACTCCGGCTTCTTGGGCCTGTGGGATCGGGTCGTCAGCACCCAGCCGGTCTGGGGCAGGCAGAAGAACGGCGCCACGCGCGGGTTCCTGCCATAGTGGAAGCGGGCCGGAATATCGGCCTTGGCCCAGCACTCGAAACGATCATGCGGCTTCAGCAGGGCGGCCGCGACCTCGCGCTCGCGCCCAGGGGCGGGATAGATCGTCATGAACGCTCCGCCCGCCAGGGATCGATAGGCGTCCGCCGGCAGGTGGTCGTCCATATAGAGCGTACGGTCGGGCGACAGCGGGGCCATCCCGTGGTCCGCCACTACGATCAGGTTCGCCGCGACACCGCGCGCCTTGAGCCCCTGCACCAGTCGGCCGATCTCGGCGTCCGCCTGGGCGACCGCCGCGAGGGTTTCGGGCGCGCTAGGTCCATAGTCGTGTCCTGCCGTGTCGATGGTGTCGAAGTAGAGCGTCAGGAACCGCGGCCGCTCCGCAGGGGGCAGGTCCAGCAGGCTCAGCAGACGCTCCACCCGCACCTCGTTCGGCGTCGCCATGTCGAACGCGGTGTAGTGGCGCGGCCGCACGCCCTGGATCGCCGCCTCCGCGCCGGGCCAGAACACCGGGGCCGTGGCGATCCCGGCCCGCTCGGCGCTGACCCAGATCGGCGTCGCCTCGTCCCACCAGCGCCGGTCCTGCACCGCCTGCCGGTTCGACATCCGGAAGGTCTCGCCCGGCCAGCGCGGGTCCTCGAAGGTGTTCTCCACGATGCCGTTGCGGTCCGGCCGCAGGCCGGTGACCAGGGCGTAATGGTTCGGGAAGGTCTTGGATGGGAACGAGGGCCGCATCGCGCCCCGCACCCCGCCGGCGGCCAGCCCCGACAGAACAGGCGTCACGCCGCGGTCCAGGTAATCCGGCCGGAACCCGTCGATGGAGACCAGGATCACCGGCGGGGCGTCGCGGGCCGGCGTCGGGATCGTGGCGCAGGCGGCGAGCAGGACGGCGGCGAGAGCGGCGAGGAAGCGAAGCATGTCCGCCACCCTATCCGCGCGCCGCGACGATCCTGCAACGCCGCCTGCCCCCGCGGTTAGGCCGCCGCGCGCTGCGTCAGTTCCTCCAGCGGCACGTGCCCCTTCAGCGCGGGGCTGGTCGCGGGCTCCCCCGCTTCGAGCGCCACGGCGAAGCGCACGGCCGGGTCGTCGTGGAGGCGGGCCTTGAGCGCGGCGATCTTCGGATAGTCGGCCGGATCGATCGCCTCGTGGAAATCCGCCCAGCGGGCGACGCCAACGAACAGGGCGTCGGCCAGCGTTGGACGCTCGCCCAGCAGATAAGGTCCCGCCCCGATCATCGCCTCCAGCTTGCGGTGGCGGTCGTTGACCTGGCGACGGCCGAGCGCCCGCCAAGCCGCCTGCTCTTCAGGCGTCGCATCGGGGGCTTCCATGGCCGCCCAGTAGGGCCCCACGGCGGCGGTGAAGCCGGTGTTGAGAAAAGCCATGTACTGATGCAGCAGATCCGCCTGGCGGCTGCCCGGCGCGTAGCTGATCCGACGTTCGGTGTCGCGACCCTCCAGCCACAGCGCGATGGCCAGGGTCTCGGAAAGCGCCTCGCCCCTGTCGGTGATCAGCAGCGGCGCCTCCCCGCGGCCGTTGAGGCGCAGGTAGGGCTCGGCCCGCACCTCGGTGAACAGGTCGATGCGGGTCAGCCGGTAGGGCTGGCCCAACCATTCCAGGGCGGCGACGAGGCCCATGCTGCTGCCCAGCGGGTGGCCGTAAACGAGGATGGGTTCCATGGATCAGCACTCCAGGCTGTTGAACGGAACACCCAAGTAGCCACATGGAATCGGCCGGCCAAGAACGCAGAAAAGTCTGACCTGGTCACGAAAGCAGGACCTTTGGAGAGGAACACGGCGATGCTGGATCGCGTCTCGGAATGCCCGATCGAGGGGGCGATGGTCCTGCTGAGCGGCCGCTGGCGCGCGCTGATCCTCTACTATCTCTCGAAGGGGCCGATGCGCTTCAACGCCCTGCGTCGGGCCAACGCCGGGATCTCCCAGCAGATGCTGACCCACGAGCTGCGGGCGCTGGAGGACGCGGGCGTCATCTCACGGACCGCCTTTCCGGAGGTTCCGCCCCGGGTGGAGTATGCGCTCACCGAGGCGGGTGAGCAGCTGATGCCGGTGATCGACGCGCTGGGCGACTGGTGGTCGCAGACGCAGGCCCGCCAAGCCGAAGAAGCGGCCTAAAACGCGAAAGGCCCCGGAAGTCGCCTTCCGGGGCCTCGCAGATTTCAATCGCCGATGCGGCCTATTCGTCGCCGCCGAAGCCGGCTTCGGCGGTCGGACCGGAGTCCTTGCCCTTTTCGGCCGGATCGCGGTCCACGAACTCGATCACCGCCATCGCAGCGTTGTCGCCGTGGCGGTAGCCCGCCTTCAGGACGCGGATGTACCCGCCGTTGCGGCCGGCGTAGCGCGGGCCGAGCACCGAGAACAGCTTGCCGACCTGTTCAACGTCACGCACCTGGCTGATGGCCTGGCGGCGAGCGTGCAGGTTGCCGCGCTTGGCCAGGGTCACCAGCTTCTCGACGAAGGGGCGGAGCTCCTTCGCCTTCGGCAGGGTGGTCACGATTTGCTCGTGCTTGATCAGGCTCGCGGACATGTTGGCGAACATCGCCGTCCGGTGGGCGGACGTACGACCCAGTTTGCGGTGGGCTTTGCCGTGACGCATCTCTCATTCTCCTGGGTCATCTGACCCGCTTGGCGTCCGATGGATGGACGCCGCCTAACCAAGTCCCAGCCTGCTCCCGCCTGGGTCACTACGAAGCGCCGGGGCCCTCCGCCGCTGTTGCGGCTTCGTCGGGCCCGGACCGCCGAAGCGGTCCCGGAGTCGGCGCGAAAGGGTCTTACATCTGGTCTTCGAACTTCTTCGCGAGCTCTTCGATGTTCTCGGGCGGCCAGTTCGGCACGTCCATGCCGAGGTGGAGACCCATCCCGGCGAGAACTTCCTTGATCTCGTTCAGCGACTTGCGGCCGAAGTTCGGGGTGCGGAGCATCTCCGCCTCGGTCTTCTGGATGAGGTCGCCGATGTAGACGATGTTGTCGTTCTTCAGGCAGTTGGCCGAACGGACGGAGAGCTCGAGCTCGTCCACCTTCTTCAGCAGCGCCGGGTTGAACGGCAGCTCCGGCTTGGCCTCGCCCTCGACCTTCTTCTTCGGCTCTTCGAAGGTGATGAAGATCTGCAGCTGGTCCTGGAGGATGCGGGCGGCGTAGGCCACGGCGTCCACCGGGCTGACCGCGCCGTTGGTCTCCACTTCCATGATCAGCTTGTCGTAGTCGAGGCTCTGGCCCTGACGGGTGGGTTCGACCCGATAGGCGACGCGCTTGACCGGCGAGTAGAGGGCGTCGACGGCGATCAGGCCGATCGGGGCGTCTTCCGGACGGTTGAACTCGGCGGCGACGTAGCCCTTGCCGGTCTGGACCGTGAACTCCATGCGCACGGTGGCGCCGTCGTCCAGCGTGCAGAGCACGTGGTCGGGGTTCAGGATCTCGATGTCCGACGGCGCTTCGATCTGGCCGGCGGTCACCGCGCCCGGGCCGGTGGCGCGCAGCGTCATACGCTTCGGGCCCTCGGCGTGCATGCGCAGCGCCAGTTGCTTGATGTTCAGGACGATGTCGACGACGTCCTCACGCACGCCTTCCAGCGAGGAGAACTCGTGGACCACGCCGTCGATCTGCACCGCGGTCACGGCCGCGCCCTGCAGGGAGGAGAGAAGCACGCGCCGCAGGCTGTTGCCCAGGGTCACGCCGAACCCGCGTTCGAGGGGCTCGGCCACCAGACGCGCCTTGCGGCTGGCGTCGGCGCCGGTCTCGATTTGCGGCTTCTCGGGACGGATTAGTTCATTCCAGTTTCGTTCGATCACGTGTGTCCCTCGAAAACGCAGGATCGCCGGCCGCAGAACCGCGGACCGGCGTCAGGGAATAGTAGCTCGGGCGGCTAGACGCGCCGGCGCTTGGGCGGGCGGCAGCCGTTGTGCGGAATGGGCGTCACATCCCGGATGGTGGTGATCGTCATACCCACCGCCTGCAGGGCGCGGAGCGCGGACTCACGGCCCGAGCCGGGGCCCGAGACGTTGACTTCCAGCGTGCGCACGCCGTGTTCGGCGGCCTTACGGCCGGCGTCCTCGGCCGCCATCTGGGCGGCGTAGGGCGTCGACTTACGCGAACCCTTGAAACCCATCAGGCCGGCGCTGGACCAGGAGATCGTGTTCCCCTGGGCGTCGGTGATGGTCACCATGGTGTTGTTGAACGAGGCGTTCACGTGGGCGACGCCCGACGTGATGTTCTTGCGCTCGCGGCGTTTGACGCGCGCCGGTTCCTTGGCCATCGAGATCCGCTCTCTTACTTCTTCTTGCCGGCGATCGGCTTGGCCGGACCCTTACGGGTGCGGGCGTTGGTGTGGGTGCGCTGGCCGCGGACCGGCAGGCCCTTGCGGTGGCGCAGGCCGCGGTAGCAGGCCAGGTCCATCAGGCGCTTGATGTTGACCGCGGTCTCGCGGCGCAGGTCGCCTTCGACCATGTAGTCGCGGTCGATCGTCTCGCGGATCTGCAGGACTTCCGCATCGGTCAGCTGATTGACGCGGCGCGCGTCCTCGATACCGACCTTGCTGACGATCTCGCGGGCCTTCGCCTCGCCGATGCCATGGATGTACTGCAGCGCGATCACGACGCGCTTGTTCGTGGGAATGTTGACGCCAGCGATACGGGCCACGTAGGTAATCTCCTGATCACGCAAGAAAAGCGCAAACGGCGCCCCGGCCCCTAGCTGCCATAGGCATAGGCCGGCGCGTCCTTCGCGCTCTTTCGCGGAAGCGCTTCGTTATATGGATCGGGGTACCCCCGTCAATGGCCGAAACGCCCAAATGTGAACGAAATGCTGCACGCGCAAGGGGGTGGATGCCCCGCACGGGTTCGTCACGCGGGATTTGAGGCCCGACGCGAGGAAGGAAAGCATGAGTGCGCGTGATCCGCAATCGGCCTGGACGTTCAGCCGCGGGGCTTGTCCAGGGCGGCGTCGATGGCGGCGGCGACGGTTTCGATCGCGCCCATGCCGTCCACTTCCACCAGCTTCCCCTGCCCCTCGTAGTACGGCAGCAGCGGCGCGGTGTTGGCGTTGTAGGCGTTGAGCCGCACCACGAAGCTCTCGGGGTTGTCGTCCGGGCGGCCCGACTCGGCGAAGCGGCCGGCGATCCGCTGCTTCAGGGCCTCGTCGTCCACGCAGAGACGCAGGACCAGGTCGATCTGGCTGCCCCGGCCCTTCAGCATCTTGTCCAGGGCCTCGGCCTGGGGAAGCGTGCGGGGGAAGCCGTCGAAGATGGCGCCGCCGGCCGCCTCGGCCTCGGGCAGCCGGGATTCGATCAGCTCGACGACGATCTCGTCCGAGACCAGCTCGCCGCGCTGCATGATGCCCTCGACGCGTTTGCCCAGCTCCGAACCGGACGCGATCGCCGCGCGCAGCATGTCGCCCGTGGAGAGCTGAACCATGTTGCGGCCTTCGACCAGGCGCTTGGCCTGGGTGCCCTTCCCCGCCGCCGGCGGCCCGAACAGAATCAGGTTCATAGCGATCCCCTCACGCGGCGCTCTTGATGGCGCCGTACCGCAACGTCACCCAAGGCGGCCGCCCTAGCGCCGGCCGCCCCGCAGCTTCGACTTCTTGATCAGGCCCTCGTACTGGTGCGCCAGCAGGTGGGACTGGATCTGGGCCACCGTGTCCATGGTGACGCTGACGACGATGAGCAGCGACGTGCCGCCCATGTAGAACTGCGTCCCCGTGAACCGCATCAGGCCTTCGGGCAGCAGGCACACGAGGGTGATGTAGCCGGCGCCGATCACGGTCAGGCGGGTCAGCACGAAGTCCAGGTACTCGGCCGTCCGCTTGCCGGGGCGGATGCCCGGCAGGAAGCCGCCGTACTTGCGCAGGTTCTCCGCCGTGTCCTCGGGGTTGAAGACGACCGAGGTGTAGAAGAAGCAGAAGAAGATGATCAGCGCGCCGTAGAGCACCATGAACAGCGGCTGGCCGTGCTGGAGCTGGCCCACCGCGAGCGGCAGCCATTGCAGCCATTCCGGCAGGTTCGCCGTCGCGGCGAAGCCCATCACGGTCGCCGGCAGCAGCAGCAGCGACGAGGCGAAGATCGGCGGGATCACCCCCGAGGTGTTGATCTTCAGCGGCAGGAACGAGGTGTCGCCGCCGAACATGCGGTTGCCCACCTGGCGCTTGGGATACTGGACCAGCAGGCGGCGCTGCGAGCGCTCCATGAAGACGATCGCCACGGTCACGGCGATGACCAGCACCAGCATCAGGAACAGGGTGCCCGAGTTCATCGAGCCCGTGCGGGTGAGTTCCAGCGCCTGGAACAGGTACTGCGGCAGGACGGCCACGATACCGGCGAAGATCAGCAGCGAGATGCCGTTGCCGACGCCGCGGCTGGTGATCTGCTCGCCCAGCCACATCAGGAACATGGTGCCGCCCGTCAGGGTGACCACGGTCGAGACGATGAAGAAGATGCCCGGGTTCTCGACCAGGCCGGGGCTCTGCGACAGGCCCGCGGCGATGCCGAAGGACTGGAACACCGCCAGGGCGACGGTCAGGTAGCGGGTGTACTGGTTGAGCGTCTTGCGCCCCGCCTCGCCGCCTTCCTTCCGCAGCTTCTCCCACGGCGGATAGACCGTTCCGAGCAGCTGCACGATGATCGAGGCCGAGATGTACGGCATCACGTTCAGGGCGAAGATGGCCATCCGCTCGACGGCGCCGCCGGAGAACATGTTGAACATGCCCAGGATGCCCTGGGCCTGGCCGGAGAACGCCTGCTGGAAGGCGACCGGGTCGATGCCCGGGATCGGGATGTAGGTCCCCAGGCGATAGACGATCAGCGCCCAGAGCGTGAACCAGATACGCTTGTGAAGCTCCGTGGCCTTGCGGAAGGCGTCGAAGTTCAGATTGGCGGCGAGCTGTTCAGCGGCCGAAGCCATTCAGCAAATCCCCTGACTCGTATTCCTGCTGAGATAGGACGCGCCGGCCCCGATAGCGAGGCCGGCGTCGCCGCAGGACGCCTTAGGCCTCTTCGGCCTTGGCTTCGACCTTGGTCGTGGTCAGCGAGCCGCCGGCCTTTTCGACGGCCGTGCGGGCCGAGGCGGTGGCGGAATAGACGGTGAGGTTCAGCTTCGACTTCAGCTCGCCCTCGCCCAGCAGCTTCACGCCATCCTTGGCGCGACGGATCACGCCGGCCTTCAGCAGGGCGTCGGCGTCGATGGCGGCCTTGGCGTCGAGCTTGCCGGCGGCGATCGCCTGCTCGATGCGCCACAGGTTCACTTCGGCGAAGTCCTTGCGGTTGCGCGAGTTGAAGCCACGCTTGGGCATGCGCATGTGCAGCGGCATCTGGCCGCCTTCGAAGCCGGCGATCGAGACGCCGGTGCGCGCCTTCTGGCCCTTCACGCCGCGACCGGCGGTCTTGCCCTTGCCCGAGCCCGGGCCGCGGCCGACGCGCATGCGGCCCTTGGTGGAGCCTTCGCGCGGAGCGAGTTCGTTCAGCTTGGTCATATGTGCCTCTCCTTGGAGATCTGGCGCCCGGCGCAGGCCGGACTCGGCGTTGAAGACAGTGGCCCAGAAAGGCCGAAGGGGGCCCGAAGGGCCCCGGAAGTCGCGGAGCTTAGCCCTCCACGACCTCGATCAGGTGATGGACCTTGGCGATCATGCCGCGCACCGAGGGGGTGTCCTCGAGCGTGGAGACCCGGCCCACCTTGTTCAGGCCCAGGCCCGCGAGGGTCGCGCGCTGGTCCTTGGTCCGGCGGATCGGGCTGCCGGTCTGGCGAACGGTGACTTTGGCCATGTGATTAACCTTCCGCGTCGGCGGCCGGCTGCGCGGCCGAGGCGCCGTCCGCGCGGCGGCCGATCACGTCGGAGACCTTCTTGCCGCGCTTGGCCGCCACTTGGCGGGGCGAGGATTGGGCCTTCAGCGCTTCGAACGTCGCGCGCACCATGTTGTAGGGGTTGGACGAGCCGACCGACTTGCCGACGACGTCCTGGACGCCCAGGGTTTCGAGGACGGCCCGCATCGGACCGCCGGCGATGACGCCGGTGCCGGGAGGCGCCGCGCGAACCATGACCTTGCCCGCGCCCCAGCGGCCATTGCCGTCGTGGTGCAGGGTGCGGCTCTCGCGCAGCGGAACGCGGATCATCGACTTCTTGGCTTCTTCGGTCGCCTTGCGGATGGCTTCCGGCACTTCGCGCGCCTTGCCATGACCGAAGCCCACGCGGCCCTTCTGGTCGCCCACAACCATGAGGGCGGCGAAGGAGAACCGGCGGCCGCCCTTCACGGTGGCCGCGACGCGGTTGATGTGCACCAGCTTCTCGACGATTTCGCTGTCGCGCTCTTCTTCGTTCCGATTGCGACGATCGCCGCCGCGCTGTTCGTCTCTGCGAGCCATGATCGTTCCTTAGAAATTCAGGCCGGCTTCGCGCGCGGCGTCCGCCAGGGCCTTCACCCGGCCGTGGTACAGGTAGCCGCCACGATCGAACACGACGTCCTTGACGCCCTTCTCGATCGCGCGCTGGGCCACGAGGGCGCCGACCTTGGCGGCGGCGTCCTTGTCCGAGCCCTTCGCCTTGGCCTTCTCGCCTTCCAGCGAGGAGGCGGCCGCGAGCGTCACGCCGTTCTCATCGTCGATGATCTGGGCGTAGATGTTCTTGGCCGAACGGAAGACCGACAGGCGCGGGCGGCCGTTGGCCACCTTGCGGAGCCGGGTGCGGACGCGCTGGGCGCGGCGCTGGGTGGATTCGCGGGGAGAAAGGGCCATGGCTTACTTCTTCTTGCCTTCCTTGCGCCGGACCGTCTCGCCCTGATAGCGCACGCCCTTGCCCTTGTAGGGCTCCGGCGGACGGATGCGGCGGATCCGGGCGGCGATTTCGCCGACCATCTGCTTGTCGATGCCCGAGATCTTGATCTCGGTCTGCTTCGGCACGGCGAACGAGATGCCCGCCGGCGGCGGGATGTCCACGTCGTGGCTGAAGCCCAGCTGCATGGAGAGCGCCTGGCCCTTCATCGCCGCGCGATAGCCGACGCCGACCAGCTCGAGGGTCTGCTCATAGCCCTGGGTCACGCCCACGACCATGTTGTTGACCAGCGTGCGCGAGAGGCCCCACATCGCTTGCGCGCGGGTGGTTTCCTGGCGCTTGGAGAGCGTGATTTCCCCGCCCTCCTGCTTGACCTCGATCTCTTCGGCGACCGTCCAGGCGAGCTGGCCCTTGGGGCCCTTCACCGTGACCGTCTGGCCGTCGATGGTCACCGTGACCCCGCTGGGAACGGCGACCGCCTTCTTTCCGATACGAGACATCTTAGTAGACCCGGCAGAGCACTTCGCCGCCCACGTTGGCCTCGCGGGCCGCGGTGTCCGACATGACGCCCTTCGGCGTCGACAGGATCGAGATCCCGAGGCCGTTCTTCACCGGCTTCAGGTCCTTGATCGACGAATAGACGCGACGGCCGGGCTTGGAGACGCGGCTGATCTCGACGATGACGGGCGCGCCGTCAAAGTACTTCAGCTCGATCTCGAACTCGGGGAAGGCGCCGGGCTTTTCCACCAGGTGGTAGCCGCGGATGTAGCCTTCATCGAGCAGCACATCGAGGACGCGCGCGCGCATCTTCGACGCCGGGGTCGACAGCTTGTTGCGG
Organism: Phenylobacterium sp. CCH9-H3; assembly: GCF_001557235.1. Lineage (GTDB taxonomy): Bacteria > Pseudomonadota > Alphaproteobacteria > Caulobacterales > Caulobacteraceae > Phenylobacterium. The sequence continues at coordinate 8,191 of NZ_LSJI01000164.1, read as the reverse complement.
CCGCGCTGGGCGGCGTTCTTGATGCGGGCGATCAGATCGCCGATGGGGTCATTGACCATTCGACCCTCCCCTTACCAGCTCGACTTGACGAGACCGGGGATCAGCCCAGCGGACCCGAGGTCGCGCAGGGAAATCCGGCTCATCTTCAGCTTGCGGTAGTAACCGCGCGGACGGCCCGTGACTTCGCAGCGGTTGCGAATCCGGGTCTTGGACGAGTTGCGGGGCAGCTCGGCCAGCTTGAGGCGGGCGTCGAAACGCTCCTCCAGCGGCAGGCTCTCGTTGTTCGCAACCGCCTTCAGCGCCTCGCGCTTGGCGGCGTGCTGCTTCACGAGTTGCTTGACCCGTTCGTTACGGTTGACAGCGCTTTTCTTGGCCATGTGTCTTTATCCTTCCCGCCGCTTAAGCTTGCGCTTGGACGAACGGGAACTGGAATTCCCGAAGAAGCTCACGCGCTTCGTCGTCGGTCTTCGCAGTCGTGGTGACGATGATGTCCATGCCCCAGATCTGGTCGATCTGGTCGTAGTTGATCTCCGGGAACACGATGTGCTCCTTCAGACCCATGGCGTAGTTGCCGCGGCCGTCGAACGACGTGGGCTTCAGGCCCCGGAAGTCCTTCACGCGCGGCAGCGCGATGGTGATCAGACGATCGAGGAACTCGTACATCTGGTCCTTGCGGAGGGTCACCTTGCAGCCCACCGTCATGCCTTCGCGCAGCTTGAAGCCGGCGATCGACGTGCGGGCCTTGGTGGCCACCGGCTTCTGGCCGGCGATCTTCGCCAGGTCCGCCATCGCCGAGTTGATCTTCTTGGAGTCGGCGACAGCTTCGCCCACGCCCATGTTGATCACGATCTTCTCGAGCTTCGGGATCTGCATCTCGTTCGTGTAGCCGAACTTTTCCTTCAGCTTGGCACGGATGCGCGAGCGGTACTCGGACTTGAGCCGCGGTTCGTAAGCTTGATCAGCCATTGATCACCTCGCCGGTCGTCTTGGCGATACGGACCTTCTTGTCGCCTTCAACCTTGAAGCCGACGCGGGTCGGCTTGCCGTTGGAGTCGACCACAGCCACGTTCGACAGGTGGATCGACGCTTCCTTGTGCTTGATCCCGCCTTGGGGATCCAACTGGGACGGACGGGTGTGGCGCTGGACCATGTTCAGGCCCTGCACCACGACGCGCTGCTCTTGCGGGAGCACCTTCAGGACGGCGCCCTGACGGCCCTTGTCCTTGCCGGTGAGGACCATGACCTGGTCCCCCTTCTTGATCTTCGCAGCCATCACAGCACCTCGGGAGCGAGCGAGATGATCTTCATGTGGTTCTTGGCGCGCAGTTCGCGGGGAACCGGGCCAAAGATCCGCGTGCCGATCGGCTCGGACGACTTGTTGACGATGACGGCGGCGTTCTTGTCGAACCGGATCACCGAACCGTCCTTGCGCTTGATGGCCTGGCTCGTGCGCACGACGATGGCTTGCAGCACATCGCCTTTCTTCACGCGGCCGCGCGGGATCGCCTCCTTCACGGAGACGACGATCTTGTCACCGACGCTGGCGTAACGGCGCTTCGCGCCGCCCAGCACCTTGATGCACATGACCCGGCGGGCGCCGGAATTGTCGGCGACGTCCAGGTTAGTTTGCATCTGGATCATGGGTTCAGATCCTTAGGCTTCTTGGGCCGCGCCGCCCTTAGGCAGCACTTCCCAGGTTTTGGTCTTGGACTTGGGCGCGCATTCGATGATGCGGACGCCTTCGCCGGACTTGTAGGCATTGGCCTCGTCATGGGCGTGGTACTTCTTGGACCGGCGGACGGTCTTCTTCAGCACCGGGTGCAGGAAGGTCCGTTCGACCTTCACCACGACCGTCTTGTCGCCCTTGTCGGAGACGACCACGCCCTCGAGAATTCGCTTCGGCATCTGTCGGTTCTCCTCAGGCCTGGGCCTGCTTCGCGCGCAGGACGGTCTTGATGCGCGCGATATCCTTGCGCACCTCTTCCACGCGGTGGGTCTTCTCGATCTGGCCGGTCGCCTTCTGGAAGCGCAGGTTGAACTGCTCCTTCTTGAGGGAGACGAGCTGGTCGGCCAGCTGGTCGGGGGTCAGACCCCGGATTTCGTCGATCTTCATCACGCGTGCTCCGCGACCGGGGCGTCGATCCGCGTCACGATGCGGGTCTTCACCGGAAGCTTCGCCGCGCCGAGGCGCAGGGCTTCACGGGCCACATCGTCCGGCACGCCGTCGATTTCAAACATGATCCGGCCGGGGTGAACCCGGGCGGCCCAGAACTCCACCGCGCCCTTGCCCTTGCCCATCCGGACTTCGGCCGGCTTGCCGGTCACGGGAACGTCCGGATAGATCCGGATCCACACCCGGCCCTGGCGCTTCATCTGGCGGGTGATCGCGCGGCGGGCCGCCTCGATCTGCCGCGCCGTGACGCGCTCGGGCTCCACCGACTTCAGGCCGTAGGAGCCGAAGTTCAGGGTGAAACCGCCCTTGGCCAGGCCGTGGATGCGGCCCTTGAACTGCTTGCGGTACTTGGTCTTCTTCGGAGACAGCATCTCTTCGGATCCTTAGGCGTTCGCCGGTTCGCGGCGATCGCGGCGGGGGCCGCGGTCGGGACGATCGCCGCGCTCGCGGCCACCACCCTCACCAGCCGGACCGCTTTCGCTGGCCAGGCGCTTGTCGAGGGCCATCGGGTCGTGGTCCAGGACCTCGCCCTTGAAGACCCACACCTTCACACCGATGATGCCGTAGGTGGTCTTGGCTTCGGTGAAGCCGTAGTCCACGTCGGCGCGCAGGGTGTGCAGCGGCACGCGGCCTTCGCGATACCACTCCATCCGCGCGATTTCGGCGCCGCCCAGGCGGCCCGAGACGTTGATGCGGACGCCCTTGGCGCCGAGGCGCATGGCCGACTGCATCGAACGCTTCATGGCGCGGCGGAAGGCGACCCGGCGCTCGAGCTGCTGGGCGATGTTCTCGGCCACCAGCTGGGCGTCGGTTTCCGGCTTGCGGATTTCCACGATGTTCAGGTGAACCTCGCCGTCCGTCATGGCGGCGATGTCCTTGCGCAGCTTGTCGATGTCCGCGCCCTTCTTGCCGATGATCACGCCGGGGCGCGCGGCATAGATGGTGATGCGGCACTTCTTGTGCGGGCGCTCGATGATGATGCGCGAGACACCGGCCTGGTACAGGCGCTTCTTCAGCGCGCGGCGGACCTTGATGTCTTCGTGCAACAGGCGGCCGTACTCAGGGCCGTCGGCGAACCAGCGGCTGTCCCAGGTGCGGTTGATGCCGAGGCGAAGCCCGACCGGATTGATCTTCTGACCCATTAGGCGGCCTCACCCACTTCGCGGACCACGATCGTGATCTCGCTGAACGGCTTCTCGACGCGCGACGCACGACCGCGGGCGCGGGCGTGGAAGCGCTTCATCACGAGGTTCTTGCCCACATAGGCCTCGGCGACGACCAGCGAGTCGATGTCGAGGTTGTGGTTGTTCTCGGCGTTGGAGATCGCCGAGTAGAGCGCCTTGCGCACATCGGCGGCGATCCGGCGCGAGCTGAATTCCAGCTCGTTCAGGGCGCGCTGCACCTTCAGGCCGCGGATGGACTGGGCCACGAGGTTGAGCTTGCGGGGGCTGATGCGGATGGTCCGCACCTTGGCCACCGCTTCGGCCTCCGTGTAACGGCGAGCCTTGGCTTGCTTGCTCATCTTACTTCCTCTTGGCCTTCTTGTCGGCCGCGTGACCGGGGAAGAAGCGGGTGGGCGCGAACTCGCCCAGCTTCATGCCGACCATGTCTTCCGAGACGAGCACGGGGACGTGCTTCTGGCCGTTGTGCACGCCGAACGTCAGGCCCACGAACTGGGGCATGATGGTCGAGCGGCGCGACCAGGTCTTGATCACGTCCTTGCGGCCGGACGCCTGCAGCGCTTCGGCCTTCTTCAGCAGATACCCGTCGACGAACGGGCCTTTCCAGACGGAACGGGTCATGGCTTAGCGAGCCTTCCGAGCGTGACGCGAACGGATGATGAACTTGTCCGTCGCCTTGTTCTTGCGGGTCTTGCGGCCCTTCGTCGGCTTGCCCCACGGGGTCACCGGGTGGCGACCGCCGGAGGTGCGGCCTTCACCGCCGCCGTGCGGGTGGTCGATCGGGTTCATGGCGACGCCGCGGACGTGCGGCCTGCGGCCCTTGTGACGCGAACGCCCGGCCTTGCCGAGGTTCTCGTTCATGTGGTCGGGGTTCGAGACCGCGCCCACCGTGGCCATGCAGCTGTCCATGACCATGCGCAGCTCGCCCGAGTTCAGGCGGATCTGGGCATAGCCGGCGTCACGGCCGACCAGCTGGGCGTAGGCGCCGGCCGAGCGGGCGATCTGGCCGCCCTTCAGGGGCTTCAGCTCGACGTTGTGGATGATCGTGCCGATCGGCATGCCGCGCAGCGGCATGGCGTTGCCCGGCTTCACGTCGGCCTTCTCGGCCGCGATCACCTGGTCGCCGGCCTTCAGGCGCTGCGGAGCCAGGATGTAGGCCAGCTCGCCGTCGGCGTACTTCACCAGGGCGATGAAGGCCGAACGGTTCGGGTCGTACTCCAGGCGCTCGACCGTCGCGGGGACGTCGAACTTCCGGCGCTTGAAGTCCACGATGCGGTACAGGCGCTTGGCGCCGCCGCCGCGGAAGCGGACCGCCACGCGGCCGTTGCCGCCACGGCCGCCCGACTTCGTCAGGCCTTCGACCAGACGCTTTTCCGGACCGCCCTTGTGGAGCTCGGACTTGTCGACCAGGACCAGCTGACGGCGGCCCGGCGACGTGGGATTGAATTGCTTCAAGGCCATCGGATCAGAGCCCCGTAGTGATGTCGATCGACTGGCCTTCGGCCAGCGTCACGATCGCTTTCTTGACGTCCGAGCGCTTGCCCATGATGCCGCGGAACCGCTTGGTCTTGCCCTTCACGTTGATCGTGTTGACCTTCGTGACGTTGACCTTGAACAGCGCCTCGACCGCAGCGGCGATCTCGTCCTTGGAGGCGTCGCCGGCCACGCGGAAGACGACCTTGTTCTGCTCCGAGAGCAGCGTGGCCTTTTCCGTGATGATCGGAGACAGGATGGTGTCGTAGTGACGAACGGTGGGTTCCACGGCCATCACGCGGCCTCCTTAGGCTGGAAGCGCGCCTGGATCGCCTCGACCGCGTCCTTGGTCAGGACCAGGGTGCGGCGACGCAGCACGTCGTAGACGTTCAGGCCGGCGTTCGGCAGCACATCCACGTTCGGGATGTTGCGGGCGGCCAGGCCGAAGTTCTTGTCCACCTCGGCGCCGGCGATCACCAGCGCATGCGTCACGCCGATCTTGCCCAGTTGGTCGCGGAGCGCGGCCGTCTTGGCGTCCTTCAGCGAGACCGAGTCCAGGACGATCAGCGAGCCGTCCTTGGCCTTGGCGGACAGCGCATGGCGCAGGGCCAGGGCGCGGACCTTCTTGGGCAGGTCGAAGGCGTGGCTGCGGACCACGGGACCGTGGGCCTTCGCGCCGCCGACGAACTGGGCCGCCCGGCGCGAGCCGTGACGGGCGCCGCCGGTGCCCTTCTGCTTGTACATCTTCTTCGAGGTGCGGGAGACCTCGTTGCGGACCTGGATCTTGTGGTTGCCCGACCGGCGCTTGGCCAGCTGCCAGGTGACCACGCGCTGCAGGATGTCGCCGCGGATCTCTTCGATGCCGAAGATATCGTCGGCCAGCTCGATCGAGCCGCCCTTCCCGCCGTCCAGCTTGATGACGTCGAGTTTCATTACGCTTGATCCCCAGCTTCGGTCGCCTCAACCGGGGCGTCGGCCACCGACTCCTCGGCCGGCGTTTCCGCGGCGGCCTGGGCCGGGGTCGGCTGACCCGAGGACTTGAAGGCGCCCGGCTTCGGCGCGTCGGCCGGCAGGGCCGACTTCACCGCGTCGCGGATCTTCACGAACGAGCCTTCCGAGCCCGGGACGGCGCCCTTGACCAGGATGAGGCCGCGCTCGGCGTCCACGCGCCAGACGGTCAGGTTGAGGGTGGTGACGGTTTCCTGGCCGAGGTGGCCGGCCATCTTCTTGCCCGGGAACGTGCGGCCCGGATCCTGGCGGTTACCCGTCGAACCGTGCGAACGGTGCGAGACGGACACGCCGTGGGTGGCGCGCAGGCCGCCGAAGTTCCAGCGCTTCATGGCGCCGGCGAAGCCCTTACCCACCGTGGTGCCGGTGATGTCGATCTTCTGGCCCGGCACGTAGTGGTCGGCGGTGATCTCCGCGCCCACGTCGATGAGAGCGTCTTCCGAGACCTTGAACTCGACCAGCTTGTGCTTCGGCTCGACCTCGCCCTTGGCGAAGTGGCCGCGGAGCGCCTTCGTGGTGTTCTTCGGCTTCTTGGAGCCCGCACCCAGCTGGAGGGCCACGTAGCCGTCCTTGTCCTTGGTGCGGTGGGCGACGACCTGGCAGCCTTCGAGGCTCAGGACCGTCACGGGCACGTGGGCGCCGGCTTCGTCGAAGAAGCGAGCCATACCCAGTTTCTTGGCGATTACGCCGGTTCGCATCGGATCAATCCCCTTAGAGCTTGATCTCGACGTCCACGCCGGCGGACAGGTCGAGCTTCATCAGCGCGTCCACGGTCTGCGGGGTGGGGTCGACGATATCGAGCACGCGCTTATGCGTGCGGATTTCGAACTGCTCGCGCGACTTCTTGTCGATGTGCGGCGAACGGTTGACGGTGAACTTCTCGATGCGCGTCGGCAGCGGGATCGGGCCACGCACAGCGGCGCCGGTCCTCTTGGCCGTGTTCACGATCTCGCGGGTGGAATGGTCCAGCACGCGGTGATCGAAGGCTTTGAGCCTGATGCGAATGTTTTGAGCCATATCGCTCTTACGTTTCCCTACAGACGGCGGGCGCCCGCGTGATCTCGACCATTTCAAAGACCAGCCCGAACCCTCAGGTGAGAGTCCGTACGCGAAAGTCCGCACAAACGACTTAGGCCCGCGCGAACCCGCGAGGGCCTACTCCCGAAACGCTTGATTTAAGCACTGTCTCGAGCCGTTCCGCGGGCCGCGTCTGCGCCTCAAATCGCTTTGAAGCACACAGCCGGTCCAACAGGAGGCGCGGTAATACCTATGCGACTCGCCCCCGTCAAGGGGCGAGCCGTGGCGTGGCGTCAGTCGCCGATGCGGATCGAGCCCGAGCCCATGATGGTCTTGGAGATCTCGCCCCGCACCTGGCCGGCATGGACGTCGCCCGAGCCGGCGATGCGCACCTTGAGGCTGTCGGCGGTCCCGCGGAAGTCCACGTCGCCGGAGCCGGCGATCGAGACCTTCATGGTCGTCGCCCGGCCGCCCAGGACGTCGACGTCGCCCGAGCCGGCCACCGAGACCTCCAGCGGACCGGCGATGGACTTGACGTGCGCCGACCCCGAGCCGGCGATGCTGATGTCCAGGCCGCCCTTCACGTCGGCGGCGGCCACGTCGCCCGAGCCGGCCAGCCGCACCCGGAGCGAACCCGTGGAGCCCATGCGGGTGTCGCCGGAGCCGGCCTGGCTGACCTTGGCCTCGCCGGCGACGTTGGCCACGGTCCAGTCGCCGCAGCCGGAATTGCCCAGGTCGAGGCTGGCCGAGCGGCCCACGGCCCCAAACACCGCGCCGCCGGTGTCGATCTGCACATCCCGCGGCGTGTGGATCACCACCTGCGGCAGGTCCGCGTAGGCGAAGCTGCCACGGTCCCGCACCTCCACGGAGGCGCGCTCGCCCGCGCCGCGGCAGCTGCGGATCCGACGTTCCAGGTCGCCGTCCACGATCGTGCGGCCAGCCAGGGTGCGGACGGTGAGCGGGAGCCGGGGGTTGGTCGAGACGATCTCGACCTTGATGTCCGAGCGGTCTCCCGGCACCACGGTGACGCGGGCGGCGGCGTCCTTCACCTCGATCGAGGCGGCCTGGGCGGCCCCGGCGCCGAACGCGGCCACGGCGGCCAGAAGGATGGTTTGAAGGCGCATCGTCCTCTCTCCCAAAGTCGAAAGCGTTGATGCGGAAGCTAGTCGCGGGCGCCCGACGGGGCAGCTTAATTCGCAGTCATGACACGCTTGTCATGGCGCAAGCAAAAGGGGCCGCCGGAAGTTGTCCGGCGGCCCCTAATGTTCGGTGGTCGGGTAGGCTTTGGGCCTACTTGATGATCTTGGAGACCACGCCCGAGCCCACGGTCCGGCCGCCT
>NZ_LSJI01000163.1 GCF_001557235.1 Phenylobacterium sp. CCH9-H3 | reverse complement strand
GTCGCCGCCCAGCGAGAAGTTCACGATGCGCTCGAACAGGTTGCCCATGAGGGTGGAGGGCGTCTCCAGGTAGGCGAGCGCCTCCGGCGTCACGCCGCCCAACTGCATGATGTTGTAGGGCACGCAGGCGAGGTCGGTCTGGTCGATGACCGACTGGCAGGTCGGCACGCCGTTGACGTTCACGACGTTGAGAGCGTTGTTGATCGCCTGGGTACGGAAGAAGCCGGTCTGGACCTGATTGAACGACACGCGACCGTACTGCATGGCGAAGTCGTAGTTCCAGTTGTCGTTCAGGTCGCCGCGGACGC
>NZ_LSJI01000162.1 GCF_001557235.1 Phenylobacterium sp. CCH9-H3 | reverse complement strand
GGCGGGAGGGTTCGCCGCTCCGGCGCGCAAAGGCAAGCTCAGCGACCATGCCAGGCGCAACCGAGATCGAGCCGCCAGGGTTGCATGCGACCCCGGGATCGGCCGCTTCGCGCCGCCTTCGAGAGTCAGGCGCCGGCCAGTTCGGCGGTGAGCCGGTCCAGAACCCGCCGGCCCGACGGCGTCGCCCGCAGGCGCGCCGGATCGTCGGCCAAGAGGCCAAGGTCCACGAGACGGCGGACCCTGGGGTGCGCGGGTTCGAGCCCCAGGGCGGCGAGTTCCACGAAGGGGACGCCCTCGGCGATGCGCAAGCCCAGCAGCACGCGTTCCTCGGCGGCCTCCACGGGGCTCAAGGCCTCCCGGACCGCAAAGCCGGTCCCGGTCTCCGTCACACGGCGGATGTAGTCGGCCGGGCGATCCGCGGCCGTCGTCGCCGTCCGCACGCCACCGAGGGTCAGCCGGCCATGGGCCCCGGGGCCGGCGCCTACGTAGTCCCAGCCTTTCCAGTAGACGAGGTTGTGGCGCGAACGGGCCGCCTCCCCACGGGCGTGGTTCGACACCTCGTAGGGGTGGAAGCCCTGGGCCTCCAGGGTCGCCTGGGTGGTCTCATAGAGGTCGGCGGCGAGGTCCTCGTCGGGCGGCGTGAACGTGCCGCGGCGCACCGCGCGATCGAAGGCGGTGCCCGGCTCGATGGTCAGCTGATAGGGCGACAGGTGCTCGGCGCCGAGGGCGACGGCCGCCTTCAGTTCGTCCGACCAGGCGTCCGCGGACTGGCCCGGAAGGGCGTAGATCAGGTCCAGCGACAGGCGGGCGGCGTCGTGATTGCGGCCCAGGAACTTCAGCGCCGCATCGTCCAGCGCCTGCAGGCCCAGCGACAGGCGGTTCACGCCGGCGTCAGCCAGGGCGGCGAACCGGCCGGCCTCGGCGTCGGTGGGATTGGCCTCCAGGCTCACTTCCAGGTCGCCCGCGGGGGTCCAGAGCCGGCGGGCCGCCTGCACGATGTCCGCAGCCCACGCTGGATCCATCAGCGACGGCGTGCCGCCGCCGAAGAACACCGAGACCAGCTCGCGCGGCCCGGTCAGCGCCCGCTGGGCCTCTAGGTCGGCGACGATGGCGCGCGCCAGGTCCGCCGCTTCGGCGTCCCGGCCCTTGGCCTTGAACACGTTGAAATCGCAGTAGGGGCAGATGCGCGCGCAATAGGGCCAATGAACATAGACCCCGAGCGGGACGGTCAAAGCAGGGCGGCCTTGAGCTTGGCGAAGGCGCGCGCCCGATGGCTCATGCCGTCCTTCGAGATCGGCGCCATCTGCCCGAAGGTGATGTCGTGGCCCTTCGGCACGAAGATCGGGTCGTAGCCGAAACCCTTGTCACCCCGTGGCGGGAACGTCAGCGTCCCATCCACCCGGCCCTCCACCACCACGGCGGGACCGTGCGGCCAGGCGACGGCCAGGGCCGATGTGAACCAGGCCGAGTAGTCGTCGGCGCCCACTTCCTCCAGCCGCTCCTCGACCTTGCGCAGGGCCATGGCGAAGTCCTTGTCCGGCCCGGCCCACCGCGCGGAGAAGATGCCCGGCGCGCCGTCCAGCGCCTTCACGGACAGGCCGGAGTCGTCCGCCAGCGCGATCATCCCCGAGGCATCGGCCGCCGCCCGCGCCTTGAGCAGCGCATTGCCCACGAACGTCGCTTCCGTTTCCTCCGGCTCGGGCAGGCCCAACTCACCGGCCGCAACAAGCTCGAACCGCCCGTCCAGGATCTCGGCCAGTTCGCGGGCCTTACCGGGGTTGTGGGTGGCGACGACCAGGCGCGTCCCAGGCTCCAGTTTCAAGGCCATCGGTGTCGGTCTCCGTGCGTCAGGTGCGGCCCAGCGCGGACACGTCGTCCACGCCGGCCGGGGAGGCGGCGTAAGCATAGGCGATCCGCTGCGATCTGGCGCTGCGCAGCGCGACGCGGAGCATCCGCCCGGGTTCCAGCTGGTCGCGGCGCACGGTCATGGTCCAGCGCACGGGCATGTTCGGCGGATTGGGGAAGATGGCCAGGGCGGCCTCGTTGTCCGCGGTCGGCTGGGCGGTGGCGACCACGTGATCGCCCATCGCCAGTTCGACGCGCTCGATTTGCGAGGCCGGGTTGAAATCGACGCCCCAGCCTTGCAGCACGACATCCTGGGGCCCCGACGCCTCCATGGGACGCATTCCGCCTAGGGGCGAGATATCCAGGTGCAGGCGCGAGATGTCGACCTCGTCGCCGGCCACGACGTAGAGGTCCTGATTTTCGAAAAGGCCCCGTGCGAAGCGGCGCATCTGCGGCGGCCGGCCGGGGCGAAGCTCGCGGACGGCCGCGGCGACGTAGGGCTCGGCCACATACGACATGCCGTAGACGTCCGCCCCTAGCGAGCCGCTCTCGCTCCATCCGTGATAAGCCAGCGCCGCCGCTTCCGACCGTTCGCCCTCGGGCAGCAGGTCGGAGTGGTGGACTGAAAAGGCCAGCAGGCCGTTCGGCGCGACCAGGCGATAGAGCCGCTGGAGCCAAGCCCTGAACAGGGCGTCTGGCAGGTGGCTGAACACCGACGCCGCGAACACCAGCGAGAATGAACCCTCGACTTTGAAGCGATCCGGGTGTTCGGCCGATAGGACACCATGAACGCCATAGGTCTCAGCCAGCCAGGCGACCGCCTCGTGGTAGAGGTCGGTGACCCAGATGCGGTCGGCGGGCATGACTTGCGACAGCGCTCGGGTCAGCCGGCCCCAGCCGGAGCCGAAGTCCAACACGCGTTCCAGGCGATCGAAGCCGCCGAGCTTGTCGGCGAGCTGGGCGTAGACCTCGAAAGTGCGGACGGCGGATTCGAAATAGCGGAAGGACGCACGCCCGACGTCGCCCCCATAACTCGGCAGCACCCCTTTGAAGAACATCTCATCGCGCGGGTCGATCGGCGCGTCCAACAACCCTGACGGCGCTCCCCGGCGCGCCACCAGGTCGCGGATGAAGCCGTCGAACGGAGCAGGGATCTCTTGGAACTCCATGCCCTCCCTTCGCGCGGCGGCCGTCGTCACGCAAGTCCGCGCCCAGGCATGTTGCATTGCAAAAGTTTAATATCGTTACTCGATATTCACGTGATCGAAAATCGATGTGGGCGTATCGATAATCACATCAGGACGACGGGTCCTGAACCACCCAACGCTGCAGTGCAGCAAACTGAAAGGGACTGAAAATGTTCGCCAATGTCATGAACCAACTCGACCGCGCCGCCATGACCTTTGTGGTCGTCCTGGCCGCCATGCCGATCCTCAGCATCGCCGCCCGCGCCGCCTTCCTTTAAGACTCCACGACGGAGCTTATGAGGATCGTCCGATCCGCCCCGGCCCTGGCCTGACAGGCCACGCCGCGGCGGATCAAGACGACCACCACGGGGGAGTTGGTCAGGCATGCGCGCCTTGGGTCCGGGTTCGGTTTCGAGCTTTCTGAAGATCATTCTGGATGTGGTCTTCGCAGCCCTCTGGATCGGCGTGGCCGCCCTTTCCCTGATCACGCTCGCGGCGCTGCTGCTGAGCTTCAATCCTGATCTTCTCGCCAACCTCACGCGGGCCACCGACCCCGGCGCGATCGCGCGGGACAGCGCCCTAGGGGAACTGGCGACCAACGGCTCGTCCATCACCAGCGGCCTCCTGGCCGCCGCCCTCTATCTGGCCGGCATCCTGGTCATCGTGGGCTCGCTCCGGCGCATCTTCGCCACCCTCACCGCCGGCGACCCCTTCCACCCCGACAACGTGGCGCGCCTGCGCCTGATCGGCCTGATGCTCGCGGGGCTGGAACTCGGCCGCTACGCCTTCTGGGCGGTCAGCGCTTGGCTGCTTCCGGGCGTCAACCGGATCGAGCCCAGCATGAGCCTCACCGCCTGGTTCTCCGTCCTCGTGGTCTTCGTGCTCGCGGAGGTGTTCCGCGAAGGCGCGCGCCTGCGCCGCGAAGCCGAACTCACGATCTAGGTCCGCCCGATGCCGATCCGTGTAAGCCTCGACCGCGTGCTGCTGGAGCGACGCATGTCGCTGACCGAGTTGGCTGACCGCGTGGGCGTGACCATCGCCAACCTCTCGATCCTGAAGACCGGCAAGGCCCGCGCCGTGCGCTTCTCGACCCTCGCCGCCCTCTGCCGCGAGCTGGACTGCCAGCCGGGAGACCTCCTGGTCTACGAGGCCGGCCCGGACGACGGCTTCCTGGACGAGGAGGGGGAGTAGATCTCAGACCCGCGGGTAGAGGATCACCTGCGTACAACGGAAGGCGGCCATCAGCTTGCCCGTCGCCGCCGATTCCATACGCGCGTCCCACACCTGTGTCGTGCGCCCACCGTGCAGCAGGGTGGCGATGCAGACCGCTTCCCCCTCGCGCAGAGTGCCGGTGAAGTTGCATTTGACCTCGGCGGTGGTGAACCCACTCGCCCCCTCGGGCCAGGCGGTCGAAACGCCATAGGCGCAGAGGATGTCGGCCACCGAAAGCACGGCGCCGGCCAGCAGGAAACCGGTGTGGGCCACCAGGTCCGGCCGCACGATGAACCGCCCGACGACCCGGCCATCGTCCACTTCGGTGATCGTCAGCCGATATGGCCCGGCAGCTTGCCGACGTTCGCCCGGTTCAGGTCCTCGACGCTGGTTCGATTGGTGGTCGCCGACATGTTCCCCCCTCTGTTTGCGCGGAGCCTCGGCGGTCCGCCCGCGGCCCGCAACAACCTCGTCACGCTGCGCCGCAACGCACCCATGCGGCATTGCAGCGCAGATTTATTCACCGAGATGGGAAATCATTGAATTCTGCGAGTATGAGACTTATCTGCTCAGCTACATTGCACTGCACAATGGAGTGACGCAGATGGTCGCCCTGATCGAAAAATTCCTGGACGCGATGTTCGCCCCGCTGGCGCGCGAACTCGAGCGCCTGCCGGCTTCGGCGATGCGCTTCAACGTGTTCTTCTGATCCGACGAAGGCCACGGCCTCGCCATAGGCGATGCCGGGACCCCGAACGCAAGCGGCGCCGTCCCTGGCTGGGCGGCGCCGTTTTCGATTCCGGGATTGGTTCAGGCCGTCGCGGCCCGCTGCATCTCGCATAGCTCGCCGATCCCTTTGCGGGCGAGCGAAAACAGGGCCTCGAACTCGGCCTGGCTGAAGCCGCGCTTTTCGCCCGTGGCCTGGATCTCGACGATGTCGCCCGATCCGGTCAGCACGAAGTTCGCGTCGGCCTCGGCGTTGGAATCCTCTTCGTAGTCCAGGTCCAGCACCGGCGTGCCGGTGAAGATCCCGCAGCTCACCGCCGCCACCTGGTCCAGGATCGGGTCGGTGGCGATGACGCCCTCGTCGAGCAGGTATTTCGTGGCCAGCCGCAGCGCGACCCAGGCCCCGGTGATCGAGGCGGTGCGCGTGCCGCCGTCCGCCTGCAGCACATCGCAGTCCAGGGTGATCTGGCGCTCGCCCAGCGCCTTCAGGTCGATGATCGCGCGCATCGAGCGGCCGATCAGGCGCTGGATCTCCTGGGTGCGGCCCGACTGCTTGCCCTGGGCAGCTTCGCGGCGGCCGCGCGTGTGGGTGGCGCGGGGCAGCATGCCGTACTCGGCGGTGACCCAGCCCTGGCCCTTGCCGCGCAGGAAGCCGGGGACGCCCTCCTCCAGGCTGGCGGTCACCAGCACCTTGGTGTGGCCGGCGGTGATCAGGCACGAGCCTTCCGCATAGCGGGTGACCCCGGTCTCCAGGGTGATCGGGCGCAGCAGATCGGGGGTGCGTTCGGACGGGCGCATGTGCGAGGGTCTTTCGGGTGCGGCTTGCGCCGGTTCGGGCCGCGCTTATCCTAGATCGCGATGACGCCGTCCATGGGCCAGAGAGGCCGCTGAAAACCGCCGTGCCACCGACGCTGTTCTCGCATGGGCCCACGCTCACCGACATGGACTCCCGGGCTCGGGAGATCTTTCGCCGGATCGTGGAGAGCTATCTGGAAACCGGCGAGCCAGTCGGCTCGCGCACCCTTTCGAAGGCCGGGGTCTCGCTCTCGCCGGCCTCGATCCGCAACACCATGCAGGACCTGACGCAACTGGGCCTGCTGGGCGCGCCGCATGTCAGCGCGGGGCGGTTGCCCACGCATGCGGGCCTGCGGCTGTTCGTGGACGGCCTGATGGAGGTGGGCGACGTCGGCGACGAGGAGCGGCGCAACATCGAAGCGCGGCTGAAGGCGCACGGGCGGAACTACGAGGACGCGCTGAACGAGGCTTCCAAGATCCTTTCCGGCCTGGCCGGGGGCGCGGGCGTGGTGGTGACGCCGATGCGCGATGCGGGCGTGACGCACGTGGAGTTCGTCCAGCTCTCCGGCGACCGCACCCTGGCGATCATGGTCTTCGACGACGGTTCGGTGGAGAACCGGCTGATCCGCCTGCCGGCCGGCGTAACCCCTTCGGCGCTGCAGGAGGCCTCCAACTTCCTCAACGCCCGGCTTCGCGGCCGCACCCTCGGCGAAGCCAAGGCCGACCTGCGCGCCGAACTGGATCGCGCCCGGCAGGAACTGGACGCCACCGCCGCCAAGCTGGTGGAGGACGGGCTCGCGGCCTGGGGCGGCGGAGAGGCCGAGGAGCGGGCGCTGATCGTGCGCGGCCGGGCCAACCTGCTGGAGGACCGCGACGCCCTGGAGGATCTCGAGCGCGTCCGGTCCCTGTTCGAGGACCTTGAGCAGAAGGAACAGCTGATCCAGCTGCTGGACGGCGTGCGCGACGGCGAGGGGGTGCGAATCTTCATCGGCGCGGAAACGCGACTCTTTTCCCTTTCGGGTTCCGCTGTGATCGCCGCGCCCTATATGACGGGCGCCCAGAAAGTCGTGGGCGCGATCGGCGTGATCGGCCCCGCCCGACTGAACTATGCCCGGATCATACCGTTGGTGGATTACACTGCCCGCGTGCTTGGCCAGGTGATGAACACTTAGGGATACGACCAGAGCTATGTCCGAAGACAACACGCCCGCCGACCTCGACCCCGCGGACGGCACGGATGCCGACGTGCCGGCCCTTCTGGCCGAGGTCCAGGCGCTGAAGGAACAGGTGCTTCGCTACGCCGCCGACGCCGAGAATACCAAGCGCCGGGCCGAGCGCGAGATGAACGATGCCCGGGCCTATGCGATCACCAAGTTCGCCCGCGACCTGCTTGGCGTCGCCGACAACTTCGACCGTGCGCTGGCTTCGGTTCCCGCGGACGTGGACGGGCCGGCGAAGAACTTCATCGTCGGCGTGGAGATGACGTCCAAGGCGCTGCAGACCGCCTTCGAGAACAACGGCCTGAAGAAGATCGATCCGGCCAAAGGCGAGAAGTTCGACCCTCACAAGCATCAGGCGATGATGGAGCAGCCGGGAACCGACGTGGAGCCGGGCGGCGTGATCCAGGTGCTGCAGCCCGGCTACGAGCTCCTCGGCCGGCTGGTCCGTCCTGCCATGGTGGTCGTGGCGGCGAAGGTCGCGGGCGCGCCCAAGCCCGAGGGTGGAGCGAATCCCTACGCCGCCGACGAGGGCGCCGACGCCGGCGGCTCGGTCGATACCCGCGCCTGAACCCGCTTTCGTGACATCGGCGATACGCCCCGCGGCCTTCGTGGGGCGTTTTGCTGTGGGCGAGGCCGCCTCGCTCTTTCACAGCGTTGCGATTTCGCTAATGTCGCAAGTCCCCTCTTTTCGGGGCGCGCGCCGGCACGGGTGATTCGCCGACGGCGGGCGATTGGCGAGCCGGGACCGAAATGAAGCTTACGATCGAACGCGCCGCGCTGCTCCGCGCGCTGGGACACGTGCAAAGCGCCGTCGAGCGCCGGAACACCATCCCGATCCTGTCGAATGTGCTGCTGTCGGCCGAACGGGACCGGCTGACCTTCTCCGCGACCGACCTCGACCTCGAGATCATCGACGAGGCCATGGCCCAGGTGGACCAGCCCGGACAGATCACGGCGCCGGCGCACACGCTGTACGAGATCGTCCGCAAGCTGCCCGAGGGGGCCGACGTCTCGCTGAGCTTCACGGGCGAGGATCCGCGCCTGACCGTGGCTGCGGGCCGCTCGCGGTTCAACCTGCCGGTCCTGCCGGCCGGCGACTTCCCGGTGATGTCGGCCGAAGGCTTCTCGGGCCAGATGGAGGTCGACGTGAACGACCTCATCCGCCTGATCGACAAGACCCGTTTCGCGATCTCGGCCGAAGAGACGCGCTACTACCTGAACGGCCTCTACGTGCACACGGTGGTGGTCGACGGCAGCCCGCGCCTGCGCGCCGTGGCCACCGACGGCTCGCGCCTGGCCCTGGCCGACATGGCCGCGCCGGAAGGCGCCTCGGGCACGCCGGGCGTGATCGTGCCGCGCAAGACCATCGGCGAGCTGCGTCGGCTGCTGGAGGACGCGGGCGAGAACGTGACCCTGCAGATCAGCCCCCAGAAGGTGCGGCTGGAGATGAGCGGCGCGGCCCTGACCTCCAAGGTCATCGACGGCAACTTCCCCGACTACGCCCGCGTCATCCCCAAGGATAACAACCGCACGGTGATGGTCGACGCCAAGCTGTTCGCCCAGGCGGTGGACCGCGTGGCCACCATCTCGGCGGAGAAGAGCCGCTCGGTGCGGATGGCCATCGAGTCGGGGCGGGTGGTCCTGACCGTCCGCAACATGGAAGCCGGCCAGGCGGTGGAAGAGCTGGAGATCGCCTACGACGGCGAGCCATTCGAGCTGTCGTTCAACGCTCGCTATCTGTTGGACATCACCGACCAGATCTCGGGCGGCTCGATGGAGCTGCGCTTCGGCGGCCCGAACGATCCGGCCCTGGTGCTCGACCCCGCCGACGCGGACGTCCAGTACATCCTGATGCCGCTGCGGGTCTAAGCCGCCGCGTCGAAGGCGGCCCGCGACCGCTGGATGTCGGGAAAGCGGGCCTCGGCCCAGGCCACCAGCGCGGCCAGGGGCTCCAGCACCGATAGCCCCGACGGTGACAGCGCGTACTCCACGCTGGGCGGCTTCGTCGGATAGACTTGGCGGGTGATCAGCCCGTCGCGCTCCAGGTTGCGCAGCGTCTGGGTCAGCATCCGCTTCGAGATGTCGGGCGTGGCGCGATGCACCGCGCTGAACCGGCGCGGGCCGCTCGCCAGGGAAAACAGCACCAGCGTCGTCCACTTGTCGCCGATCTGGTCCAACACGTTGCGCACGGGGCAGCTCGCAGCGTCGAAGCCCTGCGCCTGCCAGCCCGCAAACCGTTCGGCCATCTCGGCGGCGGCGGGGTTATCCGGAGGTAACCTGGGCACGAAAATAACCCTCCTTACGGGGTTCGTGGGCGGTCTCTATTTGAGACTTTAATTTGAAACAAGACCGCGAAAGTCCCTCCCATGTCCACCTCCATCCCTCGCCTCCTCGTCACCGGCGCCAGCGGCCAACTGGGCCGGCTGGTGATCGAGCACCTGCTCCAGACGACGTCGGCCGCCCAGATCGTCGCGGTGGCGCGCGCCCCCTCGGCCCTGGCTGATCTGGCGGCGCGCGGCGTCGAGGTGCGGCAGGCCGACTACGCCGCGCCGGAAGCGCTGGACGCCGCCTTCGCCGGGATCGACCGGCTGTTGCTGATCTCGTCGAACGCCGTCGGGCAGCGGGTCCAGCAACATCTGAACGCCATCGCTGCGGCGAAGAAGGCCGGCGTGGGGTTGGTCGCCTACACCAGCGTGCTTCGCGCCGACGCGTCGGTTCTGGGCCTGGCCGAGGAGCATCGCCAGACCGAGGCGGCGCTCGCAGCCTCCGGCCTGCCCTATGTCCTGCTGCGGAACGGTTGGTACACCGAGAACTACACGGCCTCGATCCCCGCGGCGCTGGCGCACGGCGCGCTGATGGGCAGCGCTGGCGAAGGCCGGATCTCCTCGGCGCCGCGCGCCGACTACGCCGCCGCCGCGGCGACGGTCCTGGCGTCGGCCGAGAGCCAGGCCGGTCGGGTCTACGAGCTCGCCGGCGATGAGAGCTACACCCTGGCGGACTTCGCTGCCGAACTGGCTCGGCAGACCGGCAAGCCCGTCGGCTATCGGAATCTGCCCGAAGGCGAATTCAAGGCCGCCTTGATCGGCGCAGGCCTGCCCGAGGCTGTCGCCGCGCTGCTGTCCGACTCCGACGCGGCGGCGGCGAAAGGTGCGCTGTTCGACGACGACAAACAACTCGGCCGCCTGATCGGGCGTCCGACGGGATCGCTCGCGGCTTCAATCGCCAAGGCCCTGCCGGCCTGAAGCGCAGCAAGGGCCTGGAGCGCAGCGGGGCGCCTCAGTGCCCGTGCGGCCCTTCATACACGCCCGGCGCCAGGCGCTCGTCCTCCGGGCCCTCGCTGCCGGCCGCCAGCACGAAGCGGCGGTCGCAGTAGGGGCATTCGACGAAGGTCGCCTCGCCCATCTCCAGCCAGACGCGCGGATGGCCCAGGGCGCCGCCGACGCCGTCGCAGGCGATGCGGCCGGTCCGCACGACGATCACCTCGGGCGGGTTCGCGTCCACGATGAGCGCCGGCTTGGCGGGCGCCGGTTCGACTTTGGGCTTCGCGACAGCTTTACGGGCCATGATCTTCGTTACCTTAGAGGGCCGCCCGCTTGGCGCGGGGTCGGCGCGCGCCTAGGTATGCGAGCGCGGCTTTCGCCGTCAACGACAGGACGACATGGACCTTCCGGAATACGCGATCGAGGCCAAGAACCTCGTCAAGACCTACGCCGCCACCAAGACCACGCCGGAGATGCAGGCGCTGAAGGGCCTGGACCTGGCGATCCCTCGCGGCTCGATCTTCGGCCTGCTGGGGCCGAATGGAGCCGGCAAGTCGACCTTCATCAACATCCTGGCGGGCCTCTGCCAGAAGACCTCCGGCACGGTCTCGATCTGGGGCCGCGACATCGACAAGGCGCCCCGCGACGCCCGCGCCGCCATCGGCGTGGTGCCGCAGGAGATCGCCGCCGACCCCTTCTTCACGCCCAAGGAAGCGCTCGAGGTCGCAGCCGGCATGTACGCCGTGCCGAAGTCCGAGCGGCGCTCGGACGAACTGCTGGCCGCCCTGGGCCTGGCCGACAAGTCGAAGGCCTATGTGCGCCAGCTCTCAGGGGGCATGAAGCGGCGCCTGATGGTCGCCAAGGCCATGGTGCACAACCCGCCGGTGCTGATCCTGGACGAGCCCACCGCCGGCGTGGACGTAGAGCTGCGCAAGCAGCTCTGGAACTACGTGCTGGAGCTGAACCGCAAGGGCGTGACCATCGTGCTCACGACCCACTACCTGGAAGAGGCCCAGGAGCTCTGCGATCAGATCGCCATCATCAACCGCGGCCAGGTCGTGGCGTGCGAGCCCACGACCACGCTGCTGCGCCGGATGGACACGCGGATGGTGCTGGTGACGCCCGAGGAGCCCTTGCCCGCCGCGCCGAACCTGCCCGGGTTCGAGACCAAGCTGCTGAAGTCCGGCGGTTTCTCGGTGACCTATCGCACCGGCCAGTCCAGCGTCGAACAGGTGCTGGCGGCCATCCGCGCCGCCGGCCTGCACATCCGGGACATCTCCACCGAGGACCCGGACCTGGAGGACGTGTTCGTCTCGCTCACCTCGGCGCCGAAGGTCGACGCCTAGAGGCTAGAAGCCGCCCTGGTTGGGCTTGCCCTTGCCGCGCTTGGACGGGGGACCCTTGCGGGGCGGGCCGTCCTTGCGCGGGCCGCCCGGCCGGGGGCCGGCCGAACGCGGGCCAGCGGGCCGGGGGCCAGCGGGCCGGGGCGGCCTGGGGCCTGACCGTTCGGGCGCCGCGCCGGGCGGGCTGCCTGGGTTGATCCGGATCTCGCCGGCGTCGGCGGCGGCCTTGACCGCCTCGCGGAAACGCGGCTCGGCCTCCTTGCTGATCTCGAACTTGGTCTCGTGATCGAAGATCCGGATGACCCCGATGTCCTTCTTGGTCACGTGGCCGAGGCGGCAGATCAGCGGCACCAGCCACTTGGGGTCTGCGTTCTTCGAGCGGCCGACCGGCAGTCGGAACCAGGTCCCGTCGCTGACGCCGGGCAGTTCCTCGCGCGGCGCGCGTTCCGGTCGCGGCGGGCGCGGGCCCCGGTCGGCGCCGCGGTCGTGGCCCGGTACGTCGCCGAACATTTCCTCCGGCTCGGGCAGGCGCGAGCGGTGGAGGCGGATCAGGGCGGCGGCCACGGCCTCCGGGCTGCGGTCGGCCAGGATGCGCTTGGCCAGCTCCAGGTCTTCCGGGCTGGGCTCCTCGGTCAGCAGGGGGCTTTCCAGCAGGCGGGCCTGATCCTTGGCGCGGATCTCCTCGGCCAGCGGCGCGCCCGACCATTCGGCGTCCAGCTTGGCGAGCTGCAGCAGGCGCTCGGCCTGGCGGCGCTTGGTATGCGGCACGAGGACCACGGACGTGCCCTTGCGGCCCGCGCGGCCCGTCCGGCCGCTGCGGTGCAGGAGGGCGGCGGTATTTGACGGCAGGTCGGCGTGGATCACCAGCCCCAGCTCGGGCAGGTCGAGGCCCCGGGCCGCCACGTCGGTGGCGATGCACGCCCGGGCGTGGCCGTCGCGCAGGGACTGCAGCGCATCCGAGCGTTCCTTCTGCGACAGCTCGCCCGAGAGCTGGACCACTGCGAAGCCGCGCTCCCGCAGGCTGCCGTAGAGGTGCCGCACCCGCTCGCGCGTGGCGCAGAAGATCAGGGCGCCGGGGCTCTCGAAGTAGCGCAGCAGGTTGACCACCGCGTTCTCCACCTCGTTCGGCGCTACGCGGACGGCGCGATACTCGATGTCGCCGTGGGCCTCGTCGCGGCGGATGGTGTCGATGCGCACGGCGTCGCGCTGGTAGCGCTTGGCCAGCGACGCGATCTCCTTGGCGATAGTGGCCGAGAACAGGAAGGTGCGGCGTTCGGCCGGCGTCGTATCCAGGATCTCCTCGAGATCCTCGCGAAAGCCCATGTCGAGCATCTCGTCGGCCTCGTCGAGGACGACGACCTTCAGCGAGCCGAGGTCCAGGTTGCCGCGCTCCAGGTGGTCGCGCAGGCGGCCCGGGGTGCCCACCACGATGTGCGAACCCATGGCCAGGGCCCGCTGCTCGCGCCGAGCGTCCATCCCGCCGACGCAGGTTGCGATGACGGCGCCGGCCTCACGGTACAGCCACTCCAGTTCGCGGCTGACCTGCAGGGCCAGTTCGCGGGTGGGGGCGATCACCAGGGCCAGCGGGGCCGCCGCACGGTCGAACCGCGCGGCCTCGCCCAGCAGCGGCTCGGCTGCCGCCAGGCCGAAGGCGACGGTCTTGCCCGACCCGGTCTGCGCCGAGACCAGCAGGTCGCGGCCGGGCTCGGCGGCCAGCACGGCCTCCTGCACGGGAGTCGGCTCGCGATAGCCCTGGGCGCCGAGCGCCTGGGCCAGCGCCGGATGGGTGGTCGGAAAAGGCATGGAAAGTCCCTAGTCGCGCTTCAGGCGCGAAATGGCGGCCCTTGGACGCCTCATCGCGGCCAAACGCAAGTCCAATCGTCAGCGTGCGACGCTGGCGCGCGCTCGGGGAAGGTTGGCGCGGCGGGCCTGTCCGGCCTCGGTTTCGCTGGCGTTGAGGGCGGCGAGCAGCGCGGCCTTCAGCGCGTTGCCCTTGCGCGTGTCGGTCAGTTTCGCGCCGGCCTCGTCCACCACATAGAAGGCGTCGACGGCCCGTTCGCCGTAGCCGTCGATGTGCGCCGAGGTGATCTCCAGCCCCGCGTCCGACAGGGTGCGCGCCAGGGCGGCCAGCAGGCCCGGCCGGTCGCGGCCCGAAGCCTCGACCACGGTGGAGGTTTCGGACGCCTCGTTGTCCAGCATGACCGTGGGCGTGATCGTGAAGGCGGCGGCGCGGCCCAGGTCCTGCCGGCGCGGTTCGCGGCCGTGGGGCTCGCCCCGGGCTGCGCCCGCCAGGCTGTCGGCCAGGCGCTTCAGCACCCGATCGTCGGTGGCCCCGAACGGCTGGCCGGTGATGTCCTGCACATAGAAGACGTCCAGCGCCTGGCCGGCGTTGGAGGTGAAGACGCGGGCGCCGACGATGTTGGCCCCCGCAGCGGTGATCGCCTCGGCCAGGTCCACGAACAGCCGCGGGCGGTCGGTGGCGGCCACCACCACCTCCGAGGCGTTGAGGTCGGCGCGGATCCGGCATTCGGCCGCCCCGCCCGCGCCGTCGGTCGAGGCCAGGCCGGCGAGGCGGGCGTGGGTCTGCACCTCCGCGTCGGTGAAGGCCGTGAAATATGCGTCCTCCATGGCGTCGCCCCAGGTCTCCGCCCCCGGCTGCGCCTTGGCCAGGCGTACGCGGGCGTCGTAGGCGGCGTTCTCCTGGTATCGGCGCAGGGCGGCGGCCGCGTCCGAGCCACGGCCGCCGCGGAACACCGCCTCGGTCGCCGAATAGAGCTCACGCATCAGCTGGCCCTTCCAGCCGTTCCACACGCCCGGTCCCACCGCCCGGATGTCGGCCACCGTCAGCACCAGCAGGAGGCGCAGCCGCTCGGGCGTCTGCACGATGCGGGCGAAGTCCGCCACCGTGCGGGGGTCGGACACGTCCCGCTTTTGAGCGTAGTCGCTCATCACCAGGTGGTGCTCGACTAGCCAGGCGACCAGCTCGATCTTCGAGCGCTCCAGGCCCAGCCGCTCGCACGCCTGCCGGGCCGCGCGGGCCCCGGCGACCTCCTGGCCGCCCGCTCCGCCCTTGCCGGTGTCGTGCAGCAGCATGGCCAGGAACAGCGCCTCGCGGTCGGCGATCAGCGGCGTAACCTGGACCGCCAGCGGGTGGTCGTCGGCCAGCCGACCCGCGGCGATGTCGGCGATCACGCCCACGGCGCGCAGGGTGTGCTCGTCCACCGTGTACGAGTGGTACATGTTGAACTGCATCTGGGCGACGATCCGCCCATACTCCGGCAGGTAGCGGCCCAGTACGCCGGCCTCGGTCATCAGGGTCAGGGTCGTGCGCGGGTCCCGCCCGCGCGCCAGGATGTCCAGGAACACCTTCGCCGCGTGGCGGTCGCGCCGCACCGCCGAGGTGATTAGGTGGATCGACCGCGACGCCGCCGTGAAGGCGTCCGGGTGCAGGTCAAGGTTTCGCTGGTCGGCGATCCGGAACATCCGCAGGAGGTTGATCGGATCGTGTTCGAAGATGTCCGGATCCACGTCGAGGCGCCCGCCCACCTCGTGGAAGCCGGGCTCGTCCAGCGGCTTGCGCTTGACCTTGCGGCCCGGAATGAAGCGGCTGATCCCCTTGGGCGCCATCTTCACCTGGTCGGCTTCCAGCTTGGCGGCGAACACGCGGGTCAGGGCGCCCACGTCCTTGGCGATCAGGAAGTAGCGGCGCATGAACCGCTCCACCGCCGGCGCGTCCCCGCGATCGCCATAGCCCATCCGCCGCGCGATCTCGGGCTGCAGGTCGAAGGTCAGCCGCTCTTCGGGCCGTCCCGTGGTGAAGTGCAGGTGCGCGCGCACGGCCCACAGGAAGTCGGTGGCCTTGATGAAGGCGCGCACTTCGCGGCGGGCGAACATCTCGAGCTGCAGCACCTTCTCGATGGACTGGCCCGGATGCAGGTACTGGGCGATCCAGAACAGGGTGTTCAGGTCGCGCAGGCCGCCCTTGCCCTCCTTGATGTTGGGCTCGACCATGTAGCGGCTGGCGCCGGCGCGCGCGTGGCGCTCGTCCCGCTCCTTCAGCTTGGCGGCCACGAACTCGGCCCCCGTGCCCTTGACCACGTCGCTCTGGAACCGGCGGATCAGGTCGTTGGCGAGGCTCTCGTCGCCCGTGAGCCGCCGCGCCTCCAGGATCGAGGTGCGGATGGTGAAGTCCTCGCGGGCGAGCTTGATGCACTCCTCGATGGTCCGCGAGGCGTGGCCCACTTTGAAGCCCAGGTCCCACAGGGCGTAGAGCATGAACTCGATCACGCTCTCGGTGTGGGCCGTCTGCTTGTAGGGCCGGACGAACAGCAGATCGATGTCGGAATAGGGCGCCAGCGTGCCGCGGCCGTAGCCGCCCACGGCCATCAGCGCCAGGCGCTCGCCCTCGGTGGGATTGCGGGCCCGGAACACGTGGACGGTGGTGAAATCATAGAGGGCGGAGACCACCTCGTCGGTGACGCCGGACAGGAGGCGAGCGGTCTCGATGCCGCCGGCGCCGTTCTCAAGCCGCTCCTTGGCGATCATCCGGCCGCGGAAGAGGGCCGCCTTCAGGATGTCCAGCGCCGCCTTGCGCTGGGCCGCCTCGTCGCCCAGGTGCTCGAGGGCCGCGGCCGACAGCTGCGCGCGCAGCCGCACGCCGTCGACGACATATTCCAGGCGGGTGGGTTTCAGGCGGGTCGGCATGGCGCAGTACGCATATAGGCGACTTCGTTAACGCGCGCAGGACGTTCGCGCTTTTCCCTGGGGCGGCCGGCCCGCTATGCCCGCGCTCCGCGTTCGAGAGTTGGCGTAGATCATGGGCAGAGGATCGTATCGCGGCGGCTCCACGCCGGTGGGCTGGAACGCCAACAGCTACATCGCCCCCTCGCTGACCGGCCGCACGCGCAAGGGCAAGGCCCTGATCAAGGACCTCACCGCCCGGACGGCCCAGAGCCGCGCCGAGCAGGCGGGTCAGGACGAACGCGCGCGCAAGCGCCACGGCCTGGCTCAGCCCAAGACCAAGCCGGCCGCTCAGGCCTCGACGGTCAGCACCGGAAAGTCGGGCCTGGCGGACGCCGCGCGCAAGCGGCTCAAGGCGCGGGCCGGATCGGCGTTCACGGTGACGGTGGTGAAGCGCAAGCGGCGGCTGAAATAGGTCGCCGACCTGGACAAGAATGGGGTCAGAGAAGGCCCTTGAGCCGGTACAGCGCGTCCATGGCCTCCCGGGGGCTCATGCCGTCGATGTCGAGGACCTGCAGGGCTTCCTCCACCTTGCTGGGGCCAAACTTGGCCTCCGGCTCGGCGACGGCGGCGAAAAGGGGGAGGTCGTCGAGGTTCGCGGGGCCGGCGGCCTCGCGTTCCAGGCGCTCCAGAACCTGGCGGGCGCGGCTCACCACCGGCGCGGGCACGCCGGCCAGCTTGGCCACCTGAACGCCGTAGGACCGGTCGGCGGGGCCGGGGCCCGCCTCGTGCAGGAAGATCAGGTCGCCGTTCCACTCCTTGGCCTTGAGGCTCAGGTTGGACACATAGGGCAGCCGGCCCTCCAGGACCGCCAGCTCGTGGTAGTGCGTGGCGAACAGCGCCCGGCAGCGGTTGGTCTCGTGCAGGGCCTCGGCGCAGGCCCAGGCGATGGCCAGGCCGTCGTAGGTGGCCGTGCCGCGGCCGATCTCGTCCAGGATCACCAGGCTTCGCGGCGTCGCCTGGCTGAGGATCGCCGCGGTCTCCACCATCTCCATCATGAAGGTCGAGCGGCCGCGGGCCAGGTCGTCGCCCGCCCCCACGCGGCTGAACAGGCGGTCGACGACGCCGATGCGCAGACGCTTGGCGGGCACGAAGCAGCCCGCCTGCGCCAGCACCGCCAGCAGGGCGTTCTGGCGCAGGAAGGTGGATTTGCCGGCCATGTTCGGCCCGGTCACCAGCGACAGGCGTGCGCCGCCGACGCCCGAACCGTCCAGGCGGCAGTCGTTGGGGGTGAAGGCCTCGCCCGCGCGGCGGACGGCGTTTTCGACCACCGGGTGGCGGGCGGCCTCGGCCTCGAAGGCGGTGGATCGGTCGACGATCGGGCGGGTCGCGCCGACGTCGTCGGCCCACTCGGCCAGGGCGGCCGCGACATCGAGGACAGCCGCGGCCCGGGCGGCGGCCTGGATGGCGGCGGCGACCCCCGTGGCCGCGGCGCGCCAGGCCTCGAAGGTGTCGAGCTCGATGGCCAGCGCCCGCTCGGCCGCCTGGGCGATCTTGGCGTCCAGCTCGGCGAGCTCAACGGTGGTGAAGCGCACCTGGTTGGCCAGGGTCTGCCGGTGGATGAAGGTGGCGTTCAACGGCGGCTGCATCAGCGGCTCGGCCGCCTTGGCGGTGGTCTCCACGAAATAGCCGAGGACGGCGTTGTGCCGGACCTTCAGCGCCACGCCGCTCTCGGCGGCGAGCCTAGCTTCCAACGCCAGGATCACGCGGCGGCTGTCGTCTCGCAGCGCCCGGGCCTGGTCCAGTTCCGGCCGCACGCCGTCGGCCACGAAGCCACCGTCCCGGGTCAGGGCCGGCAGGTCGCCGCCCAGCCCCTGGACCAGCAGGTCGCGGAAGGCGGCGAGGTCCGGCGTGTTGGCCAGGTGCAGCGCCCCCAGCGCCTGGGCCGTCTCGGCCGGCAGGGTCAGCAATGGGTCCTTGGTGTCGCTGAACAGCTGGCAAACCGCGCCGCCGGCGTTCAGCCCGTCGCGCAGGGCGCCCAGGTCCCGCGGCCCGCCCCGGCCCAGGGCCAGCCGGCTGAGCGCCCGGGCCATGTCGGGCAGGCCCTTCAGAGTCTCGCGGAGTTTCTGGCGCTGGCCGCGGTGGGCGCAGAACCAGGCCACGGCGTCCAGCCGTGCGTCGATAGCGGCAGGATCCAGCAGGGGGCGCGCCAGACGGGCGGCCAGCAACCGCGCCCCGGGCGCCGTCACGGTTCGGTCGATGGCCGACAGCAGCGAGCCGTCGCGGGCGCCGGACGTGGACTTCTCGATCTCCAGGCTGGCGCGCGTGGCCGGGTCGATGACCATGACGTCCGCCTCGCCCGCCCGGCGAGGGGCGGAGAGGGCGGGCATCCGGCCGGCCTGGGTGGTTTCCAGGTGCGCGGCGATCAGGCCCAGGGCCGACACCTCCGCGCCGGAAAGCTGGCCGAAACCATCCAGGGTCTCCACGCCATAGAGCCGCTTCAGCCGTGTCTCGGACGCGCCCGGTTCGGCCAGGGCGTTGGGCATGGGCTGGACGAAGCCGCCGCCCTGCTTCAGCGCCGTCGACACCGTCTCGTCGGCGAAGAGCCGGTCGGGGACCAACACCTCGGAGGGCCCCAGCGCCGCCAGGGCCGAGGCCAGGCCGGCCACCGTCACCGCCAGGCATTCGACCTCGCCGGTGGAGAGCTCAACGCTGGCCACCGCCGCCGAACCCGCGCGCACCGCCACGGCGGCCAGGCGGTTCGCGCCGCGCGCGTCCAGCAGCCCGTCCTCGGTGAGGGTGCCGGGGGTGACGACCCGGGTCACGTCGCGCCGGACGACCGCCTTGGAGCCGCCCCGCCGCTTGGCCTCGGCCGGGTCCTCCATCTGGTCGCAGAGCGCCACCTTGAACCCGGCGCGGACCAGCTTGGCCAGATAGGCTTCCATGGCGTGGGCGGGGACGCCCGCCATGGGGATCGGATTGCCGCCGTGGTTGCCGCGGGCGGTCAGGGTGATGCCCAGCACCGCCGCCGCCTTCTGGGCGTCCTCGAAGAAGAGTTCGTAGAAGTCGCCCATGCGGAAGAACACCAGCGCGTCGGGCTGGCGCGCCTTGGCCTCGAAGTACTGCGCCATCACCGGCGTGGCGCCGGCGGCGGGATCGGGGGTGGCGGTGGCGACCTGGGCGTTCATGGAAGGGCGGACGTTAACGGGATGCCCCGCGTCCCGCACCCCCTTGAACAGCGCCGTGCGAGCGCCAAGCTGTGGATAGATGGCCCACGGCAGCGTCGATACGCAGTTCGTCCTGTTTCCGGCCGGCCCCGCGGACGCCGAGGCGCTGGCCCGCGTCCATGTGGCCGCCTGGCGCGAGACCTATCGCGGGCTGCTGCCCGACGCCTATCTGGCCCGGATGTCGGAGCCCAGCCACGCGCGCCGCTTCGCCCGATCGCTGCTGCATCCCGGTCCGGACGACGTGACCCTGGCCGCCGCGGATCGGGCCGGCATCGTCGGCTATGCCCAGGCGGGGCCTTCGCGCCGCAAGCGGGCGGGCGAGGCCGAGGTGGCGACCCTCTATCTCCTGCGCGCCGCCCAGGGCCGCGGGCTCGGGGCGCGGCTGCTGACGGAAACCGCCCGAGGGCTGGCGGCGCGGGGCGCGCTGTCGCTGATGGTTTCGGTCCTGCGGGACAACGTCGCCGCGCGCGGGTTCTACGAGCACCTCGGCGGCCAGCCTGAGCCCGCGCGCCTGGAGGCGGGGCCGGGCGGCGCGATGCTGCACGAGGTGGCCTACCTCTGGCCCGACATCCGCCGTCTCGCGGGCTGAGGCTGCATCGAGATTCCACACGCCTGCGTCCCGCCGAGCGGCTAGGTTGACGCGCTTCCCGACGCAGCCGACCTAGGCCTCCGTGACCGAGACCCCCGCCGACGCCCAGCCTCCCGCCAAGAAGGGCGGCCTCCTCCGCTCGTCGGCGATCTTCTCTGGCCTGACGCTGGTGAGCCGGTTCCTGGGTCTGGCGCGGGACCTGGCGATCACGGCGCGGCTGGGCGCCAGCCAGACGATCGCCGCCGACGCCTACTACACCGCCCTGGCGTTCCCGAACCTGTTCCGGCGGATGTTCGCCGAGGGCGCCTTCGCCGCGGCTTTCGTGCCCGACTACGCCAAGCGGCTGGTCTCTGACGGCAAGGAGGCGGCCGACCGCTTCGCCGCCGACGCACTGGCCACAATGGCGGCGGTCACCATCGCCATCACCATCGCCTGCCAGCTCGCCATGCCGTGGATCATGACGATCTACAGCTATGGCTTCCTGGAGGACCCGGCGAAGTTCAAGCTGGCCGTGATCCTGACCCAGATCACCATGCCGTACCTGCCCTGCATGGTGATCGCGGCCCTGTTCGCCGGCACGCTGCAAGCGCGCGGACGCTTCATCATCTACGGCTTCTATCCCACGCTCCTGAACGTGGTGATGCTGGCCGCGGTCCTGCCGCAGAAGGACCCGACGACCGCCGCCTACGCGGCCTCGTGGGGCGTCCTGGTCGCCGGGGTCAGCCAGGCGGCGCTCTGCTGGTGGGGGGCGCACCGTTCGGGCGCCCGCATCCATCCGCGCCACCTGCGGCTGACGGGGCAGGTGAAGACGATGCTCCGCCGGATGGTCCCCGGCGTGATCGCCTCCAGCGCCACCCAGATCAACCTATTCATCTCGGCGATGCTGGCCAGCCAGGTGGCGGGCATGCGGGTCTGGCTGAACGTGGCCGAGCGGTTCTACCAGCTGCCGCTCAGCCTGGTGGGCGTCGCTATCGGCGTGGCGCTGCTGCCGCGCCTCTCCACCGCGCTTCAGGTCGAGGACAAGGACGACGCCCAGGGCGCCATGGACCAGGCGGTGGTGTTCGGCCTGGCGCTCAGCCTCCCGGCCGCCGCGGCCCTTATGGGCATGCCCTACTACCTCACCGACGGCTTCTTCACCCGGGGCGCCTTCACCAGCCAGGACGCCCTGGATTCGGCGAAGCTGCTGTTCCACTACGGCTGGGGCGTCCCGGCCTTCGTGCTCATCAAGATCCTCCAGCCGGCGTTCTTCGCGCGCGGCGACACCCGCAACCCGATGATCTACTCGCTGATCTCGGTGGCGGTGAACGTCGCCCTGGGCGTGGCGCTGTTCTTCACGATGGGGTTCCAGGGGATCGCCTTCGCCACCGCCGCCGCGTCGTGGATCACCGTCTTCCAGATGCTGGCCTACCTGCGGGCCAAGTCGATCTGGACGCCGTCGAAGCGGGCCGTGGGCAAGATCGTGCGGGTGAGCCTCGCCAGCCTTGGCATGGGCGTTGCGGTGGCGCTGGCCTCGCATTTCCGCCCGGTGCTGGAGGCGCCGCTGGCCTCACTGCTCCCGCATGGGACCAAGGAGATCTCGGTGCTGCTGGTCTGTCTGGCCGGCGCGGCCCTCTATCCGGTCCTGCTGTTCGCGTTCGGCGGCGTGACGCCCGGCGAAGCCCGCGCGGCCTTCCGCCGGCGCAAGGGCGACGTCGCGGCCCCATCGGCCGACTTGCCCTGACCGTGCGGCGGCGCTATCGGCTGCGCATGGCTTTCGAACGTCTCACCTGGCGATGGCGCTGACCGCCCACCCGTGAAAACCGGGCTTGCGCCCGCCTGTCCGTTTCCTAGAGAAGCCACCATCATGACCGACCAAGCTCCGGCCCCTTACGCGGGTCCCGAACGCGTGCTCTCCGGCGTCCAGCCGTCCGGCAACCTGCACCTGGGCAACTACCTGGGCGCGCTGGTGAAGTTCGCGCGCCTTCAGCACGAGATCCCCACCCTCATCTTCGTGGCCGACATGCACGCCATCACCGTGTGGCAGGAGCCGGCGAAGCTGAAGCAGCAGGTCCGCGAGATCGCCGCGGCCTATCTCGCCACGGGTCTGGACCCGCAGGTCGCCACCATTTTCGCCCAGTCGGCCGTGCCTGAGCACGCCGAGCTGGCCTGGGTGTTCAACTGCGTCGCCCGCCTCGGCTGGCTCGACCGCATGACCCAGTTCAAGGACAAGGCCGGCAAGCACAAGGAGCGCGAGAGCGTCGGGCTCTACACCTACCCCGTGCTCCAGGCGGCCGACATCCTGGCCTACAAGGCCACCAAGGTGCCGGTGGGCGACGACCAGAAGCAGCACCTGGAGCTGACCCGCGACATCGCCCAGAAGTTCAACAACGACTTCTCGGCGCCGGGCTTCTTCCCGCTGCCCGAGCCACTGACCCAGGGGCCTGGCGCCCGGGTGATGAGCCTGCGGGACGGGTCGGCCAAGATGTCCAAGTCCGACCCCTCGGACAATTCGCGCATCAACCTGACCGACGACGCCGACGCCATCTCGCAGAAGGTCCGCAAGGCGCGCACCGACCCGGACCCCCTGCCCGAGACCATGGAGGGGCTGGAAAGTCGCGCCGAGGCCAAGAACCTGGTGACCATCTACGCCGCCCTTGCCGGCCAGACTGAGGCCCAGGTGCTGGCCGAATTCGCCGGCCAGGGCTTCGGGGCGTTCAAGCCGAAGCTGGCGGACCTGGCCGTCTCGGTCATGGGCCCGATCGGCGGCGAGATGCGCCGGCTGCTGGCGGATCCGGCCGAGATCGACCGCATCCTGGCCGACGGCGCGACCCGGGCGCGCGAACTCGCCGCGCCTACGGTGGCCGAGGTCAAGAAACTGGTGGGGTACTGGGCGGGCTGACGCGGTCGGCCTCAGCCGTCTTGCCTCGTCGCTCGCCGCAGCGCAGGTTCCGCCCATGAGCAACCGGCGCAAGTTCCTCGTGGTGGCCGACGAGACGGCGGAGTTCCAGGCGGCGCTCCGCTTCGCCTGCCGTCGCGCGCGCTCGACCGGAGGCTATGTGGCGCTGCTGAAGGTGATCGAGCCCGCGGTCTTCGAACACTGGTCCGGGGTGCGCGACGAGATCGCCCGCCAGCAGCGGCAGGAGGCCGAGGCCTCGCTGCAGCAGACGGCCGAGTACGTCCAGGCGGAGACGGGCCTCGCGCCCGAGTTCCTGATCAAGGAGGCCGATTCCACGCGGGCGGCCCTGAAGCAGGTGCTATCCGAGGACCCGGACATCAAGGTCATGGTGCTGGCCGCCGCGGTCGGGGGGCGCGGCCCCGGCCCGCTGGTCGCCGCCATCGCCAAGGACGGCGTGAAATTCGGCAGCCGCAAGGTGCCGATCACTATCGTCCCCGGCGACCTCACCGACGAGGAAATCACCGACCTGGCGTAGATTTGCCGCTATTGCGCCGCGCCGCGCCAGACGCCACATCTTCTGCCATGTTCATCCAGACCGAAGCCACGCCGAACCCCGAGGTCCTGAAGTTCCTGCCCGGGAAGACCGTGCTGGGAGACGGCACGCGGGATTTCCGCAGCCCCGAGGAGGCCGCCGCCTCGCCGCTGGCCGCCGAGCTGTTCGAGGTCACCGGCGTGACCCGGGTGTTCTACGGCCCCGACTTCATCACGGTGGGCAAGCACGCCTCGGTGGACTGGCCCCTCATGAAGGCGCCGATTCTGGCGGCGATCATGGACCACTTCACCTTGGGCCGGCCGCTGTTCGCCGACGACGGCGACAGCGAGGCGGGCGGCCATGACGACGGCGTCTACGAGGGCGAGACCGCCCAGATCGTGGCCGAGATCAAGGACCTCTTGGACACCCGCATCCGCCCGGCGGTGGCCCAGGACGGCGGCGACATCCTGTTCAACCGCTTCGACGTCGAGACCGGCGTAGTGTGGCTGAACATGCGCGGGGCCTGTTCCGGCTGCCCGTCGTCCTCGGCGACGCTGAAGGCCGGGGTCGAGAACATGCTCAAGCACTACGTGCCGGAAGTCACGGCGGTCGAACAGGCGCTCTAGGACCGGGGCCGAGCGCCGCCGCTTCCCGAGCGGCCGCGCATCCGCTACGCCCCACCCATGATCGTCCTCGGGCTCGACACCTGCCTCAACGCCTGTTCGGTGGCCGTGCTCGATGGCGAGACGGTGCTGGCGCATGCGTCGGCGGCGATGGCGCGCGGCCACCAGGAGCGGCTGGCCCCGATGGCCGAGGCCGTGATGGCCGCCGCCGGCCTCCCGTTCTCAAGGCTGCAACGGATCGGCGCCACGGTCGGGCCGGGCTCCTTCACCGGCCTGCGGGTGGGCGTCGCCTTCGCCAAAGGCCTCGGCTCGGCGCTCGGCGTCCCGGCCGTGGGCATAGGGTCGCTGGAGGCTCTGGCCGCCGAGGCGCAGGGCCTGGTCGCCGCCGTCATCGACGCCCGCCGGGACCAGCTCTATCTCCAGGTGTTCGACGATGGCCACGCCCTGATGGCGCCCGACGTCCTGCCGGTCGGCACAGCTGCGGCCCGGCTGACCGAGTTGGCCATGGGTCGGGCCCTGACCCTGGTAGGCTCAGGCGCGCCGTTGCTGGCGGACGCGGCGCCGGGCGCGCATGTCCTGACGCCGGAAGGCTGCGACGCCCGCGCCGTGGCCCGCCTGGCCGCCGCGCGGCCCGCCGCGCCGATCCGTCCGCTCTACCTCCGCGCGCCCGACGCCAAGCTGCCCGGCGGGATTGACCCATGGAGCTGACCGCCGCGACGGCGGCCGACGCGCCGGACATGGCCGCCGTTCACGCCCAGGCCTTCGACAAGCCCTGGGACGAGGCCGATTTCGACGCCTTGCTGGATGGCGGCAGCGGCGTGTTCGGGTTCGTCGTGCGGGGGGAGGACCCGGCCGGCGTGCTGGTGTGCCGGACCGTGGCGGGCGAGGCCGAGATTCTCACCGTCGGCGTGGCCCCCTGGGCGCGGCGCCGGGGCGTGGGCCAGGCGCTGATGACCGCCGCGCTCGGCGTGGCGCGCCAGGCCGGCGCCCAGGCAGTGTTCCTGGAGGTCGATGTGGGCAATTCGGGCGCCGTGGCCCTCTACGAGCGTCTCGGCTTCCACCGCGCCGGCCTGCGGCGGGGCTACTACGACCGTGGGGCCGCGGGCCGCGCCGATGCCCTCGTCATGCGTCTCGACCTTACATCCGGACCTGACTAGACCTATCCTCTACGTGAACGAAGAGAGGCCCACGTGTCGGACCGCATCGAGAAACTTTGCCTCGAGAAGAACATGCGCATGACGGAGCAGCGTCGCGTGATCGCGCGCGTGCTCTCCCAGGCCACCGACCATCCCGATGTGGAGGAGCTGCATCGCCGCGCCCACGCCGTTGACCCGCACATCTCCATCGCCACGGTCTACCGGACCGTGCGCCTCTTCGAGGAGGCGGGCATCATCGACCGCCTCGACTTCCGCGACGGACGCTCGCGCTACGAAGAGCATAGCGAAGACCACCACGACCACCTGATCGACATGAAGACCGGCAAGGTCGTCGAGTTCGTGGACGAGGAGATCGAGGCCCTGCAGATCGCGATCGCCAAGAAGCTCGGCTACAAACTCGTGGACCACCGGCTCGAGCTCTACGGGATGCCGATCGAGGAGTGAGCTTCCGCGGGATTGGGCGGGAAACTTGCGCCGCCCGGTCCGCAACCCCATAACCCCGGCCATGTCCGAGCAAGCGCCCTCGAAGCGCCTCTATATCAAGACCTACGGCTGTCAGATGAACGTCTACGACAGCGAGCGGATGGCCGACGTGCTCAGCCCGCTGGGCTACGGCATGACCGACGATCCGGCGGGCGCCGACCTGGTGGTGCTGAACACCTGCCACATCCGGGAGAAGGCCACCGAGAAGGTCTATTCCGAACTTGGTAAGCTGCGCGAGATGCGCGACGAGCGCCTCGCCGAGGGCGGCGCGCGGATGACCATCGCCGTGGCCGGCTGCGTGGCCCAGGCCGAGGGCGAGGAGATCATGCGCCGCCAGCCCGCGGTGGACCTCGTCGTGGGACCGCAGGCGTATCACCAGCTTCCCGAACTGATCGCGCGCGCCCACCGCGCCCGCGGCGAACGGCTGGCTGCCGACTTCGCCCCGGACGAGAAGTTCGACGTGCTTGCCGCCACGCGCCGGCCTACGGGCGTGTCGGCGTTCCTCACGGTGCAGGAGGGCTGCGACAAGTTCTGCACCTTCTGCGTGGTGCCTTACACCCGCGGCGGCGAGTGGTCGCGCCCCGCGGCCGACGTCGAGGCCGAGGCGCGCAGCCTCGCCGAACAGGGCGTGCGCGAGGTCACCCTGCTGGGACAGAACGTCAACGCCTACGACGGGGCCGAAGGCGGCCTGGCCGGCCTGGTCCGCCGCCTGGCGAAGATCGCGGGCCTGGACCGCATTCGCTACACGACCAGCCATCCGCGCGACATGGACGACGCCCTGATCGCCGCCCACGCCGAGGTCGAGGCCCTGATGCCCTACCTGCACCTGCCGGTGCAGGCGGGATCGGACAAGATCCTCAAGGCCATGAACCGCGCCCATACCGCCGACAGCTATCTGCGGCTGGTCGAGAAGGTGCGCGTCGCGCGGCCCGACATCGCCCTGTCGGGCGACTTCATCGTCGGTTTTCCCGGCGAGCGGGACGCCGACTTCGAGGCCACGCTGCAGCTGGTCCGCGAGGCGAACTACGCCAGCTGCTTCTCGTTCAAATATTCCCGCCGCCCGGGCACGCCGGCGGCGGCCATGCCGGGTCAGGTGGCCGAGGAGGTCAAGGACGAGCGGCTGGCCCGCCTCAACGCCCTGCTGGACGAACAACGCCTGGCGTTCAATCGCGCCCAGGCCGGCCGTACGCTGGCGGTGCTGTTCGAAAAGACCGGCCGCCATTCCGGCCAACTGGTGGGCAAGAGCCCGTACCTCCAGGCCGTCCACGTGACGGCGCCGGATCGGATGCTGGGCCAGATCGTTCCGGTGAAGGTGGAAAGCGCCGCCCAGAACAGCCTGGCCGGCGTGCTTGAACTGGAAACCGCTTGAGCCGAGCGCCCGAATTCATCGCCCTGTCCGACGCCGCCGTCCGCGCGGTGGCGGGGGCCAACAGCCGCCACGCCGCCCTGATCGAGGACGCGTTCGGCGTCCTGGTCGAGACGCCCGGCGGAGGCGTGTCGCTGTCCGGCGACGCCAAGGCTCGCGGCCAGGCCAAGAAGGCCGTGCAGAGTATCGCCGAGCGCGCCGACCAGGGTCTGGAGATCGAGGAGGCGGACGTCCGCGTCGCCATCGGCCAGGCGCGTTCGGGTCCCGGCGCGCCGGGCGCGGCGAACCTGCCGGTCGGTCGCCGCGGCCAGGTGGTGCCCAAGACCGCAACCCAGGCGAAGTACCTCGATGCCCTGGGCCAGTGCGAGCTGGTGTTCGGCCTGGGTCCCGCCGGCACCGGCAAGACCTTCCTGGCCGTGGCACACGGCGCGGGCATGCTGCTGCGCGGAGCGGTGGACCGGCTGATCGTCTCGCGGCCCGCGGTGGAGGCCGGTGAGCGCCTGGGCTTCCTGCCGGGCGACATGAACGAGAAGGTCGACCCCTACATGGCGCCGGTCTGGGAGGCGCTGACCGACATCCTGGGCGCCGAGCAGCTTCGGCGGCGCCGCGAGAAGGGCGAGATCGAAGTGGCGCCCATCGCGTTCCTGCGGGGCCGTACGCTGAGCCACGCCTTCGTCATCGTCGACGAGGCCCAGAACGCCAGCCGCGCCCAGATGAAGATGGTGCTGACGCGCCTGGGCGAAGGCTCGCGCATGGCGGTGACGGGCGATCCGACCCAGATCGACCTGCCCAATCCCGGCGACAGCGGCCTGGCCCATGCGGTGGGCCTGCTGGAAGGCGTCCGGGGCATCGGCGTGGTCCGCTTCTCGTCCGAGGACGTGGTGCGCCATCCCCTCGTCGAGCGGATCGTCAACGCCTACGACGCCGACGCGGCCAAGCGTGGACGCACGGTTTGATCGACATCGAGGTCGAAGACCCGGCGTGGACTGCCGCCCTGCCCGACGCGGAAGCGCGCGTGCGCAAGGCGGCCGAGGCGGCACTGGCCTCTGAGGGGGTCTCGGGGGCCGTGACTCTACTGCTGACCGACGACGAATCGGTGCGCGAGCTAAATGGCCGTTTCCGGGGCAAGGATTCGGCGACCAACGTCCTGTCGTTCCCCGCGCCGCCGAATCCCGAGGATCACCTGGGCGACGTGGCCCTGGCCTATGGGATCTGCGCGCGCGAGGCGGCCGAGCAGGGCAAGCCGCTCAGCCACCATTTGCAGCACCTGACGGTTCACGGCGTTCTGCATCTTCTCGGATACGATCACATCGGCGATGATGAGGCCGAGGCCATGGAAGGCCTTGAGCGTGCGGTGCTGGCCGGTCTGGGCGTCCCAGACCCCTATGCGGCCGGTGAAGGAGAGCATGAACGACCCCGAACCTCCTAGTCGACAGAGCCCGCGCCGGCGCAGGCGCGGGCTCCTCGGCCTGTTCGATCTCTTCCGGCGCACCGCCGAGGCGGCCGCCGACGAGGCTCCCGAGCCCCTGAGCGAGGCCGGTGGCGAGCTGGTCAGCCAGGCGCGCGCGTTCCAGGACCTGCGGGTCGAGGATGTGATGAAGCCGCGCGCCGACATCGTCGGCATAGAGCGCGGCTGCACCTTCGCCGAGCTGATCGCCCGCTTCGTGGACGCCGAGCACAGCCGGATGCCGGTGTACAAGGAGACGCTGGACGAGCCGGTGGGCGTCGTCCACGTGAAGGACGTGTTCAAGCTGCTCGCCAGCAAGTCGCGCCAGCCCAAGCCCGACGACCACGTCCTGGCGGGCCGCCGCCACCTGGTCCGCGAGGTCCTCTACGTGCCGCCGTCGATGGCGGCCGAACGTCTGCTGACCACCATGCGGGCCAAGCGCATCCATATGGCCCTGGTCATCGACGAGTTCGGCGGGGTCGACGGCCTCGTCACGCTCGAGGATCTGCTGGAAACCCTGGTCGGCGACATCTCCGACGAGCACGACGAGGAAAGCGACCAGGCCTACCTGCCCATCGTCGCCGACGACGAGGGCTGGATCGTCGATGGTCGCGCGCCCCTGGAGGAACTCGAACACGCCATCGGCGACGGCGCGGACCTGGCGCCGGAGGACCTCGACGAAGAGATCGACACGGTCGCCGGCCTGGTCAACGCCCTGGCCGGGCGCGTGCCCCAGCGGCGCGAGCGGATCGAGCATCCTGACGGCTACCTGCTCGAGGTGCTGGCGGCCGACCCTCGACGCGTGAAGCGCGTGCGGGTCCGCCGGACGCCCGTGGCCGAAGCCCCCGCCGAGGCCTGAGTGGCGCGATCCCGCTGGTATGCCCCGGTGACGGCGCTCCTGGGCGGGCTGGCTGCGGGCCTGGCGCATCCGCCGTTCGGCGTGGCGGTCGGCCTGCTGGGGTTCAGCCTCGTCCTGCTGCGGCTGGAGACAATCCAAGGTCCGAAGCCTCTGCGGCAGGCGTTCCTCATGGGCTGGCTCGCGGGTCTTGGCTATTTCGGCCTCTCCACCTGGTGGATCGGCGAACCCTTCCTTGTCGACGCGGCGATCTACGGCTGGATGGCGCCGTTTGCGGTGGTGCTGATGGGCGGCGGACTGGCCTTGTTCTGGGGGCTCGCTGGCCTCGCCTATCGGGCGCTGCGTCCGCGCAGTGCGTGGAAGGTGCTGGTCTTCGCCGGGGTCTTCGCCGCCGCCGAATGGCTGCGTGGCCACATCCTGACCGGCTTCCCCTGGAACCTGGTGGGCGAAGCCTGGCGGGCCGGCAGCGCCCCGTCCCAGGCGGCGGCCGTGGTGGGCGCCTATGGGCTGACCTGGATCACCCTGGCCCTGGCCTCCACGCCGGCGATCCTGATGCTTTCGGTCCGCCGCTCGGCGCAGGCGGCGATGCTGGTGGCGGCCGGGATCGGCCTGACGATCCTCTACGCGGGTGGCGCGGGCCGCCTGGCCGCCGCGGCGCGGCCGACCTACGCGGCCGACGCGCCGGTGATCCGCGTGGTGCAGGCCAACATCGACCAGAAGGACAAGTGGAAGCCCGAGAACCTCGACCTGGTGTTCTCGGCCTACGAGGACCTGACCCGGCGCCCTGCCGCGCGGCGTCCCGACGTGGTCATCTGGCCGGAGGGCGCCTTGCCGGCGGTCATCGACGACCTGATCGCCGCGGGCTCGCCCTATGCGCCGCGCCTGCGCGATGCGGTTCGCCCGGGGCAGATCCTGCTGATGGGCGCCAACCGCGCGGAGCCGGACGGCCGCGGCGACTATCGCTACTTCAACACCCTGGTGGCGTTCCGGCGTGAGGACGCGGCGCTGCGGGTGGTGGGCTATTACGACAAGTTCCGGCTGGTGCCGTTCGGCGAGTTCATGCCGCTGGGCGATCTGGCCGGCCGGCTGGGCATCCGGGCTCTGGTGCACATGCCGGATGACTTCACCGCCGGCCCCACGCCCCGCCCCTTGGTGGTCGAAGGCATGCCCGCGGTGCAGCCGCTGATCTGCTACGAGGCCCTGTTCCCGGGCCTTGGCGCCGGCAGGGAACGGCCGGCCTGGATCCTGAATGTGTCGAACGACGCCTGGTTCGGCCGCACCAGCGGACCCTGGCAGCACCTCAACATCGCCAGCTATCGCGCCATCGAGCAGGGCTTGCCGATCGTACGCTCCACGCCGACCGGCGTCTCCGCGTTGATCGACCCGCAGGGGCGGATCGTCGCAGGCAAGATGCTGGGCCTGGGCGAGTTCGGAGTCATCGATGTGCGTTTGCCTGCTCCCAGCCA
>NZ_LSJI01000161.1 GCF_001557235.1 Phenylobacterium sp. CCH9-H3 | reverse complement strand
CATCCCGCCCAGGCCCGCCGTCAGCAGCCAGCGGCCCGAGAGGTCGCCGGCATAGTGCTGGCGGCCCATCTCCACGAAGGTCTCGTAGGTGCCCTGCACGATCCCCTGGGCGCCGATGTAGATCCAGGAGCCTGCGGTCATCTGGCCGTACATGGCGAGGCCCGCCCGATCGAGCTCGTTGAAGTGGTCCCACGTGGCCCAGCGCGGCACCAGGTTGGAGTTGGCGATCAGCACGCGCGGCGCATCCGCGTGGGTGCGGAACACGCCCACCGGCTTGCCGGACTGGACCAGCAGCGTCTCGTCGTCCTCCAGCCGGCGCAGGGTCTCGACGATCTTGTCGAAGCTCTCCCAGTCCCGCGCCGCCCGCCCGATCCCGCCATAGACCACCAGCTCCGCAGGGTTCTCGGCCACGTCGGGATGCAGGTTGTTCATCAGCATCCTGAGCGGCGCCTCGGTCAGCCAGCTCTTGCACGAAAGCTCCGTGCCGGTGGCGGGGCGGATCACGCGGGTCTTGTCCAGGCGGGTCATGATTTGGCGAAGTCCAGGCAGGCGGTGAGGACGCGGGTGAGCGCGGCGCGCATCGGTGCGGCGCGCTCGTCGACGTAGGGGGTCGGCCAGATCTTGGAGGTCAGCAGGCCGGGCGGCTCGTCCATGTAGCCGCGGCAGGCCAGCTCCATCTGGATGGCGTGGACGCCCGCTGTCGGCCGGCCGTAGTGGCGGGTGGTCCAGCCGCCCTTGAAGCGGCCGTTGGTGACCCGGCTGAACGCGGTGGCGTCGCAGGCGGCCTCGACCGCGGCGGTGAGGGCGGGATCGCAGCTCGCGCCCGAGTTCGTGCCGATGTTGAAGTCGGGCAGCAGGCCGTCGAACAGCCGCGGGATCGCCGAGCGGATCGAATGCGCCTCGTACAACACCACCCTGCCGTGGATCGCGCGAAGGCGGTCCAGTTCGGCCCGCAGGGCGGCATGGTAGGGGTCGAAGTAGTCGGCCCGGCGCTGGGCGATCTCGGCCGCGTCCGGTTCGCGGGTCCGGTACAGCGGCTCGCCATCGAAGGTGCTGGTGGGGCACAGCCCCGTGGTCGCCTGGCCCGGATACAGGGAGGCGCCGGACGGGTCGCGGTTCACGTCGATGACCGCGCGGCTGATCGACGTGCGGATCGTCGTCGCGCCCAGCGACGGCGCGAAGTCGTACAGCTTCTCTATCCACCAGTCGGCGTCCTTGCGCGCGAGCCACGGCGAGATCAGCCGCGCGGCCACGAAGGTCGGAAGTTCCGTCCCCGTGTGCGGGAAGCTCACGACCAGCGGCGCATCGCCCCTATGGATCTCCAGCCACTCGGTCATGCCACCACCGGCAGCGGCAGCCCGGCGGCCTTCACCACGTCACCCTCGCCCACCAGTCCGCCGGCCAACGCCATATCCGGGTGGAAATGCCGGTCGTCCTCCAGGTGCGGGACGTAGGCGCGGAGCAGTCGCCGCACGCCTTCCAGCGCCGGGCTGGACGTCAGCGGACTGTGGAAGTCGCAGCCCTGCGCGGCGGCCAGCAGCTCGATCCCGACGACGGCCTGGACGTTCTTCGCCATCGCCAGCAACCGGCGCGCGCCGTGGGCGGCCATCGAGACGTGGTCCTCCTGGTTGGCCGACGTCGGGATGGAATCGACGCTGGCCGGATAGGCCATCTGCTTGTTCTCGGAGACCAGGGCGGCGGCCGTGACCTGCGGGATCATGAAGCCCGAGTTCAAGCCGGGCTTGGGCGTCAGGAACGCCGGGAGGCCCGACAGCGCGGAGTCCACCAGCATGGCGATTCGGCGCTCGGCCAGCGACCCGATCTCGCAAAGGGTCAGCGCGATCATGTCGGCGGCGAAGGCCACCGGCTCGGCGTGGAAGTTGCCCCCCGACAGCGCCTCGTCGGTGTCTGCGAAGATCAGCGGATTGTCCGAAACCCCGTTGGCCTCATAGCCCAGCGTGGTCGCCGCCTGGCGCAGCACATCCAGGGCCGCGCCCATGACCTGCGGCTGGCAGCGCAGGCAGTAGGGATCCTGCACCCGCTCGTCGTCCTTCAGGTGCGAGGCGCGGATCGCCGAGCCGGCCATCAGCGCGCGCAGGGCGTCGCCCGCCTCGATCTGGCCCGGCTGGCGGCGCAGGACGTGGATGCGGTGGTCGAAGGGGGTGTCCGAACCCTTGGCCGCCTCGGTCGAGAGCGCGCCGGTGACCAGCGCCGTCTGGAACAGCCGCTCGGCCTCGAACAGGCCGGCCAGGGCGTTGGCGGTCGAGAACTGCGTGCCGTTCAGCAGCGCCAGCCCCTCCTTCGGACCCAGGGTGAGCGGCGACAGGCCGGCGGCGGCCAGCGCCTGTCCGGCTGGGGTGCGGACGCCGTCGACGTCGATCTCGCCGACGCCGATCATCGCGGCGGCCATGTGAGCGAGCGGCGCGAGGTCGCCCGAGGCGCCCACCGAACCCTGGGCCGGGATCACCGGCGTCAGCCGCTGCGCCAGCAAGGCTTCCAGCAGCGCGAGGGTGGCCGACGCGACGCCCGAGGCGCCCTGGGCCAGGCTCGCCAGCTTAAGGGCCAGCATCAGCCGCGCGATCGGCTCCGGTGAGGGCTCGCCGACCCCGGCGGCGTGGCTGAGGACGATGTTGCGCTGGAGCGTGGCGAGGTCGTCCGCGCCGATGCGGACCGAGGCCAGCTTGCCGAACCCGGTGTTGATGCCATAGGCCGGCTCGCCCTTGGCCACGATGCGGGCGACGGCGTCGAAGCTGGCGGCGACGGCGGGGGCCGAGGCCGGGTCGAGGCGGACGTCCGCGCCGCGGTAGATCGCGCGCCACTCCGCCAGGGGAACGTCGCCGGGGCGCAGGGTCACCGCGTCCATGTGGTCTGGCCTCCGAATACGCGGGACTGCAGGGGATTGAAGCCGATGCGGTAGACGAGCTCGGCGGGGCGCTCGATGTCCCAGATGGCCAGGTCGCAGGCCTTGCCGGCCTCCAGCGTCCCGACCGCAGAAAGCCGGCCCAGCGCCCGGGCGGCCTCGCGGGTCACCCCGGCCAGGCACTCGTCCACAGTCAGGCGGAACAGCGTCGCGGCCATGTTCATGACCAGCAGCAGAGAGGTCATCGGGGAGGTGCCGGGGTTGCAGTCGGTGGCCAGGGCCATCGGCACGCGGGCCGCGCGCAGGGCCGCGACCGGCGGCAGCCTGGTCTCGCGCACGAAGTAGTAGGCGCCGGGCAGCAGCGTCGCGACCGTCCCGGCCTTGGCCATCGCCGCGATCCCCGCGGCGTCCAGGTGTTCCAGGTGGTCGGCCGACAGGGCTCCGAAGCCGGCCGCCAACGCCGCGCCGTTCAGGTTTGACAGTTGCTCGGCGTGCAGCTTCACCGGCAGGCCGCGGGCTCGCGCCGCCTCGAACACTCGCCGCGTCTGGTCGTGCGTGAACCCGATCCCCTCGCAGAAGGCGTCCACGGCGTCGGCCAGCCCCTCTGTGGCGACCGCCGGGATCATCTCTCGGCAGACGACGTCGATGTAGCCGTCCGGGTCGTCCCCGAATTCCGGCGGCAGGGCGTGGGCGCCCAGGAATGTGGTCGCGATCCGCACCGGCCGAACCTCGCCCAGCCGCCGTGCCGCGCGCAGCGACTTCAGCTCGTCCTCCAGCGACAGGCCGTAGCCGGACTTCACCTCCACAGTCGTCACGCCCTCGGCGATCAGGGCGTCGAGGCGCGGCAGGGCCTGGGCCACCAGCTCGTCCTCCGACGCCGCCCGCGTGGCCGCCATGGTCGACACGATGCCGCCGCCGGCCCGGGCGATTTCTTCGTAGGAGGCTCCGGCCAACCGCAGCTCGAACTCCCGAGCCCGGTCGCCGCCATGAACCAGGTGCGTATGCGGATCGATCAGGCCCGGCGTGATCCAGCGCCCCTCGCAGTCGATGGTCTCGGCGGCCTCGAACGACGGCGCGTCGGCCAGCGAGCCTGCGAAGGTGATCCGTCCGTCCCGGCAGGCGATGACGCCGGCCTGAACCTCGCCCAGCCCCGGTCTCGAGGGGTCGAGCGTCGCCAGCCGCACGTTGCGCCAGACCCGATCGCAGCGCAAGGAATCCTCCCACCGTCCGTCGCGGATACCTAGCGAGGCGTCGCAATTTTGTATAGACATAAGACAATGAGCGACCGCGGTCACCCGGAATTCTGCTGACGTCATGGGCGAGTCCTTCCTCTGGTTCGAGACGGCGCTTCTCCCCACGGGATGGTCGGGACGCGTCCGCCTCACCCTCGCGGAGGGTCGAATCGCGGCCGTTGCGACGGGCGTTGAGCCGCAGGCCGGCGACCACCGCGGGCAGGTCGCCGTTCCGGGACTGCCGAACCTGCACAGCCATGCGTTCCAACGGGCGATGGCAGGGTTGGCCGAGGTCCGTGGGCCCAGTTGCGACAGTTTCTGGACCTGGCGGGAGCTGATGTACCGCTTCGTGGCGCGGCTAGGACCCGATGAGGTCGAGGCCATCGCAGCCCTAGCCTTCATGGAGATGCTGGAGAGCGGCTTCACGCGAGTGGGCGAGTTCCACTATCTCCACCACGCAGCCGACGGCTCGATCTTTGCCGACCCGGCCGAGATGGCCGCTCGCATCGCCGCCGCGGCCGACGACACCGGCATCGGCCTGACCCTGCTGCCCGTCTTCTACGCCCACTCGGGCTTCGGCGGCGCGCCCCCAACGCAGGGGCAGCGGCGGTTCGTCACCACCCCCGATGGCTACGCCCGCCTGCTGGAAGGCTCGCGCGCCGCTGTGGCCGGGCTGGACGAC
This sequence comes from Phenylobacterium sp. CCH9-H3, assembly GCF_001557235.1. Lineage (GTDB taxonomy): Bacteria > Pseudomonadota > Alphaproteobacteria > Caulobacterales > Caulobacteraceae > Phenylobacterium. The sequence continues at coordinate 18,264 of NZ_LSJI01000161.1, read as the reverse complement.
GCGCGGGTCGGCGTGGCGCCTCACAGCCTGCGGGCCGTGACCGAGGCGGAGCTGGTTCAGATCAGCGCGAACGCCAGCGGCCCGATCCATATCCACATCGCCGAGCAGGTGCGGGAGGTGGAGGATTGCGTGGCCTGGTCCGGCGCGCGGCCGGTGCAGTGGCTGCTGGACCGCTTCGAGGTCGACGGCCGCTGGTGCCTGGTGCACGCCACTCACATGACCGCCGACGAGACTGAGCGCCTGGGGCGCAGCGGCGCAGTCGCCGGGCTCTGCCCGATCACCGAAGCGAACCTGGGCGACGGCCTGTTCCCGGCGCCAGAATTTCTGGCGGCGGGCGGCGCGTTCGGCATCGGATCGGATTCCAATGTCCGCATTGATGCGGTCGAGGAGCTCCGGCTTCTAGAATATGGTCAGCGGCTTTCCACCTGCACGCGCAACGTGCTGGCTGAGACCGAGGGCGGCTCGACGGGTGGCGCCCTCTACGGTCGTGCGCAGGCGGGCGGCGCGCAGGCGCTCGGCCGACCCGAGGGGCTGGTGGAGGGCTGTTCGGCTGACTTGGTGGTCCTCGACGAGACACGCCCCGAACTGGCCGCGCGCTCTGGCGACGCGGCGTTAGACGCCTACGTGTTCGTTGGCGGATCCAGACTTGTGAAGGACGTCTGGCGGGCCGGTCGCAAGGTCGTGGAGGGCGGACGGCATCACGCGCGCGACCGAATCGTGACCCGCTACCGGTCTGCGCTTCGTCGTCTGCTCGCCTGACCCCATGAATTCCCCAAAGGACGCCACCCTCCACAAGCGGATCCGGTCAGACATTTCCGAGCGGATCTTGTCGGGCGCTTGGCCGCCGGGTCATCGCATCCCCTTTGAGCACGAGCTGATGGCGCAGTACGGCTGCTCGCGCATGACGGTGAACAAGGCGCTGGCGCCGCTGGCCGAGGCCGGCCTCATCGTGCGGCGGCGGAAGGCCGGTTCCTTCGTCTCGCGACCCCGGATCCATTCCGTGGTGCTGGACATCCCGGACATTCCGGCCGAGGTCATGGCGCGCGGCGAACCCTACCACTATGAACTGCTGTTGCGCCGGCCGCGGACGGCGACGCGTCGGGACATGGAGGAACTGGGCGTTGAGCGGCCGGTGCCGGTGCTGGCGCTAAGGGCTTTGCACCGGGCAAGCGGCCGTCCCTTCGCCCTCGAAGACCGGCTGATCAACCTCGGCGCCGTGCCAGAAGCCGAACGGGTGGATTTTGCGCGCACCGCGCCGGGAAGCTGGCTCCTGGGGCATGTGCCGTGGACCGAGGCGGAACACCGGATCAGCGCTGCAAACGTGCAGATGGCAACCGCCACAGTGCTCGGTATCGAGCGCACAGCCGCCTGCTTGGTGCTCGAGCGGCGCACCTGGCGGGGCGACGATCGAATCACCCACGTGCGTCTGATCTTCCCTGGCGAAGCCTATGATCTGGTGGCGCGATTTGCGCCACAGCGCGGGGGCGGGCGGCCGGAGGGGTAGCGGCGGCGACGCCGACTAATCCGCCGCCGACACCTCGGCGCGCGCGAGTTCAGCCGCCAACTCCGCGAACAGGCCGACGGGATCGAGGCCCAGAACACGGGCGATGTGGTGGAATTCCAGCAGGTCGATGCGGCGCTGACCCCGCTCGATCCGCGTCACGTGGGAATTGGCCTTGCCGAGCGCGTGGGCCAACGCGCGCTGCGACAGCCCGGAGCGACGGCGGGCCCTGAGCAGCACGTCCCGGGCCCGCTGGTATTCGGGGCTGAAGACGGGATTCGGGCGGCGGCCGAACGACATCCCACGCGCCTTAGTGCAGGAGCTGGCCGAGGAAGGCGCGGGTGCGCGCGTGCTGCGGACGGTCGAAGAAGTCGAGGGGCGCCGCGGCCTCGACGATCTGCCCCTGGTCCATGAAGATCACCCGGTCGGCGACCTGCCGCGCGAAGCCCATCTCGTGGGTCACCGCCAGCATGGTCATGCCTTCGCCCGCCAGCTCGATCATCGTGTCGAGCACCTCCTTGACCATCTCCGGGTCCAGCGCCGAGGTCGGCTCATCGAAGAGCATGATCTTGGGCTGCATGCAGAGCGCGCGGGCGATGGCGACGCGCTGCTGCTGGCCGCCGGAGAGCTGGGCTGGATGCTTGTGCGCCTGGTCCGCCACCCGCACGCGGGCGAGCAGCGCGAGCGCTGTCGCTTCCGCCTCGGCGGGGCTGGCGACGCCGGACTGGACCGGGGCGAGGGTGCAGTTCTGCAGCACCGTCAGGTGCGGAAAGAGGTTGAAGCCCTGGAACACCATGCCGGCCTTGCGGCGGATGGCCTGCAGCCGCCTGGGGTCGGCCGTGGCCTCCTCGCCGTCCACGGTCACCTTTCCGGCCTGGTGCCGCTCGAGCTGGTTGACGCAGCGGATCAGCGTCGACTTGCCCGAGCCGGACGGCCCGCAGATCACGATGCGCTCGCCCGCCGCCACGGCGAGGTCGACGCCGCGCAGGGCATGGAAGTCGCCGTACCACTTGTGCAGGCCAATGAGCTCGACGGCGGGGCGTTCGGGAGGCGTGGTCATGGCTCGGTCCGCGTATGACGTTCGAGGGCTTGGGCGAAGCGGCCGAAACCGAAGCAGAGGCCGAAGTAGATGGCCGCGATGAAGAGGTAGGTCTCCATGGCCGGCGAGCTCCACTCGGGGTCGGCGAGCGCGGCCCGGCCGGAGCTGATCAGGTCGAAGAGCCCGACCACCAGGACCAGGCTGGTGTTCTTGATCATGACGATGATGGTGTTGGTGAGGCTGGGGATCACCAGGGCGAGCGCCTGGGGCAGGACGACGAGGCGCTGGGTCTGCCAGTAGCCGAGCCCGAGCCCCTGGGCGGCCTCGGTCTGGCCGGAGGGCAGGGCCTGGAGGCCCCCGCGGACGACCTCCGCCAGGTAGGCGGCCGCGAACAGGAGGAGCGCGATCATCGCCCGGAAGAACTTGTCGGGCAGCAGCCATTCCGGGACCAGCAGGGGCAGCAGGATCGAAGCGATGAACAGGATGCTGAGCAGGGGCAGCGCCCGGGTGAGTTCGATGAACAGGGTGGCGAGGATGCGGATCGCCGGCAGCTCGGAGCGGCGGCCCAGCGCCAGCAGCACAGCCAGGGGAAACGCCCCGCCGACCGCGGTGACGGTGAGGATGAGGGTGACGGGCAGGCCGCCCCACATGGTGGTCGCCACGTAGGAGAGCCCCGCGAACCCGCCGAACATCAGTAGGAGCGCGCCAGGCAGGACCAGCGCCCAGAGCGCCGCCAGGCGGGGACGCCACGCCGCCGGGCGCAGCGAGTAGCCGAGCAGAACGAGGAGGGCCGCCGAGACCAGCATCGGCCGCCAGCGCTCCTCGATCGGATAGATGCCGAAGAGGATCTGGCCCCCCTTGGCGGCCACGAAGCTCCAGCAGGCCCCCCGGGCGTCGCGGCAGGCCGCGGGCTCGGCCGGGAACAGGACCGCGTCCAGGACGGCCCAGCGGATGAGCGGCGCGGCCGCGGACGCGACGGCCCAGACGACCAGCAGCGTCAGGACCGCGTTGAGCGGGCTGCCGAACAGCCGTTTCCCGAGGACGGCGGCGCCCGATGGTGTCCGCGGCGGGCCGAGGATCGCGGTGTCTGCCATCTCAGGGCCGCCCCGGCTGTGCGCGCCGGTTCAGGAGGTTCAGGCCGGCGGCGAGGGTGAGGTTGATGGCCATGTAGACCGCCACGATGATCAGCGTGCCCTCGAGCGGCTGGTTGGTGCGGTTGATGACGGTCCCCATCACCGTCATGAATTCCGAGTAGCCGATGGCGATGGCCAGCGTGCTGTTCTTCACCGTGTTGATGTACTGGCTGGTCATCGGCGGGGTGATCACCCGCAGCGTCTGAGGCGCCACGACCAGACGCAGGATCTGGCCTTCGTCGAGGCCGAGCGCGCGGCCGGCCTCCCACTGGCCGCGCGGCACGGCCTGGATGCCCGAGCGCACGATCTCGGCGATGAAGCCCGCGGTGTAGACCGTGAGCCCGAAGAACACGGTGGCGAACTCCGGCGTCAGCCGCGCGCCCCCCATCAGGTCGTCGCCCTCGGCGCTCGGGACCTCGAGGGTCCAGCCGCCCAGCCCGGCGGCGGCGGCCCAGGCGATGGCGACCGCCCCAAGGGCGGCCAGACCATACGGCGGGCGCCGGGCCCCTGGGCGCGTGCGGCTGCGGGCCGCCAGGCTCGCGAGGACCGGCAGGAGGACGGAGGCCAGGAGCCCCAACCCCAACGCCCAGGCCGGGACGCCCGCCAGCAGCTTCGGCACGGCGATCCCGCGCACCGAGGCGAGGACGCCGGGGAGCACCTCCTGCGCCCCGCCCACCGGCATTGCCTGGCTCCAGAGCGCGTAGAGGAAGATCAGCAGCAGCACCGGCGGGGTGTTGCGCACCGCTTCCACCCAGACCGCGGCGAGCGCGGCCACCAGGGGATTGGCGCTGAGGCGCGCTACGCCCAGCAGCGCGCCCACGACGGTGGCCGCAACGCAGACGAGGAGCGAGAGGAAAAGGGTGTTGGCGACCCCGACGGCGATAGCCCGCAGGTACCCGTCGTCGGGCGCGAAGGCGATCACCGTGTCGGCGATCTTGAAGCCGGCGCGGTCGCCGAGGAATTCGAAGCCGGTGGGGATGCCGCGGACCTGCAGGTTCGACAGCGTGGTGGCGACCATGAGCGCCACGAGGGCGGCGACAAGGGCGACGGCGGCCGATTGACCCACGACAGCCTGCCAGGCGAGCGGCGCCCGGGGCGGTCGCGGCGGGGGGAGCGCCAGGCCGGACATCGCGTCAGACGTCCCAGGGGAAGGGGAAGAGCAGGCCGCCGTCCTTGTACGACCGGTTCAGCCGCCGCTCGGCCTTGATGCGCGTGCCGGCGCCCAGGTTCCGCTCCCAGATCTCCCCGTAGTTCCCAACCTGCTTGATGACGTTGTAGGCCCAGCGCGGGTTCAACCCGATGGCGCGGCCGAAGGCCGGGTCGGCGCCCAGCACGCGGCGGACATCCGCCGGGCCGGTCTTCAGTTTCTCGTCCACATTGGCCTGGGTGACGCCGTTCTGCTCGGCCCAGATGAGAAGGTTCACGGTCCAGCGCACGACGTCGAACCACCGGTCGTCGCCGCGGGCGATGGCGACTCCCTGCGGCAGCAGGTGGTCCAGATAGACGAGGGTGTGGTCGGCGGGGTTGCGGGCCACCGTCGCCACCTGGCTCGCGCCCAGGAAGCCGTCGGTCACATAGACGTCGCAGCGGCCGGAGAAATAGGCGTCGCGGGCGGTGATGGTGGAGTCGAAATAGACCCGCTCGAAGCGGATGCCCTCGTCCGCCTCGACCCGCGTGAGCGTGTTGTCGGCGGAGCTGCCGCCGCTCTGCAGGCAGACGGTGCGGCCGTTCAGCCCGGCTGGGGTGGCGGTCCCGAGCGCCTTGCGGAAGATCAGCACGTCGCTATCGAACTGGGTCACCGCCACGAAGCGGATCGCCATGTCGCGGGTGAAGGTCACCGTGGTGGTGCGCTGGAGCACGTCGATCTCGCCGGTCTGCACGGCCGGCAGCCGCTGAGCGGCGTTGAGCGGGATGAAGCGGATCTTGTTCGCGTCGCCCAGGAGGGCGGCGGCGAAGGCGCGGCAGACGTCCACGTCGAAGCCCCGCCACACGCCCTTCTCGTCCGGGCGGGAGAGGCCGGTGATCCCCTGGCTCGCGCCGCAGGTGACGTAGTCGCGCTTCACCATCCGGGGAATGGCGCCCCGTTCGGCCTTGGGCGCGGGCGCGCAGGCGCAGAGCGCCAGCGCCAGCGCCGCGGCGGCCGGGCCGAGCCGGGGAAGGCGCCCGCGCACGGCGCCTCAGGCCCGGCGCTGGGCGGCGTCGGGGCGCGCGGCGGCGATCCGTCCGAAGGCCGCAGCGAGGTCCGCCTGCAGGTCCTCGGGGTCCTCGAGGCCGATGCTGAACCGGACCACCGGCCCCTCGTGGGGAAGGGGCGCGACCGTGCGCAGCGGCGGACGGTCCAGCACCGCCACGAGGCTGCGCGTGCCGCCCCAGCTCGCGCCGATGGCGAACAGCTTGAGGGACTCCACGGCCTCGGCCACGAACGGCCGGGTCCACGGCTCCAGGAAGACCGAGAACAGGCCAGCGCCGCCTGTGAAGTCACGCTTGAAGTGGTCATGGCCCGGGCTGGAGGGCAGGGCGGGGAACCGCACCTCGGCGACGCCGGGCAGGCCGGCTGCCCAGGCGGCGAGGGGTCCGGCGGTCTGCTCGGCCCGGTCCATGCGGATGGCGAGGGTCTCAAGGCCCCGCAACACCAGGCTGCTCTCGTCGGCGGAGACGCCGAGCCCCAGGAAGCGGCTGTGGTCCTTGAGCCGGCGGTAGAGCGCCAGGTCAGCGACGGAGACCGAGCCCATCATCACGTCGGAATGTCCCGCCACATATTTCGAGAGCGCGCAGACCGAGAAGTCGACTCCGTGGGCCAGGGGCTTGAAGCGCAGCGGCGTCGCCCAGGTGTTGTCGGCCGCCACCTTCGCGCCACGGGCATGGGCCGCGGCGGCGATGGCCGGCACGTCCTGGACCTCCATGCTCATGGAGCCGGGGGACTCCACCCAGACCAGCGCGGTCGCGTCGGTGAGCTGGTCGGCGATGTCCGCGCCCAGCATCGGGTCGTAGTAGCGCGATCCGATGCCGAGGCCGGCCAGGAACCTGTCCGCGAAGGGGCGCACGGTGTCGTAGATCGTGTCCGGGAACAGGACCTCCTGGCCCGGTGCGGCGGCGGCCAGGGTGGCGAGGGCGATGGCCGAGAACCCCGACGGCAGGGCCAGCGTGCGCGCGGCGCCCTCCAGCCGCGCCAGCCGCGTCTCCAGCTCGCGCGACGTCGGCGTGCCGTAGAGGCCGTACGAGAAGCCGTCGTAGATCTCGTCGCGACGGCCCTGATAGGCCGCGACGGTGGGGAAGACGACCGTGGAGGCGCGGTGCACCGGCACCGCGAGGCTCTCGAACGGCGCCTCCAGCCCCTGTCCGGGCGTCACGCAGAGGGTGGGGTCACGCATCTCAACTGCTCCTTGCGGGACCAGGCGTAGCCCGGCCTTGGTAGACGTTCAAATTCATAGTTGCGGCGTAAGCATGCGTGGAGGTTATGCTGACGCCATGAACCTCACCCTGATCGAAGCCTTCAGCGCGGTGATGAAGACCGGCTCCACCACCGCCGCGGCGGAGCTGATGCGCGTCTCGCAGCCGGCGATCAGCCGCTCGCTGAAGCGGCTCGAGGACACCACCAAGCTGAAGCTCTTCGAGCGCAGCGGCCCGCGGCTGACGCCGACGCCCGAGGCGCACGTGCTCTATCAGGAGGTGCTCGACACCTTCGTGGGCATGGACCGGCTGCGCCAGTCGGTGGCCCGGATGCGCGCCGTCGGCACGGGCTCGGTGCGGATCGCCAGTTCCGCGGCGCTGGGCCTGTCCTTCGTGCCGAAGGTGCTGAAGCGGTTCGCCGACCGGCGGCCGGAGGTCTCGATCCGCTTCGAGATCGGCAACTCCGTGACGGTGCGGAACCTGGTGGCGTCCGGCGCCTACGACATCGGCCTCTGCGCCGAGGAGATCGATCGCGCCAACCTGGTCGTGAAGCCGTTCATCGAGACGCGAGGCGTGTGCGTCGTGCCGCCGGGCCACGCCCTGGCGGGCGAGCCGGTCATCCGGCCGCGGATGCTGGACGGCCAGCCGGTCATCTCGCTCGCGCCCGACGACACGGCGCGCCTGCAGTTCGACGCCGCCCTGGCCGCGGCCGGGGCGCGGCCGCGGGTCGTGGTGGAGACCCAGTTCGCCGCCACCATCTGCCAGCTCGCGCTGGAGGGGGCCGGCGTCGGCCTCACCAACTCGCTGACCTACGTCTCCGACCGGTTCGAGCCGCTCGGCCTGCTGGCCAAGCCCTTCGAGCCGGCTATCGCCTTCCGCTCGCTGATGATCCTGCCGCCGCATCGGGCGCGCTCCCGGCTGGTGGACGAGCTGGTGGAGCTGCTGGAACGCGATCGGGACCAGCTCGCCCGCGCCTGCGAAGACCGCTTCGGCCGCTTCGAGCCCCACGCCGGCGCCTAGGACGCCACGGCGAAGGTGGCGGCGACCTCCACGGCGGCGCCGAGCGGCAGGCTCGCGGCGCCCACCGCCGCGCGGGCGTGGCGCCCTGCGTCGGCGAAGACCGCCACCATCAGGTCGGAGGCGCCGTTGATCACCTGCGGGTGGTCGGTGAAGCCGGGTGCGGCGTTGACGAAGCCGGTCAGCTGGACGCAGCGGACGACCGGCTCGAGCGAGCCGCCGAGAGCAGCGCGGAGTTGGGCCAGGATGGCCAGGGCGCAGAGCCTTGCCGCCGCTCGGCCGTCGTCGAGGGAGAGGTCCTCGCCCACCCTCCCGACGACGAGGCCTTCGTCGCCGCACGGAAGCTGGCCGGACACCACGGCAAGCCCGCCGTGCACGACGACCGGGACATAGTTGGCCACCGGCGCGCCGGTGGGAGGAAGCGTGAGGCCGAGCGCGGCGAGCCGGGCCTCGATGGGACTCTGGGTCATGGGGACGCCCTTTGGGCCGCGCCCCGCGGCGCGGCCCGTCATCTGGGGAGGGAAGGGGGAAGCGAGCAGGAAGGGCGGCTCTAGAACTTCCCGGTGAGCCGCACGTACCAGAAGCCGCCGTTGAAGCCGAAGGGCGAGAACTGCGGATAGACGATGCCGTTGTTGATCTGCGCCTGGCGCCGGTCCTTATCGGGATAGGCGTCGAAGAGGTTGTCGGCGCCCACGGCGATGGCGAGGTTCTCTGTGGCCTGGTAGCTGACCTCGGCGTCCACCAGCCACTCCGCCCCGAACTCCTGGTCGAAGGAGAGCGCCGTCGGCGTGGCGTTGGGGACCGCGTCGATCCACTTGCCGTAGTAGTTGGCCCGCACCAGCACGTTCCAGGGGCCGCGTTCCCATGTGCCGGTGACGTTGCCGCGCCAGCGCGGATTGAAGTTGCCGATCTCGATCCGCCGCTCGCGGTCGACGGCGCGGACGTCGCGCAGTTCGGTGACTTTGCTCTTGGTGTAGTTGGCCGCCGCCGTCAGCCCGACCTTGCCCAGGTCCAGCGCCCAGGACTTGGAGAGCACGACGTCGACGCCCTCGGTCTCGGTGTCGAAGAAGTTCCCAAAGAAGCGCACGCTCTGGAGGTCGCCGGCCGGCGTGCCGCGGGCGATGAGCGCGGCGCGGTCGGCCGGGGTGATGGTGATCCGCGAGGTGAGCGCGATGCGGTCTTCCACCTGGATGTTGAAGTAGTCCGCCGTCAGCACCCAGCCGCCCACGTCGAGGACGGCGCCCACGGCGTAGTTCTTGGACTCCTCCTCCTTGAGAGGCTGAGCGCCGTAGAACTGGGCGACCGGATCGGTGGGCGGGCGGGTCGCGATGAGCAGCAGACCGCCGGTAAGCGGATCGATGTTGGTGGCCACGTCGGAGATGTTGGACTGGCCGGGCGTCGGCGCGCGGAAGCCGGTGTTGACGGAGCCCCGCACGGCGAGGCCGTCGAACAGCTCGTACCGGCCGGTTAGCTTCCAGTTGAAGGTGCTGCCGAAGTCCGAGAAGTCCTCGTAGCGGGCGGCCGCGCCGATCGTCAGCCTGTCCATGACCTCGGTCTCGAGGTCCAGGTAAGCCGCCCAGTTGCTCCGCGAGAACGACCCGGCCGAGGCCGGCGTGTAGCCAGGGAAGCCGCTCGAGCCCACGGCCAGGCCGACGATGCGGCCGGTGTCGGGATCGAGGACGCTGGCGAACCGTCCCGCCTGGTAGGAGGCGGGCTCGCCCGGCTTGATCTCGAAGGTCTCGCGCCGGTACTCGGCGCCGAAGGCCACGTTCAGCGGCTCGGCGAACAGGCCGGTGTCGAGGGGGTAGACGAAGTCGGCGTTGAGCCGCCCCTCGCGCTGCTGCAACTCGCCCGCCCGGAACGCGTTCGGGGAGGCCGGGCCCAGGGAGGGGTTGACCGTATTGTCGAGCTTGAACTCGATCTCGTTCTGCGCGAGCCCGGCGCTGAAGTCGTAGCGCAGCCCGCCGAGCGCCTCGCCCTTCGCCCCCGCCGTCAGGCTCATGTCGAGCATGTTGCTGCGGAAGATCGGCGCGAAGCCGCCCGGGAAGCGGCTGGTGAAGCTGAAGCGCGGACCGCCCGGCGTCGTGGTGAGCGGCACGCTGGCGAAGACGTCGGCGCGGCTCAGCGAGCGGTAGAAGAAGTCGGACTCGGCCGAGGCCTGTCCGAAGTTGCCGAAGGCGTAGGCCGTGACCGACGCCGTCGCGGGGAGCTCGGCATTGAAGAACAGGCGGGCGGCGTCGACCTTCGGCGCCCCCCAGCGCTGGGCCGGGTCCGGGACGGCGGTGTTGCCGGCGGCGATCAGCGCCTGGGCGTCCGGCCGCTGCCGGCCGCGCGAGGTCTTGGCCGCGCTGGACAGCTCGCCGCTGATGTTCAGGAAACCCTCGGCGGAGAGCGGTACGCCCACATTGAGTTGGAGGTTATAGTCCTCGCCGTCGCCATCGTAGAACTGGCCGTAGCGGGCGATCGCCGTGACGCCTTCACTCTGGCGCTTGAGCTGGAAGTTGATCACGCCGGCGATGGCGTCGGAGCCGTACTGCGCGGCGGCCCCGTCCCGGAGAACTTCGATCCGGTCCACTGCGATGGCGGGGATCGAGGAGAGGTCGACGCCCTGGGCGCCGGCCGCCAGCGGCTGGTTGGTGATCTGCACCACCGCCGAGCGGTGCCGGCGCTTGCCGTTCACAAGCACCAGGGTCTGGTCCGGCGGCAGGCCCCGCAGGCTGAAGGGCCGCACGAAGGCCGAGGCGTCCTGGGCCACGAACTTCTGCACGTTGAGCGAGACCACGGTGGTCTTCAGCGCGTCGTTGAGGTCGGAGGCGCCCTGGCGCTGCAGGGTCTCGCCGGAGACCACGTCCACCGGCGTGGAGGACTGGGTCAGGGTGACGCCCGCCCGGCGCGTGCCGGTGACGACCACCTCGTCGATCTGTTCGGCGGCCGCACCTTGGGCAAGCGCCAAGGCGGGCGCGCCCCAGACGGCGGCGCTCGCCGTCGCCGAGATGGAAGCCAGTAGCGCCGCTCGCGCGGCCGAACGCCTCGAACCCATGCCATTCCCCCTTGGGCTGTCGCCGGCTGCGGGCGTTCCGCGGGCGGCAACGGAACCGACCACGGGGCAATCAGCACTTCAAATGCGGATTTGAGCGTCTTTATGCACCGGTGTTATGTAAGCTCAAGGCAGCGCCCCGCGCTCCGCTCACCGTTTTGGAGGCGTTCGGCCAAGCGACATGACTTGGGTCCCTCACGGGATGGCGGTCAGCTTCAAGTGCGCAGGCGCCTAGCGCACCCGCACTGAACCCTCCCAGACGCCCGCGTTCGGAGTGGACTTGTCCACTGCGGTCACACGTAGGCGATAGTCACCCGGCGGCGTCTCTGGAAACGCGCCGGCGAAGACGCTGGTGGTTCCGGCATAGGTGAGTGGGGTGCGCGCCACGACCGTGCGCCCGCGAGAGAGTTGGGCTTCGAGGGCGTAGTTGTCGGCGTTCCAGAGGCCGCCCGGCTCGATGGGGCAGCCGCACATGAGTGTGACCTTCGCCGAGAGCTTCGGGGTCCGCGACTCCATGAGCGCAAAGTCCGGCTCGATTACGAGGCCTGCGAAAGTCAGGACCCATCCGTCGCCGGAGATGTCTCGACCCGGGAGCACCCAGAGGTTTGAGGTCACCCGCACCTGTGAGGCCGGCTTGCCCAGCGGGCCGACGCCTTCCGCTTCGATCAGCGTCGGCGTGTCGATGTCGACCACCGCATCGAACCCGGCGGTCGAGGCGTCGCTGATCTGCGCACCTCGGCCGCGAGGCGTGCGCATGATCCGCTGCGTGTCACCCGTGCCGCCCTTGGTGATGCCGCGCGCGAGCACCCGCTTGGTGCGGGCGTCGCGAAGGGTGACCTGTACGCCGCCCATCTGATCGCCGATGAACTTCGCATCCAGCGACTGAGCGCGGACCGTGACATGGGTCGGTTCGGCGGCCGCGACTGTGGCCACCATCGAGAGACTCACCGCGAGTGCCTTCAGCTTCATAGATCACGCTCCCTGCAGATAGTCGCGACCGCCTAGGGCGACCGACCACCCCGAGGAAATTACGAAATGGTGCGAGCGAACTCGTAGACATCCGGCGGGCGCCCCGATCGATGGACGAAGGCGCCTCCTCCGCTGATGGAGGCTAGCGGTGATCTTGGCCAGCACCTATGAAACGCCATGTTCGAACTAAACCATGTCGCGGAGGTGGAGGCGACAGCGGACGACGTGTGGCGCACGCTCCTCGACTTCGAACACTATGGGGCGTGGACGCTCGCTTTGCGGATCCGCGGCCAGGCCGAGGTGGGCGGCGCTGTCGACTACACGCCAACCCACCGGCGCGCAGGTAGGGCGCACCCATTGATCTTGCATTGCTTCGTCACCGCAGTCGAACCGAGCCGAAGGCTCGTCTGGGTGACTGGATTGCCCTGGATCATGAACTTCGAATTCGCTTTCGAGCTTGAACCGAGGGGCCCCCGAGCGGTCGTGCGGCACAGGGCGCGGGTGAGCGGCCTGGGGACGTTCCTCGCGCGATGGAGAATGGCCGCGCTCATGTCGCCCACGTTCGAACGCTTCACCGACGATCTTGGTCGCCGTTGTGCGAGGCGAAGATGACTTGGGCGAGGCGTGCGATGACCAGACGGCCGCGTTCGAGCTGGTGCTTGCCTGCACCGGCTGGTGGGAAGATCCTGACCATCCGTCGCGACAGGCGGAGGCTTTGACTCGGCGGTTCTGGCGGGAGATCAAGGCCATTCGCTTGGGGAATTGCGATGTCCGGCAGCCGTCAGGAAGGGATCACCGCCGCCAAACGGCTGCTGCGCACGCTGAGTAGCGCGCCCGATCCGCGTCGCCGGGCTCGCTCGCTACGGCGGCATGTGGAGGGCGCGCGTCGCGAGCGGCTCCGCTACCGCCGTGGAGCTACACCACGTCCCGGGACACGACCCGCTAAGTGCTCAGTACCGACGTGTGGGGGACTCAGCTTAGCTGAGTGCGCACACCGGGAAGATCTACGGGCCAGGTTCTACACGGCTGCGACACGACCACGCGCGCTGTCCGAGCGGCGATACAGCGATCGAAAGCTCCGATCCAGGAGCTCGCCTAGCAGCACGGACTGAACTGCAAGACGGTGGCCCTCGGAGCAGGCGACTCGATATTCGGCGCCTGCACATGCAGCCGCGTAAGCGGCGTCCCGACCCCACCTTCACGCGGCTGATGTGATCGCCGAGAGTCCGAGCCTAGTTGGCTTGGTGTGGTGATGATGCCTGGTGACGATGTGCTGACGATGCCGGTGGCTCGTCGGATCGAGGTCTTTACGGGGCCTGGCCAGCGGCGGCGCTGGAGCGCTGAGGCCAAGGCCCAGATCGTCGCGGAGAGCTATGAGACCAGCGTCGGCGACGTCGCTGATCGCTACAGCCTGGCGAAGACGCAGGTGTTCACGTGGCGGCGCGATGCGAGGCGCTCGGCCTTCGCGGAGGTGGTCGTGGAAGATCCGGAGCCGGGTTCTACCGATGCGCCGGACGGCGCGATCGAGATCGAGCTTGTGGGCGCGCGCGTGCGGATCGGCCGTGAGGCCGACGCGCGGATGGCGGTGGCGGTGATCGGCGCCTTGCGGGCTGGCCGATGATCGGTCCGGCCGGATCGGTCCGCGTTCTGGTGGCGGCGCGGCCGGTGGATTTCCGGAAGGGCGCGGAGGGTCTGGCCGGGCTGGTGCGCGAGCAGATGGCCGCGGATCCGTTCAGCGGGACTGTCTATGTCTTCCGCGCCAAGCGAGCTGATCGCATCAAGCTGATCTACTGGGACGGCACGGGGCTTTGCCTATTCGCCAAGCGCCTGGAAGACGGGGAGTTTCGCTGGCCCAAGATCCAGGACGGGATGATGCGGCTTACGTCGGCCCAGCTCGGAGCCTTGCTGGAGGGCTTGGACTGGCGGCGCGTACACCAGGCCCGGCGGACCCGCACGCCCGTCGCCGCAGGGTGAGGTTCAGGCCTGCGGCGAGATGACTCAGCCTGTTCGTAGGGGCGCCTCAAGGCGCGTTTGATGGCTGTAGTCTCGGCCATGACGGGCCTGGCCGATGCTCTGCCGCAGGATGTCGAAGCGCTCCAGGCGCTGATCCTGGCCGAGCGCGCCGCCCACGCCGCCGAGGCCGAGCGGCTACGGCAGATCATCAAGGAGATGCAGCGTCACCGCTTCGGCCGGCGCGCCGAGACCCTGCCCATCGACCAGCTGGAGCTGGCGCTGGAAGAGGTCCAGCAGGAGGCGGCCGCACAGGCCGCCGGTGAGGAAGCCCGCGATCCGGAGCGCAAGGCCGCCACCGCCGCCAAGCGCCGCTCTAACCGCGGCGCACTGCCCGAGCATCTGCCGCGGATCGAGACCGTGGTCGATGTGGAGGACAAGGCCTGCCCCTGCTGCGCGGGAGCGCTGCACCTGACCGGCGAGGATCGCGCCGAGCGGCTCGACATCGTGCCGGCCCAGCTCCGCGTGCTGGTGGTGCGGCGGCCGAAGTACGCCTGCCGCGCCTGCGAGGACGTGGTGGTCCAAGCCCCGGCCCCGGCCCGGCTGATCGAGGGCGGCATCCCCACCGAGGCCATGGTCGCCCATGTCGCGGTCAGCAAGTACGCCGATCATCTGCCGCTCTACCGTCAGGCGCAGATCTACGCCCGTCAGGGCATCAAGCTCGATCGCTCCACCCTGGCGGACTGGACCGGCCGCGCGGCCTTCCTGCTCCGGCCGGTGCACGAGCACCTGCTGCAGACGCTCCGACGATCCCCCAAGCTCTTCGCCGACGAGACCACGGCCCCGGTGCTCGATCCGGGGCGTGGCCGCACCAAGACCGGCCAGCTCTGGGCCTATGCCCGCGACGACCGCCCGTGGGGCGGCACCGATCCGCCGGCCGTGGCCTATGTCTACGCGCCAGACCGCAAGGCCGAGCGGCCGATGGCGCACCTGACCGGCTTCAGCGGGGTGCTGCAGGTGGACGGTTATGGCGGCTACCGCCCCTTGGCGGAGAATGGCCCGGTCCAGCTCGCCTTCTGCTGGGCCCACGTGCGCCGGCGCTTCTACGAGCTCGCCGCCGCCGGCCCCGCGCCGATCGCCAGTGAGGCGCTCGATCGGATCAAGGCGCTCTATGCCGTGGAGGCCGAGATTCGCGGTTTTGAGGCCGACGACCGCCGGGCGCTCCGCCAGGAGAGATCCCTACCGGTGATCCAGGCGCTGGAACCGTGGCTGCGGGCCAAGCTCGAGACCATCAGCCAGAAGACCAAGCTCGCCGAGGCCATCCGCTACGCCCTCTCGCGCTGGGCGGGCCTCACACTCTTCCTGAACGACGGCCGCATCGAGCTCGACAACAACATCGTCGAGCGCTCCATCCGCCCCCTGGCGCTCAGCCGTAAGAACAGCCTCTTCGCCGGCTCCGACGGCGGCGCCGAGCACTGGGCGATCCTCGCCTCGCTCATCGAGACCGCCAAGCTCAACGACGTCGACCCGCAGGCCTACATCACCAACGTCATCACTCGCATCGTCGCCGGACACCCGCAGAGCGAAATCGATCAGTTGCTGCCCTGGAGCTATCAGGCCAAACCGGTTGCCGACGCCTGAGAGGCTCATTCTGGACGTGGCCGCAATTCAACGGCTGCTCTCAGGCATGGAGTCAAAGACGGTCGCCACCCTGAGCCGGCCTTTTGTGAAGCTGGACCGGCAACGCTACGGTCCTATGATCTACCGTAGTCAGCCGGCGGAGACGGAGCATGGCCGAAGCGGGTTTGGGCAGGATTTTTTCCTCCTCCGAAGGCCACTACACGCTGACCTTCGAGCGCGACCTCCCCCATTCGCAGGGGGACGTCTGGCGGGCGATCACAAACGCGGACCGCGTCGGGTGTTGGCTCTCCGACGCAGAGATTGAGCTTTGGCCGAGAGGTCGACTTCGGCTGAGAGGACAGTGCCACGTCGACGGTGAGGTGTTGGTGATTAGCGCTCCTGCCCTGTTCAGATGGACGTGGCCTCATCCAGACCACCCCGGATCAGAGGTCGAGATCAGGGTGTCCGTGCTGACCGAGGGGGCTTCGCGCGTGACCCTCTCTCAAACTGAGTTGCCGAAGCGTCACCTTCTCGAGGTCGCGGCGGGCTGGCACACCCATCTCGACGCGCTCGCGCTGGCGGTGCTCGGCGTGCGTACGCCGTTCGATCCGGAGCGTGCTGCCATGCATTTCCGCCGCTACTCGGCAGTCGTCGCACCATAGGCTCCCAGGCCACCTTCCACAGGAGTTCACAATGTCCGCTGCCGGGCCCGCCGCCGGTGGGACGGCTGTGGTCTCGGAACACCGCTTACGCAGCCGCCCCGCCGGCCGGCGCTGGGCGGACGCCGCGTGGCGTGAGCCGTCCAAGTTCGCAGGCGTTGATAATAGTTGATAAGGGCGCTATGTTTCGTGGCGACGGAGGAGTGTCATGATCAGCGCCGACCTTGGCCTTCAACTCGAAAGTTTCGTCAGCCGCCTCGTGGAGACTGGCCGATACAACTCCAAAAGCGAAGTGCTCCGCGAGGGCGTGCGCCTGGTGCAGGAGCGAGAAGCCCGGCTTGCGGCGCTCGACGGTTCCATTGCGCGCGGATTGGCCGACGCTGATGCGGGTCGGATCAAGCCGGCCGAAGGGGTGTTCGATCGCCTGGAAGCCAAGTATCGCGCCATGGCGCAGCCGAAGGAATGATCGTCGAGCTCTCGCACCAGGCGGAGAGCGACCTAGAAGCGATCGGCGACACGATCGCGGCTGACAGCCGACGGCGGGCGTTGAGCTTCGTACTCGAACTGCGGGAAAAGTGCCTCGAACTCGGCGATCTGCCGGAGCGGTATCCGCTGGTGCCTCGCTACGAAGCCAGCGGGATCAGACGGCGAGTGCACGGCCGCTACCTCATTTTCTACCGCGTCGGAACGGACAAAGTGGTGGTGATCCATGTCCTGGCTGGCGCGATGGACTACGAGCCGATCCTGTCTCCTGATTGACGCGATGCGAGGTCTTGGAATGATGTTCATGTCTGAACCTAGCATCTGGCCGGAAGCGCCGGCGGCAGGTCATGCCGCCGGCGCCCCTCCGTTCCCCGCCGAGGGGATACTCGAAGCGGGGTCGGGAACCGGCTAGCCTTTCGGCGCGGCGCCGTGACGGTCGCCCATCATGCGGTCGCACATGTCCTTCGGTATCGGGCAGTCGCGGGATTGCGCGACGGCCTTGGCCTTCGGGACCTTCACGATACGCACAAAGTTGTCCTTGCCGTTCGCAGACCGCACGGTGCGGGTGACATAGTCACCGTCGGTTGCGGCTGGAGCCGCGTTGGCGGCGGTGGTGACGGTGATGATCGTCAGGGCGGCGAAGGCCGCCGAAAGCAGAGTCGAGAGTTTCATTGGGTCTAACCTGATTGGAGTTGGATAGCCGCGAGACGCGGGTGCTCGCATGCCGGGCCACGCTCCCTTGGCGGGACGCGTGCGCGGTCATGCCGCCGCCAGGGCGGCGCGTTTCAGGTCAGCCTCGAGGCGGTCGCTTCAGGCCGGGAGGCGCATGGGCGTGGAACGCCTTCAGCGGCGCAGCTTCTACATGCGGACGCCCGACGGGCGCCGGGGCCTGGATCGGCACATCGGTCAGGGCGGCGGCCGTCACGCACATGGCGGCGCAGGCTTTCGCGCAGGCTTGGCTGTCATGCTTGGCCGGCGCGCCGTCCTCGTCGCAGCAGCTGTGATCGGCAGCGTGGACGGGGTGTGCAGCCTGCGGCGCGTCCATGGACATGGCCGCGCCGCCGGGCTTGTGATGCAGGCACGCTGCGGCGCCGGCAGACGCGGCCACCGGCGTCATCAGAAGGCCTAGGACGGCCAGGAAGGCGAGCAGGAGCCGCATCTCGTCGCTCATATGGGGCCCTTAGCGCGGACCGTCACATGAAATTTCGGTATTGACGCTCGACGCGCTCTCAATGAGCGGCGGGTCCGCGCCTGTGCTATGATGCGTTCGTGAGGCGTCTTGGCGTGCTTTTGGCCGCGATCGTCGCCTTGGCCATCGCGGTCGCGCCGGTCTATGCGAGCGGCGCCATCCCCTGCCCCTGCAGCGCAGCGGCGACGGACTGTCCGTGCCACGCCGGCGGGTGCGATATGTCGACGCCACCGGCCGGCGTGGCACGGACAGTCCGTCGCCGCTGCGCTGCAGGGGC
>NZ_LSJI01000160.1 GCF_001557235.1 Phenylobacterium sp. CCH9-H3 | reverse complement strand
CCGGCCGGCCTCGCCCCGAGGGCCGTAGCCCTAGGCGCGCCGACCCTTGGCCGAGGCGTTGTCCACGCCCAGAGCCGCCAGGGCCGTGCGCACGATGCCGTCGGCGTCCAGGCCGGCCTGGGCGTACATGACGTCCGGCTTGTCGTGGTCCTGGAAGATATCGGGCAGGGTCAGGGTGCGGACCTTGAGGCCGCGGTCCAGGGCGCCGTGCTCGGCCAGGGCGTGCAGGACGAAGGCGCCGAAGCCGCCCACCGCGCCCTCCTCCACCGTGATCAGCGCCTCGTGCTCGCGGGCCAGCCGCAGCAGGAGGTCCATGTCCAGCGGCTTGGCGAAGCGGGCGTCGGCGACGGTGGCCGAGAGGCCGCGGGCGGCGAGCTGGTCGGCCGCCTTGAGCGCCTCGCCGAGGCGCGTGCCGAACGACAGGATGGCCACCGCCGTCCCCTCGCGCACGATCCGGCCCTTGCCGATCTCGAACGGCGCGGCCAGCAGCGGGATCTGAACCCCCGTGCCCTCGCCGCGCGGATAGCGGAAGGCGGAGGGGCGGTCGTCGATGGCGGCGGCGGTGGCGACGGCGTGGGCCAGCTCGGCCTCGTCCGAGGGCCCCATGATCACCATGCCGGGCAGCGCGCCCAGGTAGCCGATGTCGAAGGAGCCTGCGTGGGTGGCCCCGTCGGCGCCGACGAGGCCGGCCCGGTCGATGGCGAACCGCACCGGCAGGCCCTGGATCGCCACGTCGTGGACCACCTGGTCGTAGCCGCGTTGCAGGAAGGTCGAATAGATCGTGCAGAACGGCTTCATGCCGTCGGCGGCGAGGCCCGCGGCGAAGGTCACGGCGTGCTGCTCGGCGATGCCGACGTCGAAGGTGCGGTCGGGGAACTTCTGGCCGAACAGGTCGAGGCCCGTGCCGGACGGCATGGCGGCGGTGATGGCCACGATCTTGGGGTCGCGCTCGGCGTGCTTGATCAGCTCCTGGGCGAAGACCTTGGTGTAGCCGGGCGGGCCGGCCTGGGCGGGCTTGGCCTGCTTGCCGGTGATCACGTCGAACTTGACCACGCCGTGGTACTTGTCGGCGGCGTTCTCGGCCGGGCCGTAGCCCTTGCCCTTCTGGGTCACCACGTGGACCAGGACCGGCTTGTCGTCGATCCTGCGGGCGTTCTGCAGCACGTGGACCAGGGCGTCCATGTCGTGCCCGTCGATGGGGCCGACGTAGTAGAAGCCCAGCTCCTCGAAGAAGGTGCCGCCGGTGACCATGCCCCGGGCGAATTCCTCGGCCTTGCGGGCCGCCTCGCGCATGGGCCGCGGGAAGGCCCTGGCCACCGACTTGCCCAGGTTGCGCAGGCTCTGGTAGCCGCCGCCCGACACCAGCCGGGCGAAATAGGCGCTCATCCCGCCCACCGGCGGGGCGATGGACATGTCGTTGTCGTTGAGGATGACGGTGAGCTGTTTGGTGGCCCCGGCGTTGTTCATGGCCTCATAGGCCATGCCGGCGCTCATGGAGCCGTCGCCGATGACGGCCACCACCTTGTTGTCCCGGCCCTCGGCGTCGCGGGCGGCGGCGAAACCCAGCGCGGCGCTGATCGAGGTGGCGGCGTGGGCCGCGCCGAAGGGGTCGTATTCGCTCTCCGAGCGCTTGGTGAAGCCCGACAGGCCCCCGCCCTGGCGCAGGGTGCGGATGCGGTCGCGGCGGCCGGTGAGGATCTTGTGCGGATAGGCCTGGTGGCCCACGTCCCAGATCAGGATGTCCGCCGGCGTCTCATAGACGTGGTGCAGCGCCACGGTCAGCTCGACCACGCCCAGGCCGGCGCCCAGGTGCCCGCCCGTCTGCGACACCGCGTCGATCGTCTCGGCCCGCAGCTCGTCGGCCAGCTGCTTCAGCTGCGGAATCGAGAGGTTCCGGGTGTCGGCGGGCGAGGCGACCGTGTCGAGCAGAGGGGTTTTCGGGGGCAACGCGGCGGTCCTCAACTATTGGCGGCGCTCTAGCACGAAATCGACACTGGCCCGCAGGAATTCCGCCCGCGCGCCGAACGGATCCAGGTGGGATTTCGTCTGGGTTTTGAGGAGACCCAGGCGTTCTTTCGCCGCATCCACGCCCAGCAGGGTGACGAAGGTGGTCTTGCCGGCGTCGGCGTCCTTGCCCGCCGCCTTGCCCATGGTCGCGGCGTCGCCCTCGGCGTCCAGCAGGTCGTCGACGATCTGGTAGGCCAGGCCCAGGTCGTGGGCGAAGGCCATCAGGGCCGAGCGCTCGGCGTCCATGGCCCGGGCCAGCACCAGCGGCAGTTCGAAGGCGCAGGCGATGAGGGCGCCGGTCTTCAGCCGCTGCATCCGGGCGACGCCGCCCAGGTCCTCGCGCACGCCCAGCATGTCGATCATCTGGCCGCCCACCATGCCCCGGGCGCCCGCCGCCACGGCGAGCCGGGTGATCAGCTCGGAGCGGATGGCGCCGTCGGGGTGGGTGTCGGGATCGGCCAGGATCTCGAACGCGGCCGCCTGCAGCGCATCGCCCGCCAGGACCGCCGTCATCTCGTCGTAGGCCACGTGGACGGTGGGCTGGCCGCGCCGCATGTCGTCGTCGTCCATGCAGGGCAGGTCGTCGTGGACCAGGCTGTAGGCGTGGATGCACTCCAGGGCGCAGGCCGAGCGCAGGACGTAGGTCTCGTCCAGGTCGTACATCCGGCCGGTCTCGAGGGCGAAGAAGGTGCGCAGGCGCTTGCCGGGCCCCAGGGCCGCATAGCGCATGGCCTCGGTCAGCCGGCTCTCCGGGCCGTCCGCGCGGGGCAGCAGCTCGTCCAGCGCCACGGTGACGAGGTCCGCGGCCTCGGCCACACGCTGGGCCAGGTCCATCAGCTGAACTCGGCGGGTTCTGTGGCCGGCGCGCCGCCCGCCCCCATGACGATCTTCTCCACCCGCAGGCGGGCCGCCTCCAGCCGCGTCTCGCAGTGCGCCTTCAGCGCCGCGCCCCGCTCGTACATGCGGATCGAATCCTCGAGCGGCGCCTGGCCCGATTCGAGCCTGGCCACGATCTGCTCAAGCTCCGCCAGGGCGGTCTCGAAGGTCATGGCGGAGATGTCGGCGGGTTCGGACATGCGATGTGTTTAGTGCGCTCCTCCCTCGAAGGGAACACTTCGGGGCAGGTGGATCGGCGCGCTGCGGCGAGACGGAGGGGGCGCAAGGCCCTGCCTCACCCCCGCTCGAAGCGCCGCATGGACCAGTATTTGTAGCCCTCGCTCTCCGCCAGCCGCCAGCCGAGCTTCTTCAGCGAGCGGCCGATGAGGTGGTTGAAGAAGCCGTGGGCCAGCACCACCACGTTCTCGCCCCCGGCGGCCAGGCCGATCAGCAGGGCGGCGGCGCGGTCGGCGCGTTCCTCGGCCTGCGCGCGGGTCTCCTGGCCCTCGTGGTGGTTGAAGAACCACCACCACACCCGGGCGATGAAGCCCCAGAGCTTCGGCGACAGCTTGAGCCAAGCGGGGAAGTTCGGCGGGGGCAGGGGCGCCTCGATCAGGATCTCGTGGTGCGGGAACTCCCGCTCGCCCACCATGGTCCGGGCGCTCTGGATGGCGCGCAGGCGGGTCGAGGAGACGATCGCCCCGCACTCGGCCACGAACTTGCGCAGGCGGTCGGGCGGGGTCTGGCCGGGCAGGATGCCGCCGATCTCGTAGGTGGCCCAGAACTCGCGGTACTCGGCCGCCGACAGCAGCACCTTGCGCGACAGCGCCGGCTCCCCGTGGCGCGCGAGGATGATGGCGCCGTGGCGCAGGGGCGCGGACTGGTCGCTCACGTCGCTGGCCATCGATCCTGGGAACGCACCCTACCCCTCGCCGAGGGCCCTCACGTGCGCGAGCGCCGAACGGCCCAGAGCTTCGAGGTCGTACCCGCCCTCAAGCGAGGACACAACCCGACCCTTCGCGTGGCGGTTGGCCACCGAGACGATCGCCCGGGTCGCCCAGGCGAAGTCGGCCTCCTCCAGGGCCTGGCCGGCGCCGCCGATGGGGTCGCGCACGTGGGCGTCGAATCCGGCCGAGACCAGCACGAGGTCCGGGGCGAAGGCGTCGAGCCTGTCCATCAGCTGCTCGAAGGCCCTGCGCCACACCTCGACCGGCGCGCCCTCCGGCGACACCGCGTTGACGATGTTGGCCGGGACCGCCTCGTCGGGGTGGCCGGTGCCGGGCCACATGGGCCACTGGTGGATCGAGGCGAAGAAGGTGTCCGGCCGCCCGGCCAGCACCGCCTGGGTGCCGTTGCCGTGGTGGATGTCGAAGTCCACCACCGCCACCCGGGCCAGTCCCGCCCGCTGGGCCGCCAGGGCCGCCAGGGCCACGTTGGAGAAGATGCAGAAGCCCATGGGCAGGGCCGGCTCGGCGTGGTGCCCGGGCGGGCGCACGGCGCAGAAGGCCCGCTCGGCCCGGCCCGCCGCCACGTCGCGGACCGCCTGGACCGCGGCCCCCGCCGCCCGGCGCGCGGCGGTCAGCGATCCCGCGGACATGTAGGTGTCGGCGTCCAGAACCCGCAGGCCGCTGGCCGGCGCCGCGCGCTCGATCAGCTGCACATAGGCCTCGTCATGCGCCAGCATCAGGTCGGCGGCGTCCACCAGCGGCGCGTCGTTGGGCGCCAGGTCCAGGTCGGAGTCGCTCAGCGCGTCGGACACCGCCCGCAGCCGCTCGGGCCGTTCGGGGTGCCCCTCGCCCGGGCGGTGGTCGAGCATGTCCTGATGGGTGTAGAGCGCGACGGTCATACCTCGATCCTACCGCAACTTGGTCCCGCGCCCATGAGCCAACCGACGATCCACCTTGCGAGCCCCGCCGACGCCGAGACCCTGGCCGCCCTGGGGGCCCGGACGTTCTGCGAGACCTTCGCCCACCTCTACGACCCGCAGGACCTCAGCGCCTTCCTGGCCGAGGCCTATGACGTGGAGCGCACCCGCCGCGACCTCGCCGATCCGGCCAAGGCGTCCTGGCTGGTGGAGGCCGGCGGCCAGGCCATCGGCTACGCCTCGGTCGGCCCCTGCGGCCTGCCGCACCCGGACGTCACCTCCGCCTGTGGCGAGCTCAAGCGCATCTACTTCCTGAAGGACCACCAGGGCGGGGGCCTGGGCAAGGCGCTGTTCGCCACCGCCATCGACTGGCTCCAGGCGAACGGGCCGCGCGCCGTCTGGATCGGCGTCTGGTCGGAGAACTTCGGCGCCCAGCGGTTCTACGAACGCCATGGCTTCGAGAAGGTCGGCGAATACGGCTTCGCGGTCGGCAAGACCGTCGACCGCGAGTTCATCCTGCGCCGTCCCGCGGAGAGTTTTTCCAAGTCCGCGCCGCATTTGGCGGAATGCCGACACAATCTCGCCTGAATCGGGCCCATTCGGCCACGTTCATTGCCGCGATTTAACGTGAAGCCGTCTTGGCGCGACCGCCGCCATTTGGGACCTTAGCCGCCGAAGGTTGAGCTTGTACGGGATCGGCGGTGGGGATGCTGAAGATCGGCTACGTGCGGCTGCGGGACGCCACCGCGCATGAGGACACTGTTCGCCTGAAGGCGGCCGGCTGCCAGGTGGTCCGCGCCGAGGAGCCGGGCGCCGGCGGCCAGGCGCTGGACTCCATCCTCGATTTCATCGGGAACGGCGACCAGCTCGTGGTCACCCGGCTCGACCGCCTGGCGCTCGGCGGCCGTGGCCTGCTCGACGCCCTCGACCGGCTGGAAGCGCGCGGCGCCGGCCTCCTGGTGCTCGAACCCGAGCTCACCAGCCAGGGGCCGAGCGGCCGGGCGCTGCGGGCGGTGCTGGAGGCGGTGGCCGGGCTGGAGCCCGTGTCCGGCCGCCGCCGCCGTCCCGCGGCCGCCACCCAGGAGATCTTCGCCCTGCAGCGCGCGGGCGTCGGCCCGGTGGAGATCGCGCGGCGCCTGGGCGTCTCGCGCATGACCGTCTGGCGCAAGCTGAAGGCCGTGGAGACGGCGGAGGCCTAACCCCGCCGCGCCTGCACGAAGTCCACGAAGGCCCGGAGCGGCGAGGGCATGGTCCGGCGGCTGGGATAGTAGAGGAACGGCCCGGGGAAGACCTCGGACCAGTCGGCCAGCACCTCCACCAGCCGCCCCGCCGCCAAGTGGTCGCGCACGGCCTCCTCGAACGGCATCCCGAAGCCCACCCCGTCCAGCATGGCCCGCAGCAGGAGGTGCGGATTGGTCGAGACCACCCGCGCCGGCGGCGTGATCCGCAGGGCCTCGCCGGCCTTCTCGAACTCCCACGCCGGCTCCATCCCGCTTGGGAACCGCACCCGCAGGCAGGGCAGGTCCAGGAGGTCGCGCGGATGCCGCGGCGTCCCCACCCGGGAGATCAGCTCCGGCGTTCCCACCACCGCGAACCGCTGCGGCGGCCCCAGCGAGACGGCGATCATGTCCTGCGCCAGGCTCTCGCCCCACCGCACCCCAGCGTCGAAGCCCGCGGCCACGATGTCCACCAGGTTCGCCTCGGCGGTCACCTCCAGCCGCACCTGCGGATAGGCCGCCAGGAACTCGGCCGCCATCGGCGCCAGGATCATCTCCACCGCCGGCTCCGGGGCGTTGATCCTGAGCGCTCCCTGCGGCTGGGCCTGGGCCGAGCGCACCTCGGCCACCGCCTCGCCGATCTCGGCCAGCGCCGGCTGCAGCCGCGCCAGCAGCGCCGCCCCCGCATCCGTCAGCGCCACGCTGCGGGTGGTGCGGTTGAGCAGCCGCACGCCCATCCGCGTCTCCAGGTCGCGCAGCGCCTGGCTCAGCGTCGAGGCCGAGACCCCGCGCTCCACCGCCGCCCGGCGGAAGTTGCGATGCCGGGCCACCGCCGCGAAACTGTCCAGGTCCTGCAGGTCCAGCCGGTCCATTGTTCGATTTTCCGCACAGTCCGTTCGAGACAATGCGGATTATCCAACCCAATGCGCAGGCCTAAATCGTCGCCATCAGCAACGGAGGCGATCATGCAGACGCGCAAGCTTGGAACCACGGGCCCCGAAGTCTCGGCCCTCGGCCTCGGCGCCATGGGAATGTCGGGGATGTACGGCCCCGCCGACCGGGCCGAGAGCCTGGCCACGATCCACGCCGCCCTCGAGTCCGGGATCACCCTCATCGACACGGGCGACTTCTACGGCATGGGCCACAACGAGATGCTGATCGGCGAGGCCCTGAAGGACCACCGCCGCGACGACGTCGTGCTCAGCGTCAAGTTCGGCGCCCAGCGCGGCCCCGAAGGCGGCTGGATCGGCTACGACGCGCGGCCCGCCGCGGTGAAGACCGCCCTGGCCTACACCCTGCAGCGCCTGGGCGTGGACCACATCGACATCTACCGTCCCTCGCGCCTCGACCCCAACGTGCCCATCGAGGACACCATCGGCGCCATCGCCGAGATGGTCCAGGCCGGCTACGTCCGCCACATCGGCCTGTCCGAAGTCGGCTCGCAGACCATCCGCCGGGCCGCCGCCGTCCACCCGATCAGCGACCTGCAGATCGAATATTCGCTGATCTCCCGCGGCATCGAGGATGGGGTGCTGCAGACCGTGCGCGAGCTGGGCATCGGGATCACCGCCTATGGGGTCCTGAGCCGCGGCCTGATCAGCGGCCATCCCACGGCCACCGCCGCCCCCGGCGACTTCCGCGCCTTCAGCCCCCGCTTCCAGGGCGAGAACCTGCAGAGGAACCTCGCCATGGTCGAGGACCTGCGCAAGGCCGCCGAGGCCGCCGGCCTCACCCCGGCCCAGGCCGCCATCGTCTGGGTGGCGGCGCAGGGCGACGACATCGTGCCTCTGGTAGGCGCCCGCCGCCGCGACCGCCTGGCCGAGGCCCTGGGCGCGCTTCAGCCCCTCTCCGAGGCTGCCCTCGCCGCCATCGAAGCCGCCGTGCCGAAGGACGCCGCCGCCGGCGACCGCTACCCCGCCGCCCAGATGGCCCACCTGGACTCCGAGCGCGGGTAGGCCCGGAGGCGCGCTTAGCCGATGGGAGAGAGACGCAGGACTCCCCCCATCGGCGACCCGCCCCTGACGGGGCTTCGCGCCGCCTTCTCCCGCAAGCGGGGGAAAACTTCAGAACGGGCTGAACCGCTCCACGAGCGACTGGCCGGCCGGGGTCTTCTGGACGCGGCTGATGTCGCCGCGGCCGCCGTAGCTGATGCGGGCTTCGGCGATCTGGGTGTGACGGACGGTGTTGGCGGAGGAGATGTCTTCCGGCCGCACGATGCCGGCCACGGTCAGCGAGCGCAGGTCGGTGTTGGTGCGCACCTCCTGGGTGCCCTGGATCACCATGTTGCCGTTGGGCAGCACGCCCGTGACCACCGCGGCGATGGTCAGGCTGATCTTCTCCGAGCGGTTCACTTGGCCGGCGCCGGCGTTGGAGGTGGAGGAGTTGGTCTCGATGGCGTTGGCCGGATCGAAGGCGCCCGGCAGGATCTTCCCGAGGCTCGTTTCCAGGCCGAGGAAGTGCGGCACGCCGGCGGTGACGCCCGAGGTGCGCGAGCTGGAGGTGGCGTTGGTGGTCTTGGCGCTGTCGTCGATGTCGATCTGGACGGTCAGGATGTCGCCGATGCGGCTGGCGCGCTGGTCGTTGAAGAAGGCGCGGGCGCCCGTGCGCCACAGGGAGTTGGCGCTGGCCGGCTGGGGCAGGGGCTCGCGGGCCGAGGCCAGGGGCAGGATGTTCTGGTCGCGGGGCACCAGGGCGGCCGGGTAGCCGACGGGGGCGAGCTCGGGGCCTCTCACCGCCTCGGAGACGGTGGAGCAGGCGGCGAGGGGGGCGAGGGCGGCGAGAGCCAGCAGACGAAGACGCATAAGGGCTTCCTTCAACGGGAGGCGTAACGGGAAGAGCGGACCAGCTTCAGCTGCTCGGCTGCGGGGCCGACCGCCGCCTGGCCGGGTCCTGTGACCACGGCCTGGACGGTCTTCTTCGACGTGACGTTCTGCACGTTGATGGTCTCGCCGACCGCGCCGCCGGAGAGGGCCTTGGCCTGGAGCGCGAGCGAGACGCCTTGGTTGTCGTAGGTGAGGGTTACGATCTCGTTGGCCTTGATCACCATCGGCGCGGCAACGTCGCGGCCCGCGACCGCAGCGCCGGGCCGCAGGGGGCGGCGGGCGGCCAGGCCGATGACGGCGTCCGGATCGTTCGGCGCGTCGGCGGGGGCCAGGGCGGCCTTGCCCCAGACCAGGTCCTCGGGCTGGACGATCTCGCCGGCGGCGATGGGTCGGGCCCAGGTGAGCACGTCGACGTTGCCGCGGGCGGCGACATTGGCGGGCGAGCCGGTGGGCGCGCCGCCGGTCACCACGATCTGGCGCAGGCCCTCGGCGTTGGCCCAGTCGAGGCCCGCGCGGTAGGCGGCGTTGCGCACCGCGGCGGCGCTGAGCATGACGGAGGCGCCGCGGCGCGCTGCGACCGGGACCGACCCGGCGGCGCCCGCGCCGTCGAAGATCTCGCCCAGGGTGACCACGCCGTCGGCGTCGAACGGCTCGGCCTTGAGCGTCACCGGCGTGGCGGCGAGGGCAGGGGTGGCGGCGGCCAGGGCCGCGAGGAGCGCGAGGACCCTCATGGCCTTACGCCTTCACCTGGTTGGCCGTGGCCAGCATGTTGTCGGCGGTGGAGATGACCTTGGAGTTCATCTCGTAGGCCCGCTGGGCGACGATCAGGGCGGTGATCTCGGCCACCGCATCGACGTTCGAGGCTTCGGTGTAGCCCTGCTGCAGCGTGCCGATGCCGACCGAGCCGGGCGTGCCGGTGGTGGGGGCGCCCGAGGCGACGGTTTCCTTCAAGAGGTTGCCGCCCACGGCCTCGAGGCCGCCGTCGTTGACGAAGGTGGCCAGCTCGATCACGCCCACCACGTTGGAGGCGGTCTGGCCGGCCTGGGTGACCTCGACCTGGCCCGAGGGGCTGATCGAGACCGAGACCGCGTCGGTCGGGATCGTGATCGCCGGCTGGATCTGGTAGCCGTCCTGGGTGACGAGCTGGCCCTGGTCGTTGACCGAGAGGTTGCCGGCCCGCGTGTAGGCGTTCTCGCCCGAGGGCAGCAGCACCTGGAGGTAGCCGCGGCCGTTGATGGCGATGTCGTACTGGTTGTCGGTCTTGGTCATCGTGCCCTGGGTGCCGACCCGGTAGACCGCGCTGGCCTTCACGCCGGCGCCGACCTGGACGCCGGTGGGGACGATGGTGCCCTGGTCGGACGACTGGGCGCCGGCCGCCTGGAACGTCTGGTAGAGCAGGTCCTGGAACTCGGCGCGTTCGCGCTTGAACCCGACCGTGTTCATGTTGGCGATGTTGTGGGAGATGACTTCCACGTTGAGCTGCTGGGCGGCCATGCCGGTGGCGGCGGTGCGGAGCGCTTGCATCGGTCGTTATCCTCTTACTGAACCCGACCCAGGCGCTCGACGGAGCGGCGCGAGAGTTCGGCTTCGGAGTCGATCATCTTGGCGGTGGATTCGTAGGCCCGGCTCACCTCGACCATGCGGGTGATCTCCAGGACGGCCTTGACGTTGGAGGTCTCCAGGTGGCCCTGGCGCAGCTTGGCGGTCGTGGCGGGCTGGGGCTGCAGGTTCGAAGCGTTGCGGAAGGTGTTGTCGCCGGCCTTCTCGAGCGCGCTCTGGTTGGCGAACGTGTACATGCCCACCTTGCCCACCCGCTCGTCGCCCTGGCTCATGGTGCCGTCGGCGCCGATGGCGACCTGGCCCTTCTCGGGGTCGATCAGGATCTCGCCGCCGCCGTCGTCCAGCACGGCCAGGCCGTTCTGGGTGACCAGGCGGCCGGTCCCGTCGGTGGTGAAGCGGCCGTCGCGGGTGAAGCGGGGGCCGTTCGGGGTCTGGATCTGGAAGAAGCCCTCGCCCTCGATGGCCATGTCCAGCGGCGCGCCGGTCTTGTTGAGGGCGCCCTGGCCGAAATCGCGGGCGACCATGTCGCCGGCGACGAACTTGACCGGGCGCGGGCCGCCCTGGGTGTAGGCGGGCGCGGCCGGGTCGGTCTTGTGCATCAGCGACTCCACCTTGAAGCCGGTGGTGTCGAGGTTGGCGATGTTGTTCGCGATGATGTCCATCTCCCGACGGAGGACCATCTGGCGCGAAACACCGACGTAGATTGCATTGTCCATTAACGGGGACCTTGTCGGACTGCGACTTTCTGGCCCTTCCGGATGCAAGGTCCGGGCCAGTTTGAAACGCCAACAAAATCAACGAATAAGAAAGTTAACGGCGGCCGAGCGGCGGAAAATGCCGGGCAGGAATCGCGCCCGTTAAGAGGTGTTAAAAACGGCTTCTTAACCAAAGACCGGCATTCGTTGGCTCGCGGATATTCCCAAGGAACGCGCGCGTGGCGAAGAAGGACAAGAAGCCGAAGGAGGCCGAGGGCGAAAACCCGGAGGTCGCCGAGGGCGCGGAGGGCGAGGCCCCCGCCAAGAAGAAGCTGCCGCTGAAGATGCTCATCATCGCCGGCGCCGCCGCCGTCGTGGTGCTGGGCGGCGGCGGCACGGCCGCGTTCATGTTCCTGGCGCCCAAGCCCGATGCGGCCGCCGAGAAGGGCGACCACGCCAAGGACAAGAAGAAAGAAAAGAAGAAGGACGACAAGAAGGAAGGCAAGGAAGGCGAGAAGGGCGCGGCCGTGGTCCGCGAAGGCCCCGACGGCGTCGTCTTCTACACCCTGCCCGACGTGGTGGTGAACATGCAGACGGCCGACGGACGGCCGACCTTCCTGAAGCTCAAGCTGACCCTCGAACTGCCCGACGAGGGCCTGGTCGAGGAGCTGGATCCCAACATGCCGAGGCTCCAGGACATGTTCCAGACCTTCCTGCGCGAGCTGCGGCCCGAGGACCTCTCGGGCAGCCAGGGCAGCTACCAGCTGCGCATGGAGATCCTGCGCCGGGTGAACCTGGTCATCGCGCCGGGCAAGGCCAACGCCGTCCTGATCGAGGAGATGCTGATCAACTAGCGCCCGCGCAGTTGCATCCCGAACGCCATGGCCGACGAAACCGAAAACATGTCCGAGACCGACACCCCCGCGATGGACGCGGGCGGGGGCGAGACCGACTGGGCCGCCGCCGCCGCGGCCGAGGCGAACTCGGCCGAGCGGATCCTGAACCAGGACGAGATCGACAGCCTGCTGGGCTTCGACCTGTCGGACGACGAGATCTCGGAACGCACGGGCATCCGGGCGATCATCAACTCGGCGCTGGTCAGCTACGAGCGCCTGCCGATGCTGGAAATCGTCTTCGACCGCCTGGTGCGGTTGATGACGACGTCCCTGCGGAACTTCACCTCGGACAACGTCGAGGTCAGCCTCGACAACATCAGCTCGATCCGGTTCGGCGACTACCTGAACTCGATCCCGCTGCCGGCCATCCTGTCGGTGTTCCGGGCCGAGGAGCTGAACAACTACGGCCTGCTGACGGTCGACTCGAACCTGATCTATTCGATCGTGGACGTGCTGCTGGGCGGTCGCCGCGGCACCGCGGCCATGCGCATCGAGGGCCGCCCCTACACCACCATCGAGCGGGTTCTGGTCCAGCGGATGGTCGAGGTGGTGCTGGCGGACGCCAAGGAAGCCTTCGAGCCCCTGACGCCGGTCAGCTTCACCCTGGACCGCCTGGAGACCAACCCGCGCTTCGCCGCCATCGCGCGTCCCGCCAATGCGGCGATCCTGGTGAAGCTGCGCATCGACATGGAAGACCGGGGCGGGCGGATCGAGCTCTTGCTGCCCTACGCCACGCTGGAGCCCATCCGGAAGATGCTGCTGCAGCAGTTCATGGGCGAGAAATTCGGCCGCGACAACATCTGGGAAAGCCACCTGGCCACCGAGCTGTGGACCACCCAGATGGACGTGCGCGCGGTGCTGGACGAGCAGCAGATCAGCCTGAAGCGGGTGCTGGACCTGAAGGTCGGCGACACCCTGATGCTGAACGCCACGCCGGACAGCCTGATCGAACTGCGCGCCGGCTCCATCCCGCTCACGCGCGGCCGCATGGGCCGCCGCAACGCCCACATCGCCGTCCGCGTGGAAGCCCCGCTTTCCCCCGCCGCCCGCCAAGCCGTCCAGAGGATCTCATGAGCCTGATCGCCGTTGCGATGAACCTGCTGCTGGCCGGCCTGCTGATCGCGGCCATGGTCGTGGGCGTGCGCCTGAACCGCCGCCTGAAGGCGCTGAAGGACAGCCACGCCGGCTTCGAAGTGGCCGTGCGCGAGCTGAACCTGGCCGCCGTCCGCGCCGAGCAGGGGCTGGCCGACCTTCGCGCCGCCACCGACGAGGCCACCGACATGCTGTCGGACCGGATCGAGAAGGGCCGCGCCCTGGCCGCCAAGCTGGAGAAGCTGGTCAGCTCGGCCCCTGAGCTGCCGCGGGCCACGATGGCCGAGCGCGCGCCGCGCCCGATGCCTTCGGTGGTTCCGCCGATGCGCGAAGGCACGACCGAGGACCGCCTGGGCAAGCTCTTGGCCATGGCCCGTTCGCGCCTGCAGGCCGAGGGCATGATCGACCAGGACGACCGGCCGGTGGCCGCCGCGCCGGAGCCGCTCGTCGGCCGCCCGCCGCTGCCGGGCCGCCGGATCGCTTCCATGGTCGACGACGACCTTTTCGAGGACGCGCCCGCCGCGTTCGACCGCTTCCCCGGAGCGCGCCGTTGAAATCCGTTCCCCGCATCCTGCCGCTGGTCGGCGTCGCCATCGGCGGCGTCCTGGCCGTGAACGCGCTCTCGGGCGCCAAGGACCTGCCGGGCCTGCTCTCGGGCGCCCAGGCCTTCGCCGAGGAGACCGCCAAGGGCGGCAAGACCGACAAGCCCGCCAAGGCGGAGGCCGGCAAGGCCGAGGCCGGGAAGGCGCCCGCCGCCACGGACCCCGCGGTCGCGCTGCCGGCCGCCAGCATCGCGCCGAAGGCCGTCTGCGCGCCGACCGCCGCCGAACTCGCCAAGCAGGCCGGACTGTCGCCGGCCGAGCTGCAGGTGCTGCAGAGCCTGGGCGCGCGCCGGGGCCAGCTGGACGCCCGCGAGAACGACCTGAACACCCAGCTGGCGCTGATGGCCGCCGCAGAGGCCAAGCTGGACGCCAAGATCCGCGCCCTGAACGGGCTGAAGGCCGAGGTGAACGGCCTGCTGAACCAGTCCAACGCCAAGGAAGCGGCCGAGATCGACCGCCTGGTGAAGGTGTTCGAGGGCATGAAGGCCAAGGACGCCGCGCCGCGGCTGGCCGCCCTGGACGACAACGTCCGCATCCCGATCGCGGCCAAGATGAAGGAGCGCGCGCTCTCGTCCATCATGGCCCAGATGCCCGCCGCCGAGGCGAAGAAGCTGACCGAGGCCCTGGCCCGCCGGTTCTCGGAGGCCAAGGACGCCGCCGCCAAGGCCAGCGCCGTGGCCGAGCAGTCCCAGGCCGCGCCCGCCGAGGCGCCGAAGAAGCAGGCCGCCGCCCCGGCCCGGAAGACCCCGCCGCGCAAGAAGGCGCCCGCGGCCCAACAGGTCGCGGCCAAGCCGGCCGCGACGCCCGCCGCCCCGCCGGCTACGGCGCCGCCCGCGGCCGCCGCGCCGGCGCCTGCCGGATAGCCGATGGCGCTGAAGAAGGTCCTCCGCTCCGGGGTCGCCGCCGCCTGCATCGCCAGCGTCGTCGCCCCCGCGGGCCTCGCGGCCCCCGCCGCCAAGGCCGTCGCCCAGCGCGGCGGCGTGGACGTGCGCGTGGCGACCACGGAGACCTTCTCGCGCATCGAGGTCCTGGGCGGCGGCACGCTGCGCCGCGAGGGCCGCACGGTCGTCCTGACCAACGCCCCGGACAACGACCCCGAGGTCGCCCGGCTGCTGACCTCGCCGCCGAAGTACATCAAGAGCGCGGTCAGGCTGCCGGTCCCCGGCCGGCGGCAGATCGTCATCACCCTGGCCGACGACGCGGACGTGACGATCGGTCGGGCGGACGGCGCGGTCTATGCGAACTTCATCCCGGCCCCGCCAGCGCCGCAGGCGCCGCCGCCCGAGGTCGCGGTCGCCGAGCCCGAGCCGCCCCGGCCCAGCCCGCTGCCGCCCGGCGGCGTGGTGCGCATGGCGTCCCGGGTCGCCAACGGCCAGACGCAGCTCTCCTTCACCTGGGCCAACCCGGCGGGCGCCGCCGTCTTCCGGCGGGGAGACGCGATCTGGGTCGTGTTCGACGCCCCGGCCAGCCTGGACGTGTCGAGCGCGCCCAAGGGCGTGCGGCCGCTGCGGAGCCTGCAGGCTTTCAAGGGGGCCGACCACGCGGCCCTGCGGATCGACGCCGACCCCAACGCCCCGATCTTCGTGAGCGCCCAGGGGCCCACTTGGACCATTTCGCTGGGGCCCGGCCCGCAGGCGCAGCCGTCCATCGTCCGGGTCGGCCGCGACGCCGCCGGCGGCCCGGCCACGCTGAAGGCGCCCGTGGCGGGCGCGACCCGCATCGTCAACCTGCCCGACCCCGTGGTGGGCGACACCCTGACCGTGGTCACCGCGCTGGGCCCGCCGAAGGGCGTGCCGAGCCGCCGGGACTTCGTGGACGCCGCGCTGCTGCCCTCGATCCAGGGCCTGGCGATCGAGCCCCTGGCCGACAACCTCACGGTCCAGCGCGACGGCGAGCTGGTCCGCATCAGCCGGGCCGAGGGGCTGACGCTGTCCCCGAGCTGGGCGACCCGCGAGCGCGAAGACACGCAGCTGGGCACGCCGCAGCCCGCGCCGATGCCGGCGATCGTTCCGGCGCAATGGGCGGAGGTCGGCGAGGGCCGGTTCCTGCGGCGCTACGAAGGCCTGCTGGCGGCCGCGGCGGCCGAAGGGGCCAACAAGGACCGCGAGGCGCCTGTCGCCGCGCGCATGGGCCTGGCCCGCTTCCTGGTGGGCTCGGAACTGAGCTTCGAGGCCATCGGGGTGCTCAACGCCCTGGCGCGCGAGCATCCCGAGATGCTCGACGATCCGGAATTCCGCGCCCTGCGCGGCGTGGCGCGCACCCTGGCCCGCCGGTACGCCGAGGCCGATGCGGACTTCTCGTCGCCCGCCCTGGCCACGGACCCGTCGACGGCGCTGTGGCGCGCCTACGTCAACACCCAGATCGCCCAGCACGCCGAGGCGCGCGCGCAGTTCGCCAAGGGCGTGGAAGCCTATGGCCTGATGCCGCCGCTGTGGCGCGCCCGGTTCGCCCGGGCCGACGCCCAGGCGGCCCTGGCCCAGGGCGACCTGGTGGCCGCCGACACCCGCATCCGCATGGCGCTGGAGGAGAAGGTCTCGTCGGAGGAACAGCTCCGCAGCCGCCTGATCCAGGCCCGCGTCATCGAACTGCAGGGTTTCCAGGACCGGGCGCTGAAGGTCTACAGGGCCATCGCCACCGCCCCGATCGACTCCATCGCCGCGCCGGCCGTGCTGCGCGCCACCCAGATCCGCCTGCAGCTGGCCCAGATCACGCCGGTCCAGGCCGCCGTGGTGTTCGACGGCCTGCGCTACCGCTGGCGGGGCGACGCCACCGAGCTGGAGACCATCCGGGCGCTGGGCCAGCTCTATCTCGCCCAGGGCCGCTATCGCGAGGCGCTGGAGGCGCTGCGGTCGGCGGGCGTGCGCCTGCCCGACCTGCCGGAGGCCCAGCAGCTCCAGGCCGACCTGAACGCCGCCTTCCGCGGGCTCTTCCTGGACGGCCTCGCCGACGGGCTGGAGCCGCTGCAGGCGCTGGCGCTGTTCTTCGATTTCCGCGAACTGGCGCCTATCGGCGCCGACGGCGACCTGATGGTGCGCAAGATCGTCCGCCGGCTGGTGGACGTGGACCTGCTGCCCCAGGCCGCCGAGCTCTTGAAGTACCAGGCCGAGAACCGCCTGGACGGGGTGCCGAAGGCCCAGGTCTCCACGGACCTGGCCGTCATCTACCTGATGGACCGCAAGCCCGAGCAGGCTCTCCAGGCGATCAACAGCTCGCGCACCACGGTGCTGCCCACCGCCCTGAACACCGAGCGTCGGCTGGTCGAGGCGCGCGCCTGGATGGCCCTCGGCAAGTACGACAGCGCGCTGGAGATCCTGGGTTCCGACGCCTCGAAGGACGGCACGGACCTGCGCAGCGAGATCACGTGGAAGCAGAAGAACTGGGCCAGCGCGGGTCCGCTGTTCGAGAAGTCGCTGGGCGACCGGTGGAAGAACCCGACGCAGCTCTCCAGCGACGAGGAAGGCCGCCTGCTGCGCGCGGGCGTGGCCTACAGCCTGGCCGGCGACGAGGCGGCGCTGGGCCGGCTGCAACAGCGCTACCAGGGCTTCTACGAGAAGGCCAACAACCCCGACGCCCTGCGCATCGCCCTGTCCGGCGTGCCCTCGGGCCGGATGAGCGTTTCCGACTTCAGCCGCGTTTCGGCCGACAACGAGGCCTTCGCGGGCTGGGTCGAGAAGATGAAGGGCCGCTTCAAGACCCGCGCCGCGCCCGGAGCCGCCAAGCCCGTCGCGCCCGCCCGCCAGGCCCAGGCCGCCCCGCCGGCGCCCGCGGCCAAGGGCTGACCCCGCGCCTCCGTCGCGCGGCTGGGCCCCTCCGTCGCAGCGCCGCTGGCGCGGCCGGCCGGGCGCCCTAGGCGACGGGCATGCAGATTTCAAAGCTCCCGGCCGCGGCCCTCATCGCCGTCTCGTTCGCGCTCCCGGCCGCCGCCCATCCGCAGGACGAGGCGATCAACGGCGTCTATGCGCGGCTGGCGGCCAGCCGGGTCGCCAACGACGTGGCGGGCATGGCCGCCGGCTTCCACCCCCAGGCGCTGCTGATCGACGCGCGCCCGGGGCCCGCGGTGCTGGGCGCGGACCTGGCCGGCGTGCTGGCGCCGCAGCGCGAGCGCATCGTGCGCGACGGCGTGACGGTGGAGAGCGCCTATCGGATCGAGCGGCGGCAGGTGATCGGCGAGGACCTGGCGGTGGACGCCGGCTACATGCGCCAGGCGATGCGCCGTCCGGGGGCGCCCGAGAGTGTCCGCGTCGCCCGATTCCTCGTGACCCTGAAGCGCGACGCGGGCGGCGGCTGGAAGATCGTGGGCGACGCGGCCATGCCGTCGACGGCGGAGGTGTGGGCGGGGCTGGCCGCGCAGCCGGGGCTGAGGTTCGATCCCTGAGGGGGCTGTCTTCGCGATCTGGTGTTGATCATAGCTGAGATGTTCGCGTAATGTTCTTCACATCCCCCGCGAAGCGGCGGGAGGGGGACCGCCCGCCGAGGTCGGCTTTTGCCGACTGAAGAGCGGGGGGT
>NZ_LSJI01000016.1 GCF_001557235.1 Phenylobacterium sp. CCH9-H3 | reverse complement strand
GCGGCGGGCCACGGCCGCCCCGCCGGGCCTGGGCTTCGGCGCGCCGGCCTGGTCCCGGGCGGCGGCCGCCAGGTCCCGCTTCAGCCGCGCCTTCAGCGCCAGGGTCTGGCGATACGACCGCGCCGCGCGCTGATAGCTGCGCCCCAGCCGGCTGGCCTCGTCGGAATCCTCCGCCGCCTGCGCCCGCCGCGCAAAGTCCCGCGCCAGCGCGAGGTCATGCTGTGCGAGTTCGGAAAGGCCCTCAGCCTCCGCCTCGGTAATGTCGAGCGCGTCCAACATACCGGGGGAGTGTGGAGGCGTGGTGCGTCAGGTTCGGACGTAGGGGGTGGTGGGGGCTTGAGTCGTTGCGGGCGTCCGCGATATCCATTCCTCGGCATGACCATGCGGCACCGCTAGTGACTTCGTAGTGCGTAACGACTAGCCGGTTGCTAGGAGCTCTCGATGCCGCTGGTGGGCGGCATCTATCAAGCTGAGGAGCTCATCTTCGTCCCGTGCGATGACTTGAAGGGCCTGGCCAATCATCGGATTGTTCCCAGTCGGAAGCGCACGGCGAACGTCCGTTTGCAGCCCAATACATTCCACCCCCAACGCATGAAGGTAGCCGATCTCGAAGGCCACACCGTCGTCGATGTTAGAGCCATCTAGCACCGCAACGCCGAACGAAGCAGCCCTCATGGCCCCTGTGTCCTGCAAAAACACGCGCCGCTCTGCGACGCTCTGAGGAACACCAGCAGCTAACATTTCAACGAGGAGTGCGCCGTCACGCTGCGGCAGAAAGACGGTGGCACCGAGCGCCTCGATGCGGCTGACCAATGAAAGATTATAAGCCAGCTCTCGCGGGTTAAAGAGCGGCGCGGCGAAGTAGATGCAGAATCTATTATTCATGCAGTTGCCTTCGCGAAGCTATTGAGCGTTTCCTCAATATCTACCGGACGGTAGTCTTCCAAGAAAATCACTTTGGCGATCTCCCTGGCCACCTCGGCCGCGGTCCTACCCCGGGTACAGATGCGCGTCTTTTCAACAGTCTCGTAGACGTTCTCAATGTCAGCGAGAAGTTCCTGCAATTTTGCGTCAGACCAGTATTTGTGCTTCAGGCTGTTGCGCAGCTTGAGCTCGTCGATGCTGGATTCAAGCAGGATCACGTGTCCCTGTTCGACCTTGTGATCGCCCGCCTCGCCGACGATCGCTTCAAGTAGGTTCTCGGCCTTTCGCTGCCGATCTCCCGGGAAGGTCAGTGGATCGAGTGGGCATCGATCAACGAGATGGATGCCCTCTTTGCACTTGTGAAGCGCGTAGTTCTTCTTGCCAAACTGCTCCGCAATCCAAGCGTCCAACTTGGTCGCCGTCTCCTCGTCAAACTCGCTCTGCGGCCGCGCCAGTTCGACAGGGCGCTCGTCGGTCCACTCATCGTAGGTGATCAGATTGCGAAAATTTCCTGCTGCAGTGCTCTTACCCGCTCCAATCGATCCGATTACGTAGTATACGTATTTTCGCTTTTTCAGTGGAAAGCGTCGATTAAAATCATCTTCGTGCATTCGAATTAGACTGGCTAGTTCACTAATACCTTCCGCAGTTAAGAATAGTGTGTACAGATTGTAAGAACTGTAGTTCGCGGCGAATATGGCTTCACGCGACGCAGCAGACAATTCCGCATGGCTTTTTACAAAGTGTACGATATAATGTATATGGCCCGGGTTCTTTACTGCGTTCTGTCGCAACATGCTTTGTAATGTGGTGTCATCCAGCGACAACCCGATCAGCAGGCATGTATTTCGAAACAGATGGTTGGACAGATGAACATATTTTCCACCTGCTGCGCTGATCAATTGGTCTTGAAAAGCGTCGTTTGAGAATACGACTTCCGCACTCGCACCATCCTCAAAGGCCGCAGGTAGGAAGCCGTTTGGGTGATATATTACGCCGGTATCGTGCAAAAACTGCGCGTTTGGCTTGTCCGCGCTCTCATAACCTCGGGTAGTACTCCGTTCATCCTCATCACGCGCATCGCGGAGCAATTTCTCAAGAGCGTCGTCGAAATTGTAGTTAACGGTTAACGGCGACTTCTTAATAATGTCGGCGAACGCTGACAGGTAGGGATGATCTCGCATCCTCTGCGTGCGGGAATCGGAATCAGACCCCCGATAGAGCTCCTCATGGATGATGCGCAGCCAGTCGCTCTTGATCCGCTGCTCATCTAGCGCAGGGATAGAGCCAGAAACACCAAGATCGCGCACTTTTCGCGAGCGGAAATGCTCAAACATGATGTGGGTCAGACCTGCAAGGGAGCGTTCGGGCGAACCACTCTCCGCCTTGATCTGCGCAAGCAGTCGTTCGGCCTCAACTTCCGGATGGATGGCTATGGCCGCGATGAGTTGCTTCCAGTCTGGGAAACCCAGGTCCTTGCTCGCACCTGAGCCAAACATTAGCCCTAGCCGCTGTTTCCTATTCTGCGCACGCAGATGCACGATCGCTCGCGACGCGGTCTGGATCAGCTCGGGCTCGCCCGCAGCCTTACGCTTAGGTTCCGCCATATGAGTTTGCGCTCGTTTCGAAGAGTTTCAGTTGTGTCGCAGGGCGCGCCTCCTGGCGCACGCCCCACGCAGCTGGCGCAATAGAACTTCGGGGCGGAGGCTTCCCGCTGGTTGTCGCTTGAACAAAGCTCTCCAGCACATCCAGAAAGGCGGGGTCCGGGCGATGGAATAGATGGTCTAAGTTCCACAGACCGCTGACAACAATACGCCAATCGCTGCTGTCTGCGCCCAGCCAGATGGGATCAGGCTGGACACGGGCGCCCAACAGATTGGCGCGCGATAGCAGGCCAATAATGTTGCGCTCAAGGTACGCTCGATCGCTGCGGGGACCAGGTGCGTCTGGCACATCTAGCCATAGCAGCCGCATGTCGCCGATCTTTTCCGACACCCGGCGTTCGAGCTCAGCCTCGCCGGCCCGAATCTCTGACGGTGCCGAAGCTCCGACCCCCCAGCTAGGGGGTACCGAGGCTGCAGCAGCGCGGCGGGAGAGTGCCCGGCCCACATGAGCGCGAAAGATCGAGGAGCGATGGCTACCACCGCCATGCCCGGCGCCACGGTGGGTGCTGACCCGATCCCAAAGGGTGGTACGAGAGCCGACGCTCACAGCATGCGTGCCTACTCGTGTAACCATTCTTCGACCACCTGGGCCGACATCCTCGGTGACGAAATAGAGACCGCGTTCCGGCCAAGGCTGGCGACCGTGACAGTCGGCAATCCTCCGTCCACCGTCTTGAGCGCGGCTCAACTTGCGTATCAGGCCGTCAAAGCGAGGTAGTGCCGCCTCCAGCACCGCTTCGCCGTTCAATTCGCGCAAATGTTGCAAGCGCGCGCCGAGAGAGCGCGTACCGAGTGGATATTGCAGCAGGTAGCCCTGGGCCTGGAGGGGCTCACGAAGCGGTGCAGCATAGTCTTCACCGGCAAAGAGAAGCAGTTGGTCGCGCCGCTTCGCAACGCTTCGGATAGCTTCAGCAACTGTCGCACCCCAAGCGCGACGGGTCGTGCTGGGCATAGTCTTTAGCGTCATCTCGTAGGGTTCGAGGATGTCATCGAGGCTGACCAACCCATGCTTCGCCGACAGAATGTAGACCGCCTTCGTTCGGTCGAGCGCGGCAAGCAGGGACTTGCGGTATAGCGCCGAGACGTAAAGCGCCGCGGCGGGCGCTGGACGCTTCGCCTTGGTCTTTGCGCAGGCCACTAGCGCGATATCGGCCATCCCTTAAGTCTCTGCCCAGGCGTGCGCGTGCAGTCTGCATGCATCGCACTGATGGCAGGGTGTTACGGAGCCGTTGACCAACTGCGGACGATAGCAGCTCCACGTATCCCACTCGCCGAGTCCGAGACTACGGCCCAGGTCAGCTATCTGACGCTTGCTCATCCGGAGTAGAGGTGCGGTTAACTTCGGACCTTCCGGATTAGCGATGGCGAGCATCGTCTTGAAGCTCTCGAAGAATGCTTCAGTGCAATCAGGATAACCTGAGAAGTCCACACAATTGAGGCCTATCTGCACCTCGTCGGCGCGAACGCCTGCGGCATGCGCGGAAGCAAGCGACAGGAACACCACGTTGCGGCTCGGCAGAAATGCCGGGGACACTGAAGCGCTCATCTCGGCGACTGGCCGATCAAGGGGGATATCGCGTTCCGGCTTGTTCCAGTGAACGTTGATCACGTCACGACGGATGCCCAAAGCATCGCAGTGACGCGCTGCGAATGTCATCTCCACCGAAAGCCGTTGGCCATAATCCACGCCGAGACTGACAACCTCGTGCCCAGCCCGGTGAGCCGCGTAGACCAAGACGGTGGAGTCCATCCCCCCGCTGTGCAGTACGAGTATGCGCCGACGCATCCCAGCTCCTCGCAGCCACCGACGCGCGCTGCGCGTGCGAGTTATTTGATTGAACCACGAGTCGGCCGGGGGCGCTGTCTCACGGTAGGCTCCTGCTTACAGCGCGTGGATCAGGCTTGGAAGTCGTCATACCAGCGTGGATCCAGCTTCCCGGGGATGAGTACCCACGGGCTGTGGATAACGGGCGTCTTCAACTACGCCTCGGCGTCGGCTCTAAGACGGGATCCAGGCGCCTTTCCGCTAGCGACCCGCCTCCTCCGCCGCTAATCCCCCCCCATGACCGAACCCCATCCGTCCGGCGGCTATATCCTGGAGGAGCTCTCCGTCGGGATGACGGCCGAGAAGCTGGTGACCGTGAGCGAGCAGCGGATCGGGCAGTTCGCCGAGGCGTCGGACGACTTCAACCCGCTGCACATGGACGAGGCGTTTGCGGCGAAGACGGCCTATCGGGGGCGGATTGCGCACGGGCTGTTGTCGGCGTCGTTCGGCTCGGCGGTGGTGGGCACGATCCTGCCGGGGGCGGGGGCGATCTATCTGGGCCAGACGCTGAACTTCCACCGGCCGGTGCGGATCGGCGACGTCGTCCGGTCCCGCGTGACGGTGGCGGCCATCGACGAGGCGGCCGCGCGGGTGGTCCTGCGCTGCGAGGCCTATGTGGGGGACGAGCTGATCATGGACGGCGAGGCGACCGTCCGGGTCCCGCGTCGCCGGCGGCCGGCGAAAACGCCCTGACCGGCTGACCCCGCGTCACAATCCTGCAACCTGCGCCGCACAGCGTGCGTTGGGCGGACAGTTCGCCCCGGGAGTGTGCGTTGAAACTTGCGTTGGTCTTCCTGCTCCCCGCCGCGCTCGCCGCGTGTGCGACGCCAGGGCGCTATTCCGGGCAGC
Organism: Phenylobacterium sp. CCH9-H3; assembly: GCF_001557235.1. GTDB lineage: Bacteria > Pseudomonadota > Alphaproteobacteria > Caulobacterales > Caulobacteraceae > Phenylobacterium. The sequence goes on along the minus strand of NZ_LSJI01000016.1, from coordinate 10,703 downwards.
TTTCCAGCTATGAGGGGCTGGAGGCCAAGGACGGGACCGTCCGGACCAGCGTGGTGCGGCGGAGCGACAAGGATCGGCTGGCGAGGGTGTCGCGGGTGGCGATCCGGCCGGCGCGGCTGGCGGAGGGCGAGGCGACGGCCTGGCTGACGCCGCAGGAGCGGGAGGTGCTGCTGCGGGAGGTGGACGCCCAGCTCTGTTTCGAGCTGACCGAGCGGTTCGCCCTGGCGCCGGCGGGCGAGACGGCGGATGCGGAGGTGCGGGCGGTGGTGACGCGAGTGGCGCCTACCGGCCGGACGGCCTCGGCCCTGTCGGCGGCGAGCGGCTTCTTCATCCCCGGCCCGATCGGCCTGCGCGTGCCCGGGACGGTGGGCGGGCTGGGCGCCGAGGCCGAGATGATCGCGCGGGACGGCAAGCAGGTGGCGGCGGTGGTCTGGAACCGCAACGCCACGCCCATCGGAACGGACGACCCCTCGCTGAGCCGGCTGGGCGACGCCCTGCAGTTCGCCGAGCCGTTCGGCGACACGGTGGGCGCGGTGATGACGCCGAAGGACCACAAGTCGCGCAAGATCGAGGATCCGGACCCCTGCGCCCCGTACGGCCCGCGCTTCCGCCCCGAGGGGTTCCTGGCAGGGCTGGCGAGCGGGCTCTATGTTCCGGCGCTGAGCGGCGCCAAGGCGGCGCCCGATGAAGACAAGGCCGACGACAAGGCCGACGACAAGGACAAGGGTGGCAGGCGGTGAACCCGGCCGCCCGGCGCGTGCTGGTCCCCCTGGCCGTCACCTTCGCCATCGGCGTTCCGGCCGTGCAGTCGGCGCTGGACCTGGGGCTGTCGGCCGCCGAGTTCGCGGACGACGGCAACGAGACGCTGAGGGCCGCGGGCTACGCCTTCTCCATCTGGTCGGTGATCTACGCGGGCTTCGTGGCCTATGCGGTGTGGCAGGCGCTGCCGCGGAACCGGAACGACCCGGCGGTGGCCGCGACGGCGGCGCCGGCCATCCTGGCCATCGCCGGCTGCGGCGCCTGGCTGCTGGCGGCGGCGAACAACTGGCAGTGGGCGAGCGTGGCGATCATCGTGGCCTCGGCGGCGGCGGCGATCTTCGCCCTGGCCCGGGCCCTGCCCGCCTATGAGGCGAACGTGCGCGATCATCTGTTCGTCTACTGGCCGCTTGGCCTGCTGGCGGGCTGGCTGACCATCGCCTCGGCCATCAACATCGTCACCGTGCTGACCGCCCGCGGGATCGTGCCGGCCGGGAACGAGGCGGTAGGCGTGGGCGGGGTGGCCGTGGTGACGGCGGTGGGCGCGGCGGTGCTGCTGCGCCTGCGGCTGCTGGCCTATGCCGTGCCGATCGTCTGGGGCCTGGTGGCCGTGTGGGTGGCCGAGCACGTGGCCAAGCCCCTGCCCGCCGGCGCGGCGCTGGCCGCGGCCGTGGGACTGGCCGTCCTGGCGGTCTGGGTCGGGCGGCCTAACGTAGCGCGGCGTTGATCCGGTCGAGGGCGGCCTGGCCGGGGACGAGCTCGGCCTGGGAGAGCTGGTTGAGGGGCGTGTCCACCGTGCCCACGGCGTCGTGGAGGTCGCCGGCTTCGGGATCCACGAACAGCAGGCCGGTGACGATCTGGCCCCTCGCCTGCCGGGCCTGGAGGTAGCCCAGGGCCTGGGCGCGGCTGTTCGGGTTGTAGAGCTCGTTCAGCTTGTGCAGCGACAGGACCGAGCCGTCGTGCTGCTGGACCCGTACGGTCTCGCCGGGCTTGTAGTCCACGTGGATCGGGTCGCGCGGGGTGATGACGTCCAGCCGGTTCACCGCTTCGTTGTGCTCGCGGACGTAGTCGAAGCTCTTGGTGGACCCCGGGTGGTTGTTGAACTGCACGCACGGGGAGATGCAGTCGATGAAGGCGGCGCCCTTGTGGGCGAGGCCCGCCTTGATCAGGGGCACGAGCTGGGCCTTGTCGCCGGAGAAGCTGCGGCCGACGAAGGTGGCGCCCATCTGCAGGGCGAGGCTCACCATGTCGATGCCGGCGTCGTGGTTGACCACGCCGCGCTTGGACTTGGAGCCCTTGTCCGAGGTGGCCGAGAACTGGCCCTTGGTGAGGCCGTACACGCCGTTGTTCTCGACGATGTAGAGCATGTTCACGCCGCGGCGGATGGCGTGGGCGAACTGGCCGAGGCCGATGGAGGCGCTGTCGCCGTCGCCAGAGACGCCCAGGTAGATCAGCTCGCGGTTGGCGAGGTTGGCGCCGGTGAGCACCGAGGGCATGCGGCCGTGGACGGTGTTGAAGCCGTGGCTGGCGCCCAGGAAGTAGTCCGGCGTCTTGGACGAGCAGCCGATGCCGGAGAGCTTGGCGACGCGGTGCGGCGGCAGCTCCAGCTCGAAACAGGCCTGGATGATGGCCGACGAGATGCTGTCGTGGCCGCAGCCGGCGCAGAGGGTCGAGACCGAGCCCTCGTAGTCGCGGCGGGTGTAGCCCAGGCTGTTGGTGGGCAGGCTGGGGTGATGCAGCTGGGGCTTCAGGATGTAGGTCATTCCGCAGCCTCGATCTGGCCCACCTGCATCCGCTGGGCGATGGCGCCGGCGATGAAGCGGGCGGTGATGGGGGTGCCGTCGTAGTGGAGGATGGAGACGAGCTTGGCCGGGTCCACGTCGCCCTCGGTCATGATGAGCGTGCGCAGCTGGGCGTCGCGGTTCTGCTCGATGAGGTAGACCCGGTCGTGCTGGGCGATGAAGTCGAAGACCGCGTCGGCGAAGGGGAAGGCGCGGACGCGCAGGGCGTCCAGCCGCCGCCCCTGCGCCTCCAGCATCTCCAGCGCCTCGTGCATGGCGGGGGTGGTGGAGCCGAAGTAGATGACGCCCTCGCCGGTCTTGCCCTTGGCGGGCCGGATCACCGGCGCCGGGACCAGGGCCTTGGCCGTCTCGAACTTGCGGAGCAGCCGCTCCATGTTGTCGACGTAGACGGCGCCCTCCTCCGAGTAGCGGGCATAGGGGTTCCGCGAGGTGCCGCGGGTGAAGTAGCCGCCCTTGGTGGGGTGGGCGCCCGGATAGGTGCGGTAGGGAATGCCGTCGCCGTCAACATCCTTGTAGCGGCCGAAGTCGACGCCCGCGTCCAGCTGCTCGGCCGTCATGACCTTGCCGCGGTCGAGGCGGCGGCTGTCGTCCCAGCGGAAGGGCTCGGTCAGCCACTCGTTCATGCCGATGTCGAGGTCGAGCATGACGAAGACGGTGGTCTGCAGCCGGTCGGCCAGGTCGAAGGCCTGGGCCCCCATCTCGAAGCATTCGCCGGGATCGGCCGGCAGCAGCATGGGGTGCTTGGTGTCGCCGTGGCCGGCATAGGCGGCGGCCAGCAGATCCGCCTGTTGCGTGCGCGTGGGCATGCCGGTGGAGGGCCCGCCCCGCTGAACGTCGAAGATCACCGCCGGGATCTCGGCGAAGTACGAGAGACCGATGAACTCGGTCATCAGCGAGACGCCGGGCCCGGAGGTGGCGGTGAAGGCGCGGCAGCCGTTCCAGCCGGCGCCGACGACCATGCCGATGGAGGCGATCTCGTCCTCGGCCTGGATGATGGCGCAGCGGGCCTTGCCGGTCTCAGGATCCGTCCGCAAGTCCTGGCAATAGCTGGTGAAAGCCTCGGCCAGAGAGGTGGACGGCGTGATCGGATACCAGGCGCAGACGGTGGCCCCGCCATAGACCGCGCCCAGGGCCGCGGCCTGGTTGCCCTCCACATAGATCCGGTCGCCGACGGCGTCGGCGGGGCGCACCTGGAGCGGCAGGGGCGAAAGGCGCTCGCGCACGTAGCCGTGGCCCATGTGCAGGGCCTCGACATTGGCCTTGATCAGCCGGTCCTTGCCGGCGAAGTCGTCGGCCAGCAGCCCCTCGATGGCGGCGAGGTCTATGCCAAGAAGCGCCGCCAAGGCCCCGACATAGATGGTGTTCTTGAAGAGCTGCCGTTCGCGCGGAAGCTCATAGGCCTCGTTGCACATGGCGGTCAGCGGCACGCCGATGACCGTGATGTCGTCCCGGAAGCGGGAGGCCGGGATCGGCTTGGTGGAGTCGTAGAACAGGAACCCCCCGCTCTCGATCTCGGCCAGATCCCGGTCCCAGGTCTGGGGGTTCATGGCGACCATCAGGTCGACCCCGCCGCGCCGCCCCAGGTGGCCGGCCTCGGTGATCCGCACCTCATACCAGGTGGGCAGGCCCTGGATGTTCGACGGGAAGATGTTGCGGGCCGCCACCGGCACGCCCATCCGCATCACCGAGCGGGCGAAGAGGCCGTTGGCGCTGGCCGATCCCGAGCCGTTCACATTGGCGAACTTGACGACGAAGTCGTTGATCCGGGGCTTGCCCCCCGCCGCCTGGCCCACGGCCTTCACTGACTCAGGCATTGCGGCCCCGCGTGCGTCATCTCGAGATAGAACTTCTGCATGTCCCAGGCGCCCGTGGGGCAGCGTTCGGCGCAGAGGCCGCAGTGCAGGCAGACGTCCTCGTCCTTGGCCATCACCCGGCCGGTGGCCAGCTTGCCGGAGACGTAGAGGTCCTGGGTCAGGTTGGTCGCCGGCGCCTTCAGGCGGCTGCGCAGGTCGGCCTCCTCACCGTCCTCGGTGAAGGTGATGCAGTCCATCGGGCAGATGTCGACGCAGGCGTCGCATTCGATGCACAGCTTGTCGGCGAAGACCGTCTGGACGTCGCAGTTGAGGCAGCGCTGCGCCTCCTTCAGGCCCAGCTCGCGGTCGAAGCCCAGCTCGACCTCGAGGCGGACGTCGGTCAGCGCCTCCACCTTGTCGCGCAGGGGCACGCGGTAGCGCTGGTCGTTGGAGACGTCGTTGTCGTAGCTCCACTCGTGGATGCCCATCTTCTGGCTCACGAGGGTCACGCCGGGCGGCGGACGGACGCTCACATCCTCGCCGCAGCAGAACTTGTGGATCGAGACCGCGGCCTCATGACCCTGGGCCACCGCCCAGATGATGTTCTTGGGCCCGAAGGCCGCATCGCCGCCGAAGAAGACGTTGGGAAGGGTGGACTGGAAGCTGGCCGGATCCACGACGGGCATATGCCATTCGTCGAACGCCAGGCCGATGTCGGTCTCGATCCAGGGGAAGGCGTTCTCCTGGCCCACTGCTACCAACACGTCGTCGCATTCGTAGTGCTCGTCCGGCTCGCCAGAGGGGACGAGCCGGCGTCGGCCCCGGTCGTCGAACTCGGCCTTCACCACCTCGAACAGCACGCCCGTCAGCCGCCCGGCCTCATGGGTGAAGGCCTTGGGGACCCGGTAGTTGAGGATCGGAATGTCCTCGTGCATCGCGTCCTCCTTCTCCCAGGGGGACGCCTTCATCTCCTCGAAGCCGGAGCGGACGATCACCTTCACGTCCTCGCCGCCCAGGCGGCGGGAGGTGCGGCAGCAGTCCATGGCGGTGTTGCCGCCGCCGAGGACGATCACCCGGCGGCCGATCCGTTCGATGTGGCCGAAGGAGACGGAGCTCAGCCAGTCGATGCCGATGTGGATATTGGCCGCGGCCTCCTGCCGGCCCGGCAGGTCCAGGTCGCGGCCACGGGGAGCGCCCGAGCCGACGAAAACGGCGTCGTAGCCCTCCTCCAGCAGCGCCTTGAGGCTGTCGATCCGCTGGCCGAACCGCATCTCGACGCCGCCCAGGGCCTGGACGTAGCCGACCTCCTCGTCGATCACCTCTTCGGGCAGGCGGAAGCGGGGGATCTGGCTGCGGATCATGCCCGCCGACCGGGCCTCGCCATCGAAGATGGTGAGCTGGTAGCCCAGGGGCGCCAGGTCCCGCGCCACGGTGAGCGAGGCCGGGCCGCAGCCGACGAGGGCGATGCGCTTGCCGTTCGGCGCCGCCGCCGGTGGCGGCATCAGGCCCGTGACGTCCGACTTGTTGTCGGCGGCCACCCGCTTCAGCCGGCAGATCGCCACCGGCTCGTCCTCCACCCGCCCCCGGCGGCAGGCCGGCTCGCAGGGCCGGTCGCAGGTCCGCCCCAGGATCCCGGGGAAGACGTTGGACTTCCAGTTGATCATGTAGGCTTCGGAGTATCGGCCCTCCGCGATCAGGCGGATGTACTCCGGGACGGGGGTGTGGGCCGGACAGGCCCACTGGCAATCGACGACCTTGTGAAAGTAGTCGGACTCAAGCTCACGCGTGCGCTGCAAAACTCGCTTCCTCCGGGACGCTCTACTCCCGGGGTCAGGAAGTCGACTCTGCGCTGGGCAGAGATGGCTCCGCGCCCCGACGCGGCGATGAAGGAACAGGTTACGTCCGCGTCCCTAGGGAAGCCAACCGATTCCTGATCGCGGTTCACCGATTTCTGGTCAACCGCGCGCGACGACCCGCGGCGACCTGACGAGCCCCGGGGCATGACCTTCCACACCAGAGTGTGATCGCTGGTCGCGGTTTTCGCGCCGCACGGCCGTTGGCGGCCGTGACAGGTGAATGATACCTTAACCGTCGGGAGAGGGCTCCGCGGGGCGGAGCTGTGGGAGAACCGACATGGACATGCCGCGCGAACGCGTGCCCGACAGCACGCCGGTTGCTTTCGAAGACCTGGATCCGACCGCCCTGTCGCCGCTGGATCCGACCGAGGCGCTGGACCTGCACCGCGCCATCAATGAACGCCGCGCCCAGGTGGAGAACGGCGAAGCCCTGCGCCACCTGCGCTCGCTGTAGGAACGGCGCCGACGCGCCACGACAAAGCCGGATAGAGCAACGGCGCCGCCTCGGTCAGAGACGGCGCCGTTCGCATATCGGGCGGGGCCCCGGTCTTCGCTTCCGGCGAAACCGGGATGACACACCGCTGAGCGCGGAAGGACCTACTCGGTGTAGCCTTCCGGCAGGTCGTCTTCCTTCATCAGCTCGTCCTTCGACACCTTCTTCTCCTTGACCTTGGCCTTGGAGACGATGAGGTCGACGACCTTGTCCTCGAAGATCGGGGCGCGCAGCTGGGCCTGGGCGTTCTGGTTCTCGCGCAGCAGGTTGAACACCTGCTGGGCCTGCGGGCCGTACTTGATGGCCTCGCGGCGGATCGCCTCGTTCAGCTCCTGCTCGGTGACCTGCACGTTGTTGGCGCGGCCGATCTCGGCCAGCACCAGACCCAGGCGCACGCGGCGCTCGGCGATCTTGCGGTATTCCTTCTGGAGCTGCTCCTCGGACTTGTCGGCGTCCTCGGGCGGCAGCTGGCCGGCTTCCTTGTCCTGCTGCACCTGGCCCCAGATCGAGGCGAACTCGGCTTCCACCATCTTCGGCGGCAGCGGGAAGTCGTGCTTGGAATCCAGCTCGTCCAGCAGGGCGCGCTTCAGCTTGAAGCGCGAGGCGCCGGCGTACTGCTCTTCCAGATTGCCCTTCACCAGCTCCTTGAGCTTCTCCAGGCTGTCGAGGCCCAGGCGCTTGGCGAACTCGTCGTCGGCCGGCGAGTCCACCGGGCCGCGCACTTCCTTCACCTTGGTCTCGAACTCGGCGTCCTTGCCGGCCAGATTCGCGGCCTGGTAGTCGGCCGGGAAGGTCACCTTCACCGTCACGTCGCTGTCGGGCTTGGCGCCGACGAGCTGGGCCTCGAAGCCCGGGATGAACTGGCCCGAACCCAGGACCAGCTCGACGTCGGTCGCCGTGCCGCCCTCGAAGGCCTCGCCGTCCACGCGGCCGATGAAGTCGATGAGCACCTGGTCGCCGTCCTTGGCCTTCACGGTCTTGCCGGTCTTGGCCTCGTAGGTGCGGTTCTGGCTGGCCAGCTCGGCCACGGCCTCGTCCACTTCCTTGTCGGTCGGCGCATAGACCGGCTTGGTCAGCGACAGCGAGGCGCCGTCCACCGGCTCGAATTCGGGCATCAGGTCGATCGACAGTTCGTAAGCGAGGTCGGCCTTGCCATCCATCACGGCCTCGATGTCGCCTTCCGGCTTCAGCTCGGGCTCGCCGGCGGGGCGCAGCTTGTTGTCGTCGAGGATCTTCTGGGTGGTCTCGGTCAGGCTCTGCTGGACCACTTCGCTCATGATGGACTTGCCATACAGGCGACGCACGTGGGCCGGCGGCACCTTGCCGGGGCGGAAGCCCTTGACGTTGAGGGTGGGGGCGATCTCCTTGATCCGGGCTTCCAGACGCTCGGTCAGGTCCGACATGGGGACCGTCACGCCGTAGACGCGGCTCAGGCCTTCACCAGACTTCTCAACGATTTGCATCGACATTCTCAAGTTTCCTGGACCCTGCGCGACGCGCGCCTTGTCCGTTCATGGCGTCAAACGGGGAAGGCCGCCGGACAGGGCCCGGCGGCGCGAAGCGGCCCTTATGTCACGGCGAACCGGCGCCTCCAAGCCCCCTGCCCCTTGACGCGAGCGCCGCGGCCCCCGGGCACGCGGCCCGCAATGGCAGGCTGGCGCCCCGAACGCCAGTGCGGCGCCCCGAACCTCAGTCGGGCAGATCGCCTGGCCAAAGTTGGGCGCCGTGTAGGACACGCAGGATGCGGACGGTCTCGCCCATGATCCGGTAGGCCACGATGCAGGATGTTCGGCCCACCACCAACTCTCGCGTGCCTTCCACACGGCCCGGCCGCCCGCTTTCCGGGAAATCGGTCAACCGCGCCACCGCGTCGGCGATGCGGGCGTCCACGAGCGCAGCCGCGCGCGCATCGTCGGCTTCGATGTGACCATAGATCGCCCGCCGATCCTCCAGGGCGTATTGCGCCCAGACCAGCCTCACGCGTTCCGACGGCCGCCGGCGTCGCGCCGCGCGGCGAATTCCGCTTCGACCTCTTCATGCGCGACATCCGGCCGTACATCGTCCAGAGCCTCACGCACCTTTGCGCGGAACCAGGCATCGTACGCCTGCGGGTCGGCGATCAATTCGAATGGCAGCGCGCCCTCCCGGGCGGTGCGGGTGAGCAGGATGCGCACGGCGTCGGAGAGGGTCATCCCCAGCCTGTCGAGAACCGCCGCAGCTTGCGCCTTCACCAGCGGATCGATGCGCGCCTGGACCAGTCCGTTGGCAGCCATGGGTGAACTCCTCCCGGGCCAATGTAATGCAATTGAATGACGATCGCCAGCGGTGGCGCCGTGGGCGGCGGCGCGTCCGCGTCGCCAGCTCTGGTGCGGCTAGAGGGACTCGAACCCCCACGGTTGCCCGACGGTACCTAAAACCGTTGCGTCTACCAATTCCGCCATAGCCGCGCGTGGCCTCGTCTACAGCGAGCACGCCGCGCCCAGCAAGCCATTCATCGTGACGTTCCCCCTCGCCGGTCGGCGTCCCAGGCTGTGCGGCTTGGGCGTGACAGCCGCGCGGGCGCAAGGCAGAAGGCCGCCATGTCGAACGGCGTGCTCTTCATCCACAATAACTTCCCCGGCCAGTTCGCCGACCTGGCGCAGCAGCTGCTGGCGCGCGGCGTGCCGTGCCTGGCGGTCGGCCAGCACCACGCGCGCGGCATGACCGGCGTGAAGATCGCCCGCTACACCCTGCAGCGCGGCTCGACGCCCGGCCTGTTTCCGCTGGCCACCCGTGCGGAGGCCGACCTGATCCGGGCGCGCAGCGCCTATGACGCGGCGATGGCGCTCAAGAACGAGGGCTGGGACCCGGCGGTGATCGTGGGCCATCCGGGCTGGGGCGAGATGACCTTCATCTCCGAAGTGTTTCCGAACGCCAAGCGCGTGGCCTTCGCCGAATTCTACTACCACGGCCGCGGCTTCGACGTGGGCTTCGACACCGAGTTCCAGGCCCACGACCAGGAGGCGGTGCTGCGCGCCGACGCCAAGAATGGGATGATGGCCGTGGCCTACGCCGAAGCCGACGCCATCGTCACGCCGACGCCGTTCCAGGCCAGCACCCTGCCCCCGCGGTTCCGCGAGGCCACGCGGGTGTTCCACGAAGGGGTGGATATTGACACCATCCGCCCCGGCCCGCCCGAGCCGTTCGCCCTGGACGACGGCCGGGTGATCCAGCCCGGCACGCCGGTGATCACCCACGTGAACAACCACATGGAGCCCCTGCGCGGGCTGCACATCCTGGCGCGCGCCCTGCCCCGGCTGCTGCGCGAGGTTCCGGAAGCGCAGGTCATCCTCATCGGCGATCCGACCAAGAAACCCTATGGCGCGGCGGCGCCCGAAGGCATGACCTGGAAGGACGCCTGTTTCCAGGGCATCGACTACGACCCCGCGCGGGTCCACTTCCTGGGCCGGGTGGCGCACGAGCGCATGCTGGCGGCCCTGCGCCTCGGCGCGGCGCATGTCTACTACACCTACCCCTTCGTCCTATCGTGGTCGCTGTCGGAGTCGATGGCGTCGGGATGCTACGTGATCGGCTCAGACACCGGACCGGTGCGCGACGCGATCCAGGACGGCAAGAACGGCCGGCTGCTGCCGTTCTTCGACGTGGACGCCCTGTCGGGCGCCATGATCGCCGCGTGCCGCGATCCGGAGGCCACCCGCCCGATGCGAGCGGCGGCGCGGGCCACGGCCGAGGCCATGTTCAGCCGCGCCAAGGGGCGGGAAGCCTGGTTCAAGCTCCTGCGCGAACTGGGCCTGAAGATTCCCGGTTAGCGCCGCCTGGACGTGTGTCCTCACAGATCGCGGCAGGTCCGGTGTTCAATGTCCTTCTTCGACCCCTTGCGGACATTGGGGCGCTCCGCGCAAGTAATGCGCGATGATCCCGGCCGGTTACCTCCTGAAACGTGTCGTGGCGCCGCCTGAGTACCTGGCCGACGCGCAGCTCACAGAGGTCTGCAGCGTCGCCG
>NZ_LSJI01000159.1 GCF_001557235.1 Phenylobacterium sp. CCH9-H3 | reverse complement strand
GGCCCGCGCGGCTTGGCGCTCGCCCGGGCGGTCCCCGCGCTCGCCAGCCATCTGAACACCGTGCGCCCCTCGGTGGTGGTCTCGATGGGCAACCACGCCCATTTGGCGGCCTGGGCGGCTCTGCGGGGCCTGCCGGACACGCCCCGCATCTATCGGATCAGCAACGAGCCAGCCCACGGGGGCCGCGACCCGGTGCGCAGCGGTATTCGAAACCTGGGCCTGCGATTGATCGCCGCCGACGCGACCCGGGTCCTCTGTGTGTCGGCCGCCATCGCCGCCCGCGAACCGTTCCGCCGCGCTCGTCGCGATCGGCGGGTGGATATCCTGCCGAACGGCGTCGATGCGGAGGCCATCAGAACGCGCGCGAGCGAGCGCATACGCCACCCCTGGCTTGACGACGGTCTCCCATTCCTGGTCGCCGTGGGCCGACTGCACGCCCAGAAGAACTACGAGACCCTGGTCGACGCCCTGGCGCTGGTGCGCGCGCGGCGGCCAGAAGCCCGGCTGCTGGTGCTCGGCGGCGGCGCGTCGGAGCGGCGGGCGTCGCTGGAAGGCCGGGCCCGCGCCTTGGGGCTCGGCGACGCGGTCCGCTTCGACGGCGAGACCGCAAATCCCTTTCCCTTGATGTCGCGGGCGGCGGCCTACGTATTGCCATCCCTCTGGGAGGGCGCGTCCAACAGCCTGCTCGAGGCCCTGGCCTGCGGCGTGCCGGTGGTTGCTTCCCGCACCGCGGGCAACGCCGCCGAGGTGCTGGCGGGCGGCCGTTATGGGGTGCTGGTCGACCCGAAGGACCCCGCGGACCTCGCCCGCGGCCTCGCGCGCCAGCTCGCGCCCGCCAGCCGGATCCTGCCGGGCGCTCGCGCCCAGGCCTTCCGGCTCGAGGCGGTCGTCGACCGCCTGTGCCGCATCGTCGCCGGCGCCCGCTCGGCACATGACGAAATTCAAATGCAGGCCGAAGGGGCCGGCCATCTGCGGCCGCTATCCGATGGACTGCGGGGGACGAACACGGAGTACTGACATGACTATTCGCAACATCCTTCTAGCCGCTGGCGCCGTCGCGGTTCTGGCGGCCCCGGCCGCCGCCCAGGTGGTCCGGCCGAAGATCTCCCTGGCCCAGGCGGTCGCCACGGCCGAGAGCGAGCTGGGCGCCCGCGCCTATGACGCCGAGTTCGACATGGATCTCGGCGACATGGTCTACGAGATCGAGCTGGTGAAGAACGGAAAGCCGCTCCAGGTGCGTGTCGACGCCAACAGCGGCCGGCTGGTGCATCAGTCGCGGCCGATCAAGGCCCGCCTGCCGATCGTCGGCGAGAACCTGAAGGCGGCGCAGATCGCGCCGCGCACGCTCAGCCAGACCATCGCCATGGTCGAGGAGGCCACCAAGGGCAAGGTCGCCGAGATCGGGCTGGAGCGCCGCGGCGGCCGGCATTACTACGAGGTCGAACTGGTCGGCGCCCAGGACCGCGACGTGCTCGTCGACGTTCGCACCGGCGCCATCACGCCGCTGATCGGTGACTGATCCGCCTCGGAGCAAGCCATGCACGTGCTGGTCGTGGAGGATGACGAACGGGTCGCGGGCCATGTGGTGAAGGGCCTGAAGGGCGAAGGCTGGCTGGTCGACCATGTGGCCGACGGCCGACAGGCGCTCTTCCAGGTCGCCGCCGAGACCTACGACGTCATCGTCCTCGACCGCATGCTGCCCAACGTGGACGGGCTGAAGATCCTGCAGACCATGCGCGCCTCGGGTGACGGGACGCCGGTGCTGATCCTGTCGGCCCTGGGCGACGTGGACAACCGCGTGAAGGGGCTGCGGGCCGGGGGCGACGACTACCTGACCAAGCCCTTCGCCTTCTCCGAACTGGTGGCGCGGATCGAGGCGCTGGGGCGGCGCAAGGGCGTGGTCCAGGAGACGACCGAGCTCAGTCTGGCGGACCTTGAGATGAACCTGATCACCCGCACCGTCACCCGGCGGGGGCAGGCCATCGACCTGACGACCCGGGAGTTCGCCCTCCTGGAGTACCTGTTGCGCAACGCCGGGCGGGTGGTCAGCCGCAGCATGCTGCTGGAAGCGGTCTGGGACTACAATTTCGATCCCCAGACCAACATCATCGACCAGCACGTCAGCCGGCTGCGATCCAAGATCGACAAGGACTTCGACCCGCCGCTGCTGCAGACCGTGCGCGGCATGGGCTACGCCCTGCGCGCATGATCTGGCCCGGCGTCCTCCGCAGCCTGACCCTCCGGCTGACCCTGGTCTACATGGCGCTGTTCTGCGCCTCGGTCGGGATCATGCTCGCGGTGACCTATGTGGGCGGCGTCTGGCGGCCGCTGGGGCAGGTCGAAGCGGCGATCACGCGCGACAGCGACGCCCTGGTCGCCGTCTACCGCGCCCAAGGCCGTGACGCCTTGATCCGCGCGCTCGAACGGCGCTCGGCCGCCGCCCGCGGGCGGCTGGCCTATCACGTGCTCATCGCGCCCAACGGCGCCGTGGTGGCGGCGAACCTCGCGGATTGGCCGTCCGTCCGCGGCGGGGAATGGGTGCGCTACGAGTTCGGCACCTACGCCACCGGGACCGAGGAGGAGCACGAGGCCGTCGTCCGCGACCTGGCGCTGCCGGGCGGGTACCGCTTGCTCGTGGGCCTGGACACCGAGGACCTGGACGAGCGTGAGGACCTGATCTTCGAAGCCCTGTCCTGGGGGGCGGGGATGAGCCTGGCGCTAGGGCTGATCGGCGGCCTGGTGATGACCTACGCGGTGTCCCAGCGGCTGGACCGCATCAACCGCGCCGCGCGCGCCGTCATCGCCGGCGACCTGTCGGGCCGCGTGGCCCTGCACGGCAGCGGCGACGACTTCGACCAGCTCTCCGCGACCCTGAACGAGATGCTGGCCCGGATCGAGGGGCTGGTCGCATCGATCAGCCGGGTCTCCGACAACATCGCTCACGAGCTGCGCACTCCGCTCACCCGTCTGCGCGCCGAGTTGGAGGAGCTGGCGGCGGCGGGCGACGATCCGGACGAGGCGAGAGCGCGCGCGGGCGAGGCGCTGGAAGAGGCGGCGCGCCTCCAGTCCATGTTCGACGCCTTGCTGAGGATCGCCCGGCTGCAGAGCGGGCCGCCCGGCGAGAGCGTCCGCATCGATCTCTCCGCCCTGCTGGAAGACGTGGCCGACCTCCACAGGCCGGCGGCCGAAGACCGGGGCCAGGACTTCGCCGTGGCCATCGCGCCGGGTCTGGCCATTCAGGGGGACAGGGACCTGGTGTTCCAGATGGTCAGCAACCTGCTGGACAACGCGGTGAAGTTCGCGCCGGTCGGCGGAACGGTGCGGCTGGACGCGCAGGCTGCGGCCGGCAGCGTGGTGGTGACGGTGGCCGACAACGGGCCGGGAGTGCCGCCCGAAGAACGTTCCCGCGTGCTGGAGCGGTTCTATCGCAGCCCGGGCGGCGGAGCCGAGGGCTTCGGACTGGGTCTCAGCCTGGTCGCCGCCGCGGCCGAGCGGCATCAGGCCGAGCTTCGGCTGGAGGACGCGGGGCCGGGGTTGCAGGTCGTCATCCGCTTCCGGGGTTGATACCCGTCCGCGGACGTCGTCTGATCGACGGTCCGGAGGTCGCCATCGACACCACGGTCGTCATCCTGGAACTCGCCGGCTTCGCCGCCCTGCTCCTGTGGGGCGTGCACATGGTCCAGACCGGCGTGCAACGCACCTTCGGCCCGAAGTTGCGTCACTTCCTGGCGGGCGCTCTGCGCACCCGGATCCATGCCTTCGCCGCAGGCGCCGCCGTCACGGTCGCCCTGCAGAGCAGCACGGCCACGGGCCTGATGCTCACGGCCTTCTCCGCCGGTGGGCTGGTCGAGCTGGCGCCCGCCCTGGCGGTCATGCTGGGCGCCAACGTCGGTTCCACTCTGGTGGTCCAGGCGCTGTCGTTCGACGTCGCCGTGCTGGCTCCGATCCTGGTCCTGGCGGGTGTGACCCTGTTTCGCCGCTGGCAGGACAGGCCGCACGATTTCGGTCGCGTCCTGATCGGCCTGGGGCTGGTTCTGATGTCGTTGCACCAGTTCCTGCAGCTGCTGGAGCCGCTCGTCGCCCGACCTGGCCTGGGCCAGGCGCTGCGCGGGCTGGGCGACTACACTCCGCTCGTGGTGATCGGAGCGGCCTTGTTCACCTGGGCGGCGCATTCCAGCGTGGTGACGGTGCTGCTGGCCATGTCGCTGGCGGCCAAGGGCGTGGTCGGCATCGAGACCGGCGTGGCCCTGGTGCTGGGCGCCAATCTGGGCTCGGCGATCAATCCGCTGCTGGAGGGCGGCGCAGGCTCCGATCCGGCGAGCCGCCGGCTGCCGCTGGGCAACTTCCTCAACCGGCTCCTCGGGCTGGCCGCGGCCATGGTCGCGTTCGGCTACGCGGCGCAGCATGTCGTCCACCTTGGCCCCGATCCGGCGCGGGCGCTGGCCAACTTCCATACCTTGTTCAATCTGGTCCTGGCGCTGGCCTTCCTGCCGTTCCTCAAGCCCTACGCCGCCCTCATCGAGCGGATGCTGCCCAGTTCGGCGGAGGAGACCCGGCCCGGCGCGCCGATCTATCTCGACCCACACGCCCGCGAGACGCCGCAGGTCGCCCTGGCGCTCGCCACGCGTGAGGCGTTGCGCATGGCGGACACGGTCGAGGGCATGCTGAAGGGCCTGCGGGAGGCGCTGCAGTCCGACAAGCGCTCGGCCATCACCAAGACCCAGCAGCTCGACGATGTGCTCGATGGCCTCAACAGCGCCATCAAGGGCTATGTGTTGTCGATCCCGGTCGAGCGTCAGCAATCGGCCGACATCGAGCGGCAGACCGAGGTGCTGACCTTCGCGGTGAACCTCGAACACGCCGGCGACCTGATCGCCCGCGACCTGCTGAGCGTGGCCGAGCGCCGCCAGACACGAGGCGTTTCGTTCTCGCCGGAGGGAGAAGCCGAACTGGTGCGGCTGGTCGACCGGCTGATCGCCAACGTGCGGCTGGCCGCTTCGCTGTTCCTCAACCGCGACCCGTCGACGGCCCGCGCCCTGGTCGCCGAGAAGGAGGCCTTCCGGGGCATCGAGGCCGAGGGCGTGGCCGCCCACTTCGATCGCCTGCGCTCGGGCAACGCCCGGACCGTCGAGACCAGTTCGCTGCACCTGGACGCCCTGCGGGACCTCAAGCGCATCAACTCCCACCTGGTGGAAGCCGCGGCCTATCCGATCCTGCGCACCGGCGGTGAGCTGCTTCCCAGCCGCCTCAAGAGCGCGAACTAGCTTGCGGCCTGGCTCGCCATCCACCGTTCCAGCCAATGGATGTTGTAGTCGCCCTTCAGGATGTCTTCCTGGTGGAGCAGGTCCTGGAACAGCGGGATGTTGGTGTCGATGCCGCCCACCACGATCTCGCCCAGGCAGCGGTTGAGGCGCGCGATGCACTCCTCCCGGTCGCGGCCGTGGACGATCAGCTTGCCGATCAGGCTGTCGTAGTAGGGCGGGATCGAATAGCCGGCGTAGAGGGCGCTATCCATCCGCACGCCCAGGCCGCCCGGGGCGTGAAAGTCGGTGACCAGGCCGGGCGAGGGGGCGAAGGTCTTCGGGTTCTCCGCGTTGATCCGGCACTCGATGGCGTGGCCCTCGAAGATCACCTGTTCCTGCGTGAACGACAGCGGCAGGCCTGCGGCGATGCGGATCTGCTCCCGCACCAGGTCGATGCCGGTGATGGCCTCGGTGACCGGGTGCTCCACCTGCAGGCGGGTGTTCATCTCGATGAAGAAGAACTCGCCGTTCTCGTACAGGAACTCGATCGTGCCGACGCCCAGGTAGCCGATGGCCTTGACCGCATCGACCACCACCTTGCCGATCTTGGCGCGGGCGGCGGCGTCGATGACCGGGGAGGGGGCTTCTTCCAGCACCTTCTGGTGGCGGCGCTGCAGGGAGCAGTCCCGTTCGCCCAGATGCACGACATTGCCATGGCTGTCGGCCACCACCTGCAGCTCGATGTGCCGCGGGGTCTGGAGGTAGCGCTCCATATAGACCGCGTCGTCACCGAAGGCGGCCTTGGCCTCGGAGCGCGCCGTCTGCACGGCCTCGATCAGGTCGTCCGGGGTCTTGGCGACCTTCATGCCGCGCCCGCCGCCGCCGGCCGCCGCCTTGATCAGCACCGGGAAGCCGATCTCCTGGGCCGCGGCGATGGCCTCCTCCTCGGTGGTGATGGCGCCGTCCGAGCCGGGCACCACGGGGATGCCGGCTTCCTTCACCGCCTGCTTGGCGGTGATCTTGTCACCCATCATGCGGATGTGCTCGGCCTTGGGGCCGATGAAGGTGAAGCCGTGCGCGGTCACGATCTCCGCGAACCGGGCGTTCTCCGAGAGGAAGCCGTAGCCCGGGTGGACCGCCTGGGCGCCGGTGATCTCGCACGCCGCGATGATGGCCGGGATGTGCAGGTAGCTCTTCGCCGCGGGCGCGGGGCCGATGCAGACGCTCTCGTCCGCCAGCCGCACCCACATGGCGCTGGAGTCGGCCTCGGAGTGCACGGCGACGGTGGAGATGCCCATCTCCTTGCACGCCCGGTGGACGCGCAGGGCGATCTCGCCCCGGTTGGCGATCAGGATCTTGTCGAACATGGCCCTACTCGATGATGGCCAGGGGTTCACCGAACTCCACGGGCTGGGCGTCGTCGACCAGGATCTCCACCACCTTGCCGGCGCGCGGCGCGGGGATCGGGTTCATGGTCTTCATCGCCTCGACGATGAACAGCGTCTGGCCGGCCTCGACCGTGTCGCCCACCTTCACGAAGGCCGGCGAGCCGGGGTTGGGCTGCAGGTAGATGGTGCCCACCATGGGCGACTTGACTTCATCGCCGCCAGCGCGCGCCGGGGCGGCGGCGGGCGTGGGGGCCGGGGCGGGGGCCCCCGCC
>NZ_LSJI01000158.1 GCF_001557235.1 Phenylobacterium sp. CCH9-H3 | reverse complement strand
CGCCTATCTGCGCGACAGCCGCACGGGGGAACTGCGGCGCGAACATCCGGAGGACGGACCGCCGGACGGGGACGAGGCGCCCGTGAGCCTGAAGGAAGGGAAGTGGGTGTTCTGACCCTCGTGACCCTGCCCTCCCCGTCTGCGCGAGGAGGCGCCGGCACACTTCGCGCCTCAGGCGCCGCCCGCCGCGGCGACGACGTCCTGCGGCCGACGCCAGGTCTGGGCGCGGCAC
>NZ_LSJI01000157.1 GCF_001557235.1 Phenylobacterium sp. CCH9-H3 | reverse complement strand
CAAGCCGCCCGCCGCCAAGGCCGCCGCGCCGAAGCTGCCGGCCGCCCAGGCCGTCGCCACCGGCAAGCTGGTGCAGATCATCGGCGCCGTCGTCGACGTGGAGTTCGAGGGTCACCTGCCCGCGATCCAGAACGCGCTGGAAACCACCAACACCGACCAGCGGACGGGCCAGCCCTTCCGCCTGGTGCTGGAAGTGGCCCAGCACCTCGGCGAGAACACCGTGCGCGCCATCGCCATGGACACCACCGAGGGCCTGACCCGCGGCCAGCCGGTGGTCGACACCGGCAAGCCGATCACCGTGCCTGTGGGCCCGGCCTGCCTGGGCCGGATCATGAACGTCATCGGCGAGCCGATCGACGAGGCCGGCCCGATCGCCACCACCTTCACGAGCCCCATCCACCGTGAGGCCCCCTCCTTCGCCGAGCAGTCGACGTCGGCGGAAGTGCTGGTCACCGGGATCAAGGTCATCGACCTGCTCTGCCCCTACACCAAGGGCGGCAAGATCGGCCTGTTCGGCGGCGCCGGCGTCGGCAAGACCGTGACGATGCAGGAGCTGATCAACAACATCGCCAAGGCCTACGGCGGTTACTCCGTGCTGGCCGGCGTCGGTGAGCGGACCCGCGAGGGCAACGACCTCTACCACGAGATGATCGAGTCCAACGTGAACGTGGACCCGAAGGCGAACAACGGCTCGACCGAAGGCTCCAAGTGCGCCCTGGTCTATGGCCAGATGAACGAACCCCCGGGCGCCCGCGCCCGCGTCGCCCTGACCGGCCTGGCCCAGGCGGAGTACTTCCGCGACCAGGAAGGCAAGGACGTGCTGCTGTTCATCGACAACATCTTCCGCTTCACCCAGGCGGGTTCGGAAGTGTCGGCGCTGCTGGGCCGCATCCCCTCGGCCGTGGGCTATCAGCCCACCCTGGCCACCGAGATGGGCAACCTGCAGGAGCGGATCACCTCGACCTCGAAGGGCTCGATCACCTCGGTGCAGGCGATCTACGTGCCCGCCGACGACCTGACCGACCCGGCGCCCGCCACCTCGTTCGCCCACCTGGACGCGACGACCGTGCTGAGCCGCGACATCGCCGCCCAGGCCATTTTCCCGGCCGTGGACCCGCTGGACTCCACCTCGCGGATCATGGACCCGCTGGTGATCGGCGAAGAGCACTACAACGTCGCCCGCCGCGTGCAGGAGACCCTGCAGCAGTACAAGGCGCTGAAGGACATCATCGCCATCCTGGGCATGGATGAGCTGTCGGAAGAGGACAAGCTGATCGTGGCCCGCGCGCGGAAGATCCAGCGCTTCCTGTCGCAGCCGTTCCACGTGGCCGAGCAGTTCACCAACACCCCCGGCGTGCTGGTCAGCCTCGAAGACACCATCCGCTCGTTCAAGGCGCTGGTGGACGGCGAGTACGATCACCTGCCTGAGCCGGCCTTCTACAACGTCGGCAACATCGAGGACGCGGTGCGCAAGGCCGAACAGCTGGCGGCGGAAGCCTAAGGATCATGGCCGAGAAGCTGCACTTCTCCCTGGTCTCGCCGGAACGGGAACTGTTCTCGGGAGCGGTGGACCAGGTGGACGCCCCGGGCTCCGAAGGCGACTTCGGCGTCCTGGCGAACCATGCGCCGTTCATGACCGCGCTGAAGGAAGGCGCGGTTCGGGTTCACAACAACGGGACCGTCAAGGTCTATCAGGTGCGCGGTGGTTTTGCCGATGTGACCCCAGATGGGCTGACGATCCTGGCGGAGCACGCCGTCGAGGCAGCCTGAGCGGCAGGGGAAATTATTGCCGTAAATTAGACGCCTTAGGGCCTTGCCTAGGGCGCCTTGCTCAAGTTTCATGCCGGCCGAAAGTCAGGGGAACTTCCATGCGTATCGCCCTCTCCAGCCTGATCCTCGTCGCCGGGATCGCGACCGCCGCCCAAGCGCAGGACCCGGCGACGAGGATCAGGCTGGAGAGGGCGATACGCATGGAAGT
>NZ_LSJI01000156.1 GCF_001557235.1 Phenylobacterium sp. CCH9-H3 | reverse complement strand
GTTCCGCCGCCGCCCCAGCCGGCGCCCCCGCCGCCGCCGCCTCAGAAGGCCGCGCCGACCCCCACGCCAAAGCCGGCCACGGCGCCCGCCAAGACGCCCGCCAAGCCGGTGGAGAAGAGCTTCGACCTCGACGCGCTGGCCGCCAGCCTGAAGGCGCCCGCCCGCAACGCGCCGCAACGCCCCTCCGCGGCGCCCAAGGGTCCGACCCGCGCCGAGACCGCGCCCGTCGCGCGGCAGACGGCGGGTACGGGCCTGGCCGCCGGCGCCGCGCTGCAGGGCCTGGCCGAGGAGCTGCAGCGGCGATGGAACCCGAACTGCGACGTCGAGGGCGGGCGCGACGTGATCGTGAAGGTGAACTTCCAGATGGGCGTCGGCGGCCAGGTGGTGGGCGACGTGAAAAGCGATATCGTGGGCCCCCGCACACCCGTGTCCCAGGCCGCAGCCGAGCGGGCCGTCCGCGCCGTCTACGCGGCGGCCCCGTTCCGCGGCCTGCCCCGCGAATTCTATGGCGACCGCATCGCCGTCAACTTCAACGCACGCGAGGCCTGCGCCCGATGACTGAAGCCAAAGCCCGCAGCCGCAATCCCGTCGCGGCCCTGCTCTTCACCCTGCTCTGCGCGATCACGGCCGCCGCGCTGGCGGCGCCGGCGCGCGCGGAGATCGAGGTCAACGTCAACCGCGGCGACGTCCAGCCCCTGCCCATCGCGGTGCCGGCCTTCGGCGGCGGCCAGACCGGCGCGGACATCAGCCAGGTCATCTCGGCCAACCTGCAGCGGTCCGGCCTGTTCCGCCCGCTGGACCCGGCCAGCTTCATCGAAAAGGGCCTGACGGCCAACGTCCAGCCCCGCTTCGGCGACTGGAAGACCATCAACGCCCAGGCGCTGGTGAACGGCCAGGTGACGGTCGAGGGCGGCAAGCTGCGGGTCGACTTCCGCCTGTGGGACGTGTTCGCCGAGCAGCAGCTCCTGGGCCTGCAATTCACGGCCAGTCCCGAAAGCTGGCGCAAGGTGGCGCACAAGATCTCGGACGCGGTCTACGAGCGGCTGACCGGCGAGAAGGGCTATTTCGACACCCGGGTGGTCTTCGTCGCCGAAAGCGGCTCGCGGGTGAACCCGGTGAAGCGCCTGGCGATCATGGACCAGGACGGCGCCAACCCCAGCTACCTCACCTCGGGCGATTCCATCGTCATGACGCCGCGGTTCTCCTCGAACAGCCAGGAGATCACCTACATGTCGCTGCGGCCCGACAGCTCGACGATCTACATCCTGAACCTGGAGACCGCCCGGCGCGAAAGCCTGGGCACCTTCCCGGGCATGGTGTTCGCGCCGCGCTTCTCGCCCGACGGCGGCAAGGTGGTGTTCTCGGTCGAGCGGGCCGGCAACAGCGACCTCTATGTGATGAACCTGTCCAGCCGCACCTCCACGCGCCTGACCACGGACCCGGCCATCGACACCTCGGGCTCGTTCTCGCCGGACGGATCGCGGATCGTGTTCAATTCCGACCGCGGGGGCTCGCCGCAACTCTATGTGATGGGCGCCGACGGTTCGGCCCCGCGCCGGATCTCGGGCGGCGACGGCCGCTACACCACGCCGGTGTGGAGTCCGACGGGCGAATTCATCGCCTTCACCAAGCAGACCGGCGGGCAATTCCACATCGGCGTCATGCGTCCCGACGGTTCGGACGAACGCCTCTTGACCTCCAGCTACCTGGACGAAGGGCCGACCTGGGCGCCGAATGGCCGCGTTCTCATGTTCTCGCGTGAAACCCCAGGCGGTGCGGCCAAGTTATGGAGTGTGGATGTCACCGGGCGAATCCTTCAGCCGATGCCTTACCCCGGCGCGGGTTCGGATCCGGCCTGGTCGCCTTTGCTTAACTAGACTTGCGCCGTAATCCCGCCCGATAGACCCTGCAAACGATTTTCAATCCAAGGAACGAGGAGACGTAAATGGTCCGCAGCTTCACCGGGAGCACCGCCCTGCGCCTGGCGCTCGTCGCCACAGCCGCAGCGTCTCTCGCGGCCTGCCAGAGCAAGCCGAAGCCCACCTACCCCACGACGCCGCCCTCGACGCCCACGGCGCCCCCGACCGCGCCGCCGACGGCGGGGCCGGTCACCGGCCAGCCCACGGCGCCGCTGCCCGGCTCGGCGCAGGACTTCGTCGTGAATGTCGGCGACCGGGTCTATTTCGACACCGACAGCCACGACATCCGTGAGGACGCCCGGCCGCTGCTCGCCGCCCAGAGCGAATGGCTGCGCCGCTATCCCAGCGTGGTGGTCCGCATCGAGGGCAACGCCGACGAACGCGGCACCCGCGAGTACAACCTCGCCCTGGGCGCCCGGCGCGCCAACTCGGTCCGCGACTTCCTGGTGGGCCAGGGCGTCACCAGCAGCCGCATCTCGACCATCTCGTTCGGCAAGGAACAGCCGATCGATCCGGGCACGGGCGAAGAGGCCTGGCAGAAGAACCGGAACGCGCGGACGGCGATCGTCTCGGGCGCCCGCTAGGCCGCATGCGCCTACGCCGCCTGCCTGCCGTGTGGCTCACGCTGGCCGTCCTCGCGACGGCCGGCCCCGCCCTGTCGCAGACCCCGTTGCCGGGCGAGGGCCAACCCGACCCGCTGGACGCCCGCGACGCCCGCCGCGTGGAGCGGATGGAGAAGGTGGTGCGCGAGCTGCGCTCCATCGTCTTCCAACTGCGCGACAGCGGCCGGCCCGTGGTGGTCCAACCGGCCGACACCGACGCGCGCATGGCCGAGATGGGCCAGCGGCTCGGCGACCTGGAGGCCACCCTGCGGGGGCTGAACGGCTCGCTCGAGCGCACGAGCCGGGACCTCGACGAGGCGCGGCGCGACAACGCCGCGCTGAAGACCCAGGTGCAGGCGCTGACCGACCGCCTGGGCGCCCTGGAGGGGGGGCTCGCGGCCACTGCGCCCCCCGCGGCGGATGGCGGGGTCCCCCCGCC
>NZ_LSJI01000155.1 GCF_001557235.1 Phenylobacterium sp. CCH9-H3 | reverse complement strand
CATTTCCGCCGCAGGTTCGAAGAAGTCTGAATCACCCAAGCCCTCGGTGTGTCGATACGTCCCGGCGCACTGCTGCCAGCCCGCCGCGGCGGAAATGCGGGCCGGCCGTTACCGGTTCATGTCGTTCGAGGCGAGCCGGAAACTTTATTTCGGGTCCGGCAATCCCAGCACGCGCTTGGCGACGATGTTGAGGTTGATCTCCGAGGTGCCGCCCTCGATGGAATTGGCCTTGGACCGCAGCATGGTGCGCATGGCCGCCAGCTCCTGTTCGGAGAAGGGCTCGCCCTCCCAGGCCAGCCCGCCGACGCCCATGGCCTCGACCATCAGCTCGTTGCGGTCCTGGGCGATCTTGGCGCCGGCGTACTTCATGATCGCCGCGGTGTTCGACGGCCCGTTGGAGGCCCGCGCGTCCTCGGCCGCCCGCTTCATGGTCAGCTGGAAGGCGCGGTTCTCCATCAGGTGCTCGGTGATCCGCCGGCGCAGGTCGGGGTCGGCGATGCGGCCCTGCTCGTCCTCGCCCACGCCGGCCTTGGCCGCCTCGGGGATGGTGGGCATGGCCACGGTCTGGCCGATGTTGCCGCCGCCCAGGCTGCCGGCGATGGAGTCCCGCTCGAACTGCATCAGCCGCTTGGCCACGGTCCAGCCGCCGTTCAGCGGGCCGAACAGCTGGTCCTTGGGCACCTTCACGTCGGTGAAGAAGGTCTCGCAGAAGGGCGAGGTGCCGTTGATCAAGAGGATGGGCCGCACCTCGACGCCCGGCGCCTTCATGTCGATCAGCAGGAAGCTGATCCCCTCGTGCTTCTTCTCGGTGTTGGTGCGCACCAGGCAGTAGCAGCGGTCGGCGTGCTGGGCCCCGCTGGTCCACACCTTGCTGCCGTTCACCAGGAAGTGGTCGCCCTTGTCTTCGGCCCGGGTCTGCAGGCCGGCCAGGTCCGATCCGGCGCCCGGCTCGGAATAGCCCTGGCACCACCAGACCTCGCCCATGACGATGCCGGGCATGTGCTCGCGCTTGAGCGCCTCGCTGCCGTACTCCAGCAGGGTCGGGCCGAAGAACGCCACGCCCATGCCACCGATCGGGTTCTTGGCCCCGATCTTGGCCATCTCCTCGGCCAGCACCTTGGCCTCGGCGCGGCTGAGGCCCCCGCCGCCGTATTCTTTCGGCCAGGTGGGCGTGCCCCAGCCCTTGCCGCCCAGCGCCCGGCGCCAGGCCGTGGCTTCCGGGGTCTCAGGGCGCGCCTGCAGCTTGGCGAGCTGGGCGGCCGTGTCGTGGGCCAGGGCCTTGGGGAAGTTCTCCTCCAGCCAGGCGCGGGCTTCCGCCCGGAACGTCTCCACCTCGCCGCCGAAGTCCGCCATGGCCTGATCCTCCCTTGGGGTTTTGGCTATTTCGGCCTGTTTTACTTGGGGTCAGGCAAGCCCAGCACCCGCTTGGCGATCACGTTCAGGTTCACCTCCGAGGTCCCGCCCTCGATGGAGTTGGCCTTGGTGCGCAGCCAGCCGCGGACCGCCAGGATCTCCGGGCCCTCGAAGCCCTCGCCATCCCAGCCCAGCCCCTGGTGGCCCAGGGCCTCCACCATCAGCTCGGACCGCTCCTTGGCGAACTCGGCGGCGGCGTACTTGATGATCGAGGTCGTGGCCGACGGGCCGTTGCCGGCCTTCGATTCCGCCGCCGACCGGGCGATGGTCTGGCGCAGGGCCTGGAAGTTCATCTTGTTGGTGGTGATCTTGCTGCGCAGCTCGGCGTCGGACAGATCATACACATCGCCCGCGTACTGTTTGGCGATCGTGGCCAGGTCGCCCGAGGCGCCGCCCGCCGACCCGCCCTCGCCGAACCCGGCCGAGATGTTCTGGCGCTCGTACTGCAGCAGCCGCTTGGCGATCTCCCAGCCGCCGTTGACCCTACCGACCAGATTTTCCTTGGGAATCTTCACGTCCGTGAAGAACGTCTCGCAGAACGGGCTCTCCCCGCTGATCAGCGGGATCGGCCGCGTCTCGACCCCCGGCGTCTTCATGTCGATCAGCACGAAGCTGATGCCCTCGTGCTTCTTGGACGTATCGGTCCGCACCAGGCAGAAGCACCAGTCCGCCTTATCGGCGTAACTTGTCCATATTTTTGAACCATTTATGAGCCAGTGGTCGCCCTTGTCCTCGCACTTGGTCGCCAGGCTGGCCAGGTCCGACCCGGCCCCCGGCTCCGAGTACCCCTGGCACCACCGGATCTCCCCCCGCACGATCCGCGGCAGGTGCTCCCGCTTCTGATCTTCGTTGGCGTATTCCAACAGGACCGGCCCAAGCATCCAGATCCCGAACGAGGCCAGCGGCGAGCGATACTTCCCGGCCGCCAGCTCCCGGTCGATCACCCGCGCCTGAGCCGCCGTCAGCCCGGCGCCGCCGTATTCCTTCGGCCAGGTCGGCGTGGTCCATCCTTTGGCCGCCACCCGCTTCATCCAGACGATCTGCGGGTCGTCCGACCCTTCAAAAGCCCGGCCGCCCCAGACGGCTTCGTAGTCGGTCCTGGCCTTGGGATCGCGCAGTTCGGGCGGGTACATCGCCGCCAGTTCCTTGCGCACCTCGGCCGCGAACGCGTCGAGTTCCGTGGCGCCGAAGTCGGCCATACCGCTCTCCCAAAACCTGTCAGTCAGAGCCCGCAAGATTAGCGTCCGGGCAGGCCGGGGCAAGGGCGATTAAACGGCCGTTTGAGCAGGCCGACGCCGGCTCGCCTATACAATCGTCACGACGCGCTTCTTAAAGGGAGACGATGCGCTTCCTTCGCCATCCTGCCGTGACCGCCGCCGCCCCCTGGACCGCGGCGCTGCTGACGTTGGCGCTGGGCGTCCTGCTGCTCGCTTCGGGCGCGCGGCCCTCGATGCCGACCCGGTTCATTCGCCTGATGGAGTTCGAGCCGGTCATCCTGATCGAGCTCAGCCACTTCCTGTCCAGCGTGATCGGCCTGGTGCTGGTGATGCTGGCCTTCGGGCTGCGGGCGCGGCTCGACGGCGCCTGGTGGGCGACGCTGGCCACCCTGCTGATCGCGGCGCCGCTGAGCCTTGTGAAGGGGTTCGTCTGGGAGGAGACGGCCCTGCTCCTGGCCCTGGCCGTGGTCCTGGCGCCGTTCCACCACGCCTTCCCGCGCAAGACCCAGCTCACCCGCGTGCAGGTGACGCCCGGCTGGCTCGTGTCGGCCGCCTGCTTCGTCGCCGGCGCCGGGATGATCGGGCTCTGGTCGTTCCAGAACGCCGACTACGGCGACCTGCCCTGGTGGCGCGTGATGGCCGACGAGGATGCGGCCCGCTCGCTGCGGGCCTGGGCCGGCGCCGCGCTGGCGCTGCTGGCCTTCGGCATCTGGCGGCTGTTCAGCTCGGCCGCCCCGCCGCCCATCGTGGGCGAGGACGACCCCGACTTCGAACGCGTGCGCAAGATCCTCGCCACGGCGGAGGTCTCGCGTCCGCCGTCGAACCTGGCGCTGCTGGGCGATAAGCGGTTCCTGTTCTCGCCGTCGGGAGAGAGCTTCCTGATGTTCGGCGTACGGGGGCGCAGCTGGATCGCGCTGGGCTCCACGGTCGGCCGCCGCGACGAGCGGATGGAGCTGCTCTGGCGGTTCCGGGAGCTGGCGGACGCCCACGCCGCGCGGCCGGGGTTCTACAACCTGGAGCCGGACGACCTGCCCGACGTGGTCGAGCTGGGCTTTGCGATCCAGAAGATGGGCGAGGCCAGCATCTCCCCGCTGGAGAGCTTCACGATCGAGGGCACCAAGCGCGGCAACCTACGGCGCGCCTGGCAGCGCGCGGCCAAGGACGGCGCCGTCTTCGAAATCGTGGAGCCCGCCGAGGTCCCGCCGCTGATGCCCGATCTGAAGCGGATCTCCGACGCATGGCTCGACACCCATGCCGGGGGGGAAAAGGGCTTTTCCCTGGGCGGGTTCGTACCGCGCTACGTGCAGGAATTTCCGATCGCGCTGGTGCGCTGGGAGGGCCGGATCATCGCCTTCGCCACCCTCTGGCCGACGGCGTCCCGCACGGCCTTCTCCATCGACCTGATGCGTTTCGTGCCCGAGGGCCCGCCGCGCATCATGGACTTCCTGTTCGTGGAGCTGATCAACTGGGGCCGTGCGCAGGGCTACGGCGCCTTCGATTTCGGCATGGCGCCGCTGTCGGGCCTTGACGACCGCCCGCTGGCGCCGGCGCTCTCACGGGTCGGTCGCCTGATCTACGACCGGGGCGAGGAGATCTACAACTTCCAGGGCGTGCGCCACTACAAGTCCAAGTACGATCCCACCTGGCAGCCGCGCTACGTGGCCGCGCCCCGAAAGTGGGCGATCCCGCTCCTGATGGCGGATGCCGGCCTGCTGTCCTCGGGCGGCGTCGCTGGCCTGGCGAAGCGCCCGAAGAAGGCCGAAGACTAGACGCCTAGTCGCGTCGCCGCCGCAAGGCGGCGAGCAGGTTGTCACGCAGCCGGACCATAAATCTCTGCACGACGGGGAAGTCTTCGCCCAGACCGCTGTCGATCCGCAGGCTGGCCTGCGGCGCACGCGCCATTTCCCGCACCCGCCGGCCCTCCGGCGTGAGGCTGACGATGACCTGGCGCTCGTCCGCCGGATCGCGGTGGCGGCTGACGTAGCCCAGGGCCTCGAGCTTCTTGAGGATCGGCGTCAGCGTGTTCGATTCCAGGAACAGCTTCTCGCCCAGGGCGCCGACGCTTTGGTGGTCCTCCTCGGACAGCGCCACGATGGCGATGAACTGCGTGTAGGACGTCAGCCCCAGCGACTCGATGAGCGGCTTGTACGCCCGGCCAAAGGCCAGGTTGGCCGAATAGACGGCGAAGCAGAGGAAATCGTCGAGGCCGGGCGTCTTCGCAGCCGGGGTCGCGGCGCTCTGGGTGGAGGAGGTCATGGGCTCGTCTCACGGCTCTGTGTTCGTTCGGCTCCTATATAAATCGCTACCGATTAAATCGGAATGGGTTGACTCGGAGATCTCGTTCCTCCATTTGCAGCGGTACCGAATACATCGCTACCGATCTAAATTGCACAAGCAAAGGAACACCCAGATGGCCACCACCCAAATCCTCGATCGCCCGGCAGCCGAGGCCGCGCCTCCGGCCGCCTTCGACACGAAGCTCGAAGTCCTGCTCCTGCCCGTTTCCGACGTTCACCGCGCCGCCGACTTCTACCAGCGGCTGGGGTGGCGCCTGGACGTCGACCACCGGGACGGCCATGCGCGGATCGTCCACTTCACGCCCCCAGGCTCGGCCGCCTCGGTCATGTTCGGTACCGGCGTGTCGCCCTCGGCGCCCGGCTCGGCGCAACTGAACTTCCTCGCGGTCTCGGACATCGTCGCGGCCCGCGCCGGGCTGGCCGCCAAGGGCGTCGACGTCAGCGAGGTGTTCCACGATCGCAACGGCGGCTACCGCTTCGACCCCGAAGCGCGTGAGAATGGTCCCGACCGGGATCGCCGCAGCTACGCCTCGTTCGCGACCTTCAGCGACCCGGACGGCAACAGCTGGCTCCTGCAGGAAGTGACCACGCGGTTCCCCGGCCGCATCGACTCCGGCGTGACCAGCTTCGGCTCCACGGCGGACCTGGCCGGCGCCCTGCGCCGCGCCGCAGCGGCCCACGGCGAACATGAGACCCGCCGCGGCGGCGGTTACGACGCCGACTGGCCCGACTGGTACGCGACCTACCTGGCCGCCGAACAATCCGGCGCGCCGCTGCCGTCCTAGACCCGGATCCAGACCCCCAACGGGGCGCGCCGCCGCCGGCGTGCCGTCGCCTCGAGAAAACCCCAACACAAGAGAGATCACCATGACCACGCTCATCAAGACCTTCGCCGCGGCCATCGCCGGCGGCGCCCTGCTCGCCGGCGCCCAGACCGCATCGGCCCAACCCGCCGTGTCGGCGTTCCTGCCGGTCGCGAACGAGCCCCCGCCCAGGCTGATCGTCGAACCGCCGATCCCGCACAGGTTGGCCGCCGGCGCGGTGCTGATCCCCTACCGCACCGAGAACTTCCGCATCCTGCCGGTCTTCGGTCCCGGCGCCCTCGACGTTTCGCCGCGCGCGGGCCACCTGCACGTCACTGTCGACGACCTGCCCTGGCACTGGGCCGACGCGAGCGACGACCAGACGGTGGTGGTCGTCGGCCTGCCGCCGGGGCCGCACAAGATCCTGCTGGAGCTGGCGCAACCCGACCACAAGGTCATCAGTGGCCAGACCGTGACCTTCGTCGTCCCGGCCATCGCGTCCCACCAGCACTGAGAGGAGGCGTGAGATGTCGAACACGGTGAAAAGGGTGGCGCTCGCCGCCGCCCTCACGCTCGCCGGCGCCGCGGCGCCGGCCCGGGCGGCCGATCTGTCGCCGCCCAAGATGGAGGTCGGCTACCTCACGGCCGACCAGGACATCACGCTGCGGCGGATGGTCGTCCGCAATCCGACCTCAAAGCAGACGGTCCTCCTGCTGCACGGGTTCCCGGAAACCCTGTACGCCTGGAAGGACATCTCGCTGGCCCTGGGCGACGAGTTCGAAGTCCACGCCTTCGACTGGCCAGGCTTCGGGCTCTCGTCGCGGCCGCCCGCCGACCGCTTCGCCTACGCGCCGAAGGACTATGCCCGTGTCCTGAGGGCCTACATCGCCAACGCCGGCATCGATCGTTCGAGACTGACGATCTATGCGACGGACATCGGCGCCCTGCCGGCCCTGCTGCTGGCGCTGGACGAGCCCGACATCGCCAGGACGATCATCGTCGGCGACTTCGCGCCGTTCGACCGGCCGGCCCACATGTATGCGAACCTGCAGGCCCTGAAGGCGAAGCCGTCCTCCGACGTGGTCCGCGCCCAGATGAACCTCAACCGCGAGGAGATTCTGGAGAACGCCTACCGGCGTGGCCTGCCCCGGGATCGCCAGTTCGAGGTTTCGCCCGAATACAAGGACGACATGGCCCGCGGCTGGGGTGCGGGCGGGATGAGCACCGCGGATGCCTTCTATCACTACTACGCGAGCTTCACGCGGGATCAGCAGTATTTCGAAGCCAACCTCTCCAAACTCAGGACACCCGTGAAGGTCGTCTGGGGCGCCGATGACCTCTACATCAACAAGGCGATGGGGGCCGAGTTCGCCGCCCGGGCCGGCGCCGAGTTCACGGTGCTGCCCGGCGTCGGCCACTACCCGCATCTGCAGGTCCCGAAACGGACCGTCGAGGAAATCCGCGCGGCGGCGCGGTGAGGTGACTCCCTAGCGCTTCAGCCCCGGATCGAACGGCAGCTCGTAGCCGGTCAGCCGGGTCCGCAGCAGCTTCTTGTCGATCTTGCCGGTGGGGCCGAGAGGGATCTCTTCGACGAAGAGGACGTCGTCCGGCATCCACCAGCGGGCGATCTTGCCGTCGAGCCAGTCGAGGAAGTCCTGCTTCTCCGCCGTCGCGCCCGGCTCGAGCTGGACCAGCAGGATGGGCCGCTCGTCCCACTTGGGGTGCACCACCCCCAGCACCGCGCAGAGCGCGGCCTTGGGATGCCCGACGGCGATGTTTTCCACATCGATGGAGCTGATCCATTCGCCGCCCGACTTGATGACGTCCTTCGCCCGGTCGGTGATCTGCATGTAGCCGTCGGGGTCGAGCGTGGAGACGTCGCCCGTGTCGAAAAAGCCCTCCTCGTCCAGGGCGCTGCCGTGCTCGGAGCCATAGTAGCCGCTGGCGATGGTCGGCCCCTTGATCATCAGCCGCCCGAAGGTCTTGCCGTCGTGCGGCAGGCGCTCGCCCGCATCGTCCACCAGCTTGAGGTCCAGGTTGCAGATCAGCCGGCCCTGCTTGAGCTTGTAGGGAAGCTGCTGCTCGAAGGGCAGGGCGGCGACCTTCGGCGAGGGGGTGGAGACGGTGGCCAGCGGCGAGGTCTCGGTCATGCCCCAGCCCTGGATCACATCCACGCCATAGTCGTCGCGCAAGGTCCGGATGATGCTCTCGGGGCAGGCTGCGCCGCCCACCGTCACCCGTTGCAGCGTAGTGAGCTTGCCGCCTGTCTCTTTCAGGTGCGCCAGCAGCATCTGCCAGATGGTGGGCACCCCGGCGGAATAGGTGACGCCCTCGGTCTCCATCAGTTCGTGCAGCGAGGCGCCGTCCAGCTTCTGGCCCGGGAGCACCAGCTTCGCCCCCACCATCGGCGCCGAGTACATCACGCCCCAGGCGTTGGCGTGGTACATCGGCACGATCAGCAGCACCGTGTCGCGCGCCGACAGGTTCAGGGCGTCGGGCTGCAGGGTCATCATGGCGTGCAGGTAGTTCGACCGGTGGCCGTAGAGCACGCCCTTGGGATTGCCGGTGGTGCCCGAGGTGTAGCAGAGCCCCGCCGCCGTGTTCTCGTCAAACCCGCCCCAGGCCGCATCGGCCGGCCGGCCCGTCAGCCAACCCTCGTATTCCTCGTTCAGGAAGATCACCCGCTTGATGGTCGGGCACTGGGGCAGGATCTGCGCCAGCAGCGGCGCACAGGCCGGGTCGGCGAACAGGACCGTGTCTTCGGCGTGGTTGGCGATGTAGGTGATCTGCTCGGGGAACAGGCGCGGGTTCAGGGTGTGCAGCACGGCCCCGATGCCGATGGTCCCGTACCAGACCTCCAGGTGGCGATCGGAGTTCCAGCCCATGGTGGCGACGCGGTCGCTGGGCTGAATGCCCAGGTCCTTCAAGCCGTGCGACACCTGCCTGGCGCGCCGATGCAGGTCGGCGTAGGTGGCGCGGACGATCGGGCCCTCGACGGAACGGGTCACCACCTCGCGGTCGCCATGCCAGCGGGCGGCGTGGTCGAAGATCTTGTCGAGGGTCAGCGACCAGTCCTGCATCAATGCCTGCATCGGCGGCTCACTCCGGTTGTCTCTGGATCGGGAATAATCATTAGCTTACGAAGCATCTATCGAACCGCCAAGCGGCCGGCCGGACCATAGGGGAGAGATCGGGTGATCGACGACAGCGACCTGCTGGCGAAACTGGACAGGGAGTTCATCGGGGTGGTCTCGCCCACCTCCCCGCGCATCATGGCCGGCGGACACCCCTGCCAAGGCATCTACACCACGCCCAGGAGCGCGCGGCCCAAGACGGCCTTCATCGCGACCCACTACAACGTCGACTTCTCCGAGCATTACCTGGCGCCCTACATCGCCTCGCGCAGCTTCGGTTTCCTGGGCTGGAACACGCGCTATCGCGGCGCGGAGGACCAGTTCCTGCTGGAGCATGCGGTCATCGACATCGGCGTTGGCGTGGGTTGGCTCCGCGAGCAGGCGGGCGTCGAGACGGTGGTGATCCTGGGCAATTCCGGCGGCGGCTCGCTGATGGGCGCCTACCAGGCCGAGGCCATCGCCCCAACCCTGGGCGACCTGGTCAGCGGGGCGGGGCTGGACGCCCTGAACACCCTGCCCAAGGGCGATCTCTACATCTCCTTCAACGCCCACCAGGGCCGGCCCGAGGTGCTGACCGACTGGATGGACGCCTCGGTCGTCGACGAGTGGGACCCGGTGGCCACCGACGAGAGCCTGAACCCGTTCAACCCCGACAACGGCCCGCCTTATTCGCCCGAGTTCATCGCCCGCTACCGAGCCGCCCAGCGGGCCCGGAACCAGCGCATCACCGATTGGGCCAAGGCCGAGCTCGCGCGCCTCAACGCCGCCGGGGTGCCCGACCGCCTGTTCCCGCTGTTCCGCTGCTGGGGGGACCTGCGGATGATGGACGGCGCCATCGACCCGTCCGAGCGCAAGACCCCGATGTGCTACCGCGGCCACCCCGCCGTCGCGAACCGCACGCCCTCGATCGGTCGGGCCAACAACCTGAAGACCTGGCTCAGCATGTGGAGCCTGGAGACGTCCAAGTGTCGCGGCGCCGACCAACTGGCCAAGATCAACCAGCCGGCCCTGGTCGTGCAGGGCCTGGCCGACACCGGCGTCTTCCCCTCGGACGCCCGGATCATCTTCGACAACCTGGGGACGGCCGACAAGGACCTGCAGATGATCACCGGCGAGCACTATTTCGAGGACAGCCGCCAAGTCCGCGAGGCCGCCGCCAACCTGATCTGCGACTGGGTCGAGGCCAAGCGGTAGCTAGGCGTCGTTCGCCACGTCCTGCGGGGTGAAGGTCATCGGCGGACCCCAATCCTCGTTCAGCAGGTGTGCGGCCTTCAGGAACTGGGCCCGGCCCAGCCGGCGGCCCAGTTCTTCGCCCATCAGGACCATGGAGGCTTGCGCGTCGATCCGCATGGTCTCGCCCATCTTGGTCGGGGCGATGATCTTGACCCGGCCGTTGGCGGGATCGTCCACCAGCTCGACCATGCCCAGTTCGACCATCTGGTTAATGGTGGCGTGGATCGCCTGTCGGCTGACGCCCATGTTGCGGGCGATGTCGGAGGGGCGGCGAACACCCAGCACCAGGTTGGCCATGACCATCGATTGCGGCCGCGTCACCACCGGCCAGCCGCGGGCCTGGAGGTAATTCTGCAGGCCCTCGTCGAACCAGTAGAAGCCCCGCAGCAGCGACAGCAGCATGTGCCGGACATCGTCTTCCGCCGTCACGCCTCGAACGCCTCCCAAAGCCACCTGAGCTCAGTGGGGCGCTTCCGGCGGATTGTCAAAGAGATGGACGGTCGCAGGCTTCAGCCGATGGCGTAGATGAAGTGGTTGATGCCGGTGCTGGTCCGCTCGCCGCATCCCACCGCCAGCACCCCGTTGAGCCACGCGTAGCGGGGATCCGCGGTCTCGAAGACGGGCGCGATGCGGATCCGATAGCGGCCGGGGTCCACATCCGGCTGGGCCGGATCGCGGAAGGCGGCGCCGACGTCCGCGGGGATCACGCTGCGGCCGGTGTAAGTGACGTAGATCACCGCTCCGTCGTCGGTCTTCCAGACCGCCCGGGCGTCGAACGTGCCCACGGCCGCGCCGCCTTCGCCCACGCCGCTCTCCGACCAGTTGCCGCCGCCGGGCAGGATCTCGCCCTTGAGCCGTGGGCCTTCGAACCGGCCGCCGGTGACATAGCCCACCCGCCGGTTGCGCCAGGGCGACTGGCCCAACGCCATGATCTCGCCGCCCACCTCGAACGCCGCCACGCACAGGGGCTCGCTCTTCAGGGCCCGGCTGCCGAAGTCGAACAGGGACAAGGCCGCTCTCCAATTACTTAGATAGCTATGCTTATGGGCTGTCAGGCTCTGCGGTCAACCGCAACGCCAGCCGGTGGAACGACGCGAACGTCGTCCGCAGCGCAAGCTCGAGATCCCGTCCCACCCCAACACGCTTGTGGCGAGGGCGCCGAGATTAGCCCGCTTCGGCGGCCAGCAGCGCCCGCAGCTCGGCCTTGGCCACCTTCTCCAGCGTCGCACGCGGCAGCGCGGGCACGAGCCGGACCGCATGCGGCCGCTTGAAGGGGGCGAGGGTGCTGGCGCAGGCGGCGAGGATGCGCGCCTCCAGGTCGTCGCCGGCGCCCGACTGCGGAATGACGAAGGCGGCGGGGGCCTCGTCCAGCATCGGATGCCTCATCCCCACGACCGCGACCTCGGCCACGCCCGGCACGGCGGCGATGACGCGTTCGATCTCGGAGGCGGCGACGTTCTCTCCGCCAACCTTCAGCATGTCCTTGGACCGGTCGGCGAAGTAGAGGTAGCCGTCCGCGCCCAGCCGGACCCTGTCGCCGGTGATGAAGAGGCCATCCTCGCGGAAGGCGGCGGCCGTCGCCTCCGGGTTCCCCGCATATTCCAGGAACAGCGACACGCCCCGCTGGCCGCGGACGTACAGGTCGCCCACCTCGCCCGGCGCGACCGGCCGGCCGTCTTCGTCGAGGACGAAGATCTCGTAGCCCGGCGCGGGACGTCCCATGGACATCGGAGCGTCCTTGCGGTGCGGCGAGCCGACCACGCCATGGGCGATGGTCTCAGTCATGCCCCACCAGCCGATGGTCTTGACGCCGAACAGCTGGTCCCAGCCGGGTTCGCAGACGCCGTTGCCCCAGAACCGGTAGCTGTGCCGCTCAGGGCGCGGCTGTTCGGTCAACGCCTTCACGCAGAACGGGACCAGTGAGGTCCAGGTGGCGCCGTGCTTCAGCGACACGGGCCAGAAGCGGGAGGCGGAGAAGCGCGGAGTCAGGACGACGCTGGCGCCGGCCCACAGCGCGGCGAGCACCGAATAGGCCTGGGCATTGGTGTGGAACAGCGGCAGGTGGACCAGGTGCACGTCGCTGGGCCGCAGGTCCTCATGGGTCGCGCACTGGCGCGCGCCCCAGAGGGCGTTGGCGTGCGTCCAGAGCACGGCCTTGGGTCGGGCGGTGGTGCCCGAGGTGTACTGGATGCCGAAGTGGGCCCAGGGATCGTGTGGGCGCGCGGGCAGCGCTTCGGCGTCACCCGTGACCCCGGAGAATGGTTCGAATATCGCATCGTAGGCGGCGGCCGGGGCGCCG
Source organism: Phenylobacterium sp. CCH9-H3 (assembly GCF_001557235.1). Taxonomy (GTDB): domain Bacteria; phylum Pseudomonadota; class Alphaproteobacteria; order Caulobacterales; family Caulobacteraceae; genus Phenylobacterium. The sequence goes on along the minus strand of NZ_LSJI01000155.1, from coordinate 17,799 downwards.
TTGTCGGTCTCCGTCACCGCCCGCCACGCCAGGCCGGGGGCGGCCGCGGCCACGAGGTCGGCGAACCTCGGCTGGGTCACGGCCCCGACGGCGCCGCTGTGCTCGGCGAAATAGGCCAGCTCATCCAGCGTGGACCTGGCGTTGGTGGTGACGCCTACGGCGCCCGCATAGGCGCAGCCCAGCCAGGCGATCAGCGACTCCGGGCAGTTGTCGAGGTGGATCAGGACCCGCTCGCCGGGCGCGACGCCGCGTGCATGCAGGCCCGCTGCGAACCGGCGGACGGCGGCGCGGAATTCCGAATAGGTCCAGCGGGCGCCTTCCCCTTCGAAGGGCTCCCAGATCAGGAAGGGCCGCTCGCCCCGGACCGCGGCCTGCTCATCCAGCAGCGACCGGATGTCCATGCCTTCGAACGGCGTGAGGGGGCGCGGGGTCAATGTGAGATTTCCGTGGGCTTGGCGGCGGCCGAGAAGGCGCCCTTGCGGACGATCTCGTCGCTGGCCTGGGCGGCGATGAGGTCGGCCTCGGGGCCCGCGACGCCCAGGCCGCGGAGAATGAGGGCGCACATCTGCTGAGACAGAGAGACGGCGAAGGCCAGGGTCGGCTCCTGCACCACGCGGACGAGGGCGAGTTGCGTCACGCCCAGGACGTAGAGGACGCCGGCCTCGACCGTGGCCACCGCGAACCGGCCGCTGGCCAGGCCCGTCTCGATGTCCTCGACGAGGCCGCGGTTCAGCGGGGCCGAGAGTGAGGTATGGCCGCTGTGGATGCGGACCAGGACGCCGGCCGATTCGGCGCCGTCGAGGGCGAAACGCAGATAGGTGCAGACCGCCCGCGCCATCCGTCGAGCCGGGTCCTCGACCCCGGCGTTCGCCCGGGTGACGGCCGCTTCCACAAGCCCGCGGATCTCGGAGGAGATGGCGCGGACCAGCGCGTCCCGGTCCGCGAAGTGGTTGTAGAAGCTGCCCTTCCCGACGCCGGCCGCCTGCACGATGTCGTCCACGGTGACGGCGTCGACCGGCCGCTCGCTATAGAGCCGTCGCCCCGCGCCGATGAGGGCCGAGCGCGTGCGTTCTGCCCGGGGGTTGGCTCGTTCCGCCATTCGCTAGGCCTGCATCCTCAATCTCATCTCTTCACCCACGATGGCGGCGAGGGCAGGCCGGGAAAAGAGGGCTTGCTGGAAACGGTCGAGATTGGGAAGGGCGGGCAGTTGGCCGGCGAGCCCCGGCGCGGCCCGCCAGAGCAGGAAGACGCCAAGGTAGAGGTCGCAGACGCTGAAGGTGTCCAGCAAATGGTCGCGGTGCGCGAGGTGCGCGTCGATCTCGCCGAGCAGGTCCGCGACCTTCTTCACCGCCGCCGCAGAGGCCTCCGGCCCGTCGCAGCCCGGGGCCGGCGCCATCGCCGCCCGCATCGCCACGTGGAGCGAACTGGACAGGAAGGACAGCCACGCCTGTCCCTGGGCGCGGGCGAACGTGCCGGCTGTGGGGAACAAGCGGGCATCGGGCGCGAGATCGGCGATGAAGGGTAGGATCGCGGTGGACTCGGTCAGGACACCCTCGTCCGTCTCCAGGGCGGGGACCTTCCCGCGCGGGTTGATCCGGCGATAGGCCTCGGCGTGCTGGTCGCCGCGGGTCGTGTGGACAAGCGCGATCTCGTGCTCGAGCCCGGCGTGGACCAGGGCGAGGCGGCTGGCGAGCGAACACGCCATGGGCGCATGGTGGAGTCTCAGCATCGGGTCCTCAGGGTTCAAGCGGCTTGGCGCAGGGGCGCGAGGCTCCGCGTCCAGGCCTTCAGCAGCAGGTCGGGATCGCCCGCGCCGAAGACATAGCGATCGGGGCGGACGAGCACGGCATCGACCCCCTGCCGGTCCAGCCAGCTTTCGAGCGCGGCGCGGAATGGCGCCAGCACGTCGGCGTCGAGAGGCAGGACGCGAGGGCTTTCCGCCGGCGCGGCGGCCGAGCTGCGGGTGAGCAGCCACGCCTCACCCCCGACCAGGTCGTCGAGACGCAGCGCGCCAGCGCCATCGTCCGCCACGGGCTGCGGGAACGGGACGCCTGCGCCAGGGGAGCCCGGCAGGACGCAGCCGGCGGAGAACGCGGGTGGATGCAGCGGCGGCAGGGGCGGGGCGCCGCTGGCCTTGGCGGCCAGCATGCCGGCGTCCCGCTGCGCCGCGGCCTCGGGATCCAGGAGACAGACCACCCGTCCCATCCCGATCGCGAGTTCGATCGCGGCCCGCACGTGCGGCTCGCGTTCAAGCTGGTAGCTGTCGAGGAGGGCGTCGTCGGCCGCGCCGTTCACCACGGCGCCGAGTTTCCAGGCCAGGTTGGCGGCGTCGCGCAGGCCGGCGCACATGCCCTGTCCCGCGAATGGCGGCGTCTGGTGCGCGGCGTCGCCGGCGATCAGGGCGCGGCCCTCGCGCCAGCGGTTCGCCACGAGGCCGTGGAAGCGATAGACCGCCATGCGCTCGATCTCGACGGGACCGCAATCCCAGGGCCGGATCAGATCCTGCACGATGGCGTCGTTCAGCATGGCCTCGGGCGACTCGCCGGGCAGCAGCATGAACTCCCAGCGATGGCGGCCTGGACCGCTGAGGACGCAGGTGGTCGGGCGGGCGGGATCGCAGAGTTGGATGTTCACGTCCGGAGCCCGGCAGTCGGCGCCCACCTTCACATCCACGACCAGCCAGGGCTCGTCGAACTGGTAGTCGAACAGGCCGCCGCCGACGGCCTCGCGGACCAGGCTCTTGGCGCCGTCGCAGCCGACGATGTAGCGGGTGCGGATCGTCTGCGGGCCCCCGGGACCGGCGAGCTCGGCCGTGACGCCGTCCGCGTCCTGGGTGAAGCGCTCCAGCCGCACGCCCAGCCGGGCCTCCGCGGTCGGCAGGCCTTCGACCAGGGCGCGTAGGACGCCGTCCAGGCTCGGCTGGTGGAACATGTAGCCAGCCGCCCAGCCCGAGGGCGTCTCCGGGGGTGGCGGCAGCGCCATCAGCAGCTGCCCGTCGGCGGCGCGGAATTCGTAGGTCGGCAGGCGGCGGGCGTGCCGCACCACCTCGTCGGCGATCCCCAGCTGCTGGAACAGCCGCATGATCTCGTGGTCGAAATGAACCGCCCGCGGCAACGGATAGACTGCCGTGTCCTTGTCGACGGCGATCACGGCCACGCCGCGCCGGGCGAGAAGGGCGGTCAGCGCCGAGCCGACCGGCCCCATCCCCACCACGAGCACGTCGGCGTCGAAGGCAGGCGTCGGCATGTCAGGCTTCGTTCGCGCAGGGATTGTCGAGCGCGCCGAGGCCGTCGATTTCGACCCGCACCCGGTCGCCGTCTTTCAGGAACCGCATGGGCTTCATGGCCGCGCCGATCCCGCCGGGCGTGCCGGTGAAGATCAGGTCGCCCGGCTCCAAGGTCATGGCCTGGCTGAGATGCTCGACCTGGTCCCACACATTGAAGACCAGATGGCGGGTGTTGGAATCCTGGCGGACCTCACCGTTCACGAGACAGCGGATGCCGAGGGCGTGCGGGTCGGGGACCTCGTCGGCCGTCGTGATCCAGGGGCCGAACGGCGCATGGGTGTCGAACGACTTGCCCAGGACCCACTGCGGGGTGCGGTGCTGCCAGGCGCGCTCGGTCGCGTCGTTGCCGCAGCAGTAGCCGAAGATCGCGCCGGGCGCGGCGTCCCTGGCGATGTGGCGGCCGCCCTGGCCGATCACGGCGACGAGCTCGGCCTCGTAGTCGAGCGCCTGCGAAACCTTGGGAACCTGGATGGGATCGTAAGGGCCGTTGGCGGCAGTGGGCGCCTTGGAGAACCAGACCTGATGCTCGGGCGTGCCCAGATTGCTCTCGGCGATATGGTCCGCGTAGTTGAGGCCGATAGCCATGATCTTGCCCGGCCGGCGGATCGGAGCCAGCAGCCGGACGCCATCCAGCGCCGCCGCGTCGGTTCCCGCCTCGGCGATGCGGCGGACCTCGCCCGCCACCTGCGGCCAGGCGGCGATCAGGCCGATCATGTCGGCGGGCAATCCCGGCGCGGCCGCGTTCAGGGGTACGATCCGGTCGCCGACCACGGCGCCGAGCTGCGGGGCTGCGCCCGCATCGAAAGTCGCAAGCTTCATCGGTGTCGTCCTCAGCCCATGGTGGGTGGCATTTGCGGGCCCCACTGGACGCCCACCAGATCCTGCAGGTTGGAGACGTTGGAGCCGTCCGCGGCGGTGAAGAGGTCGCCGTCGGTCCAGTGCTCCAGGGTGTGACCCCACGGGTCGCGCCAGTAGTCGAAGACCTGGCTTCCGAGAATGTGACGGCCGACGCCCCACTCGGCGTCGCGGCCGGCGTCCTTCAGCCGTTGATGGCCGCGCATCAGGTCGTCGAGGTCGGCGACCTCGAAGGCCGCGTGGTTGAAGCTCGGGCCCTTGGGCCCCTGCATCAGGAACAGCGTGTGATGGTCGGTCGGCGTCTCGCCGCGGTCGCAGCGCAGGAAGGCTCCGATCGCGAAGTCCGGGGCGACCTGGATCTCGTCGGAGGTGATGAAGCCGAAGCGCTCCTTGTACCAGCGTTCGGAGGCGCGGAAGTCCGAGACGTTCAGCACCACGTGGCCCAGGCGCACGACGTTGGCGGGGCCTGGGACGATGCGCTTGGTCGCCCGCAGGCGCTCGCGGGCGTCTGCGCGGTTCCAGGGCTGGCTTGGATCGAGAGCCAGCGGTGGGGTGGCCGCCCGCCCGGCGACCACGTCCACGCGGTGGCCGTCGGGGTCGCGAAGCGTGACCATGCGCCCGCCTCCGGGCAGGTCCGTGTCCGTCACCTCCGCGCCCTCGGCCGCGGCCAGGCGCTCCAGGTCCTCCAGGCTTTCAGCGCGGAGGGCCACGGCGACGAAGCCGGGCTCGCCCAACTCGGTCACATGGGCGACCGGGGCCGGCCCCGAGCCGCGGGCCACGAGACGCGTATCGGTCGCCTCCGCCACCACGAGGCCGAAATCCTCGATGAACGCCCGCGTCTGGCCCAAGTCAGGCGCGCGGAACCGGACGTGGTCGACGTCCTCGATCTTGATGATGCTCATTCGGGGTGCTCAAGTTGACGATATAGTCAGGATGCGCGAAAGCTGGGGCTAAAGCAAGCGTCGTCCTGACGCGGAAGAAGTTGACGCGAAGGTCACATGGTGGGCGGAAATGGAATCGACCGGCGGCAGCGGAAGGCGCGCCTTGACGCGTCGCACGATCCTGGCGGCCTCTGGAGCCGCCGCGGCGCAGGGGAAAAGCGTAGTGGCTGAGACAACCACTTCGATCGGCGGATGCGCCTGCGGGCGGATCGATGTCCATTCGCACTTCCTGCCCGAGGTCTATGTGGCGGCGCTCGCCGAGGCGGGCCTCAAGACCCTGGACGGCGGCATGCCCATCCCCGCCTGGAGCGCAGAGGCGGCGATCCAGATGATGGACCGCCAGCAGATCGGGACGGCGATGATCTCGCTCTCGTCGCCCTCGACCCATTTCCTGGAGCCTCGCCGGCGCGCCGGGCTGGTGCGGGAGGTCAACGCGGCCGGGGCGGCGCTGATGTCCGCCCATCCCGGCCGGTTCGGCTTCTTCGCGACGCTGCCGATGCCCGATGTCGAGGCGTCCCTGGCTGAGATCCGCCATGCCTTCGACGTGCTGGGCGTCGACGGCGTGATCCTGGAAACCAACGTGGACGGGGTCTATCTGGGCGCGCCGGCGTTCGCCCCGGTCTTCGCGGAACTGAACCGCCGCCGCGCGACGCTGTTCCTGCACCCGACCAGCCCGGCCTGTTTCGAGGCGCTCGCCCTGGGTCGGCCCGCGCCGCTGCTGGAATTCCCGCTGGACACCACCCGCACGCTGGTCGACCTGCTCTATGCGCGGACCCTGCAGACGCACCCCCACATCAAGGTCATCGTGCCGCACGGCGGCGCGGCGCTACCGGCCCTGGTCGCGCGGATCGCCGCCTTCGCCGGCCTGCCTTTCATCGACCCGCGCCCGGCTTCCGAGGCAGAGGTGTTCGAGACCCTGGCCCGGCTCTACTACGACGTGGCGTTATCCGGGCATCCGGTGGCCTTCGCGGGCCTGCGCCGCATCGCGCCCCTCGGCCATATCCTGTTCGGCAGCGACTGGCCGTTCACCCCGGAGGTCGGCGTCGCCCGGAACATCCATCAGCTCGCGCAGAACGGTCTGAGCGAGGTCGAGCTTGCGGCCATCGCGCGGGAGAACGCCGAGCGGGTCTTCCCGCGCCTGGCGGCGCTGAGGCGCAGCTAGGGCGTCAGAAGGTCTGCAGGTCCTCCGCGAGGACGACCCGGCCCTTGAACTCGGCGGCGATCGCCTTGCGCGCGCCGGCCAGCTCGTCGCGCTCCAGGGAGTTGTGGGTTGCGACCACCGTCTTCGCGCCGCAGGCGGTGGCCAGCTTGCCGACCTCGGCCGGTGACAGGTGCTCGCGGCGGAAGTGGTCCTCGACCAGGTCGTAGATGGCGGGCGGGCCGCCCGGCCGGGTCACCTTGATGCGGGCGATGGCGAGCGCCGGGTCCATCATCTCGCTGACCAGCAGATCGACGCCTTTGCAGAGCTGCTCCACCTTCGCGCTGGGGCCGGTGTCGCCGGTGTAGAGGATCGAGCGTCCCGGCGCGTCGAACCGGAAGGACAGCGAGATCGGCCGCGGCTCCGCCGGCGATTTCAGGGTGACGTAGTGGCTGTTCTCGGTCGCGGTGACGCGGACCTCGCCGGCGCTGAACGTGGCGCCGTCCCCGATCTCGACGATCTTGATGTTGGCGTCCGGTCCCCCGGCCAGGCGCATGGTCTGGATGGCGTGGCCGCCGGGTCCCATGGCGGCGAAGAGGTGGGCCACCGTCTCCCGTGTGCCGGGCGGTCCATAGATGGTGACCGGCGTGGCCCCGCTGGTCTGGAAGCGGAGGCTGAGGAAGGCGAAGAGGCCGCCGGTGTGGTCGAAGTGCAGATGGCTGATCAGGACGGTCTGGATCTGGTCGATCCCGACGCCGGCCTTGGCCAGCTGTTCGGCGGCGCCGTCGCCCACATCGGCCAGGAGGTACTGATCGCCATGGCGCACCAGGTTGGCGGGTTCCGAACGGTCCTTCCGGGGAATCGGCCCGGAGTTCGTGCCCAGGGTCGTGAAGGTCAGCGTAGCGGGCGCGGGGGCGGCGCGTGCAGCCGGGCCGCCAAGGGCAGCGGCGGCGAGCAGGACCAGCATGGTGCGAACCGACCGACGCATTGGATCTCCCTCCCAGGACGTTAGCCACGCCATGGGTAGGTGAATATGACCATATCGTCAACTTATGAGCGCGCGAGGCATTAGAGACGCGTGCTCAAATGAACTGCAGGGCGGCGCTTATCAGACGATATGGTCATATTGCGCGGGAGGCCTGGAAGTGGCCTCGAGCGGCTGCGGCCGAGAAGCCGGTGCTCAGCGTCCCGCAACGCTCCCTGCGATGGAGCCGGCCACTTCGGAAGCCATCTTGATCTGGGCGGCGCGGTCGCGGATCTCGTAGCGGTCGGCGATCCAGGCGAAGTCGGTGTAGGCGACCCAGACCTTGCCGCCCGCGTCCTGGGTGACGAGGATGCGCACCGGCCAGTCGAGGCCCGCGTAGGGGTTCGAGGTCAGGAACTGGGCGCCTAGCGGCGGGTTGCCGAAGATGAGCAGCTTGGACGGCCGCAGGGGAATGTCGGCGCCCTTGGCAAGGTCGGCCTGGTCGATCTCGGTGAAGAAGCGGATGCCCTTGCCGGCGATGTCGGCCTTGATGCGGCTGACGGTGTCGTCGAACCCATAGGCGCTCGGGACGCGGACCACGCCCTGGGCGGTTTCCGAGGCGGCGGCCGGTTCGGCGACGGCCGCGATAGCCACAGCGGCCAGGCTGAGGCTCACGCCCATGGCGATTGCGCGGATCGAATGGTGGGTGAAGCGGGTCATGTGGAGGGTCCTTGGTTGTTGGCGGTGAAGGGGGCGTCCGTCATTTGGCCCGCGTCGGCCTCGTGGAGGATGATGCCTTCCATGGGGTCGACGCCGTGCATCCACGGGGTCCGGTCGAGCACCCGGGCGGTCTGAGCGTAGCCGGCGTCCCAGCGGGCCTTGATGCCGCCAGGGCTGAAGTCGATGTCCTTGGCATGGTCCTCGCCGGCCAACGGCGGGGAGAGCAGGCGGATCACGTGCATCTGGGTGGGGCAGCCATAGGCGGCCAGCTCGCGCGCCTCGTTCGTGGCGCGGACCTCGGGCGGCAGCTTGTCGGCCAGCATCGCGATGACGTGGCGCAGCTTGTGGATCTGCTTCTGCCGCGCGATGTGCGTGATCGCACGGCTGGAATACTGCAGGTCCTTCTGGCGCGAGAGCACGCTCCAGATGCTGTCGGGCTCGGGGCCGTTGGGCGCCCACATGTGCACGGCGAAGACGACGCCCGAGCGGCGCGGCTTGTCGTCGAAGACGGCCTCGACGGGCGTGTTCGAAAGGATGCCGCCGTCCCAGTACAGCTCGCCTTCGATGCGGACGGCGGGGAAGGCGGGCGGCAGGGCGCCCGAGGCCATGACGTGGCGCACGGTCAGAACGTCGTCCCGGCTGTCGAAGTATCGCATCTGGCCGGTCTGGACGTTGGCGGCGCCCACGGTGAGCCGGGGACGCCCTGCGTTCAGGAGTTGGGGGTCGAGCAGATCGCCAAGCGTCTTCTCCAGCGGATCGGTCGAATAGTAGCCGGCGAGCTCGGAGCCGAGCGGGGTCTGCATGCCGAGGAACGCCCAGGGGTTCGGACGGAAGAAGGCCTCCAGGCCATGGGCCACGGTCATGGCGTTGGCCATCAGGGCCCCCACGCCGGGCAGCATGCCGGCGAACTGCGTGGCGCGGGAGTGGGTCATCCGATCCCAGAACTCGCGCATGCGCTCCAGGCGGCGGTCCGGCTCGTTGCCGGCGATGAGCGCGGCGTTGATGGCGCCGATGGAGGTGCCGATCACCCAGTCGGGTTCGACACCAGCGTCCTGCAGCGCCTGGTAGACGCCGGCCTGATAGGCCCCCAGAGCGCCGCCGCCCTGGAAGACCAGGACGACCTGGCCCAGTTCGGACTTGTCGAGGGCGGCGGAAGGCTTGGCGGCGGTTTTCATGCCGCCCTTGTCTCAGCTGGTCAGGTGCAGCGGAAATGTCACTTGGCTAATCTGACCATGCGCGCTCTGCATCGGCTTGCCCGCCTCGCGCGCGCGAAGGATTCGACAGTATTGTGCTGACTGAACGTCTCGCGCATCGCCGCGATAACTTAAAGCGAATTCAGGGCTTGGCGCCCGCTCTCTAGGTTTGGGTCATCGAACACCCCGCAAGAGAGACACCGATGAAGACCCCCCTGATCCTCGCCGCGACGGCCTCGATGGCCGCCGCCCTTTTCGTGTCCGGCGCTGCGGCGGCGGGCGAATGCCCGGCCGCCGAAATGCGCGTCGACGCCCGTACGTCGGGTGAGACGACTCCGGCCAAGGTCACCGACACCGAACTGGCCTTCGTGGCCCTGGGCGATCAGATCGGCGGCCTCGACAACCGTCGCCTTCGCCTCCGCCGGCTGGTGGTCCAGCCGGGCGGCGTGGTGCCGTGGCACAGCCATACCGACCGTCCGGCCCTGATCATGACGGTTTCGGGCCAGATCACGGAGTACGCCTCGAACTGCGCCGTGGGCATCGACCACAAGGCCGGCGACGTGGCTCGGGAAGTGAAGGGCGTCAGCCACTGGTGGAAGAACAACGGCAAGGTCCCCGCCGTGCTGATCGCCGCCGACATCAAGAACGACGCCGACACCACGGCCGCCGCCGACCACATGTGAGCACCGCCCGCGGCCGCGCTATCCCCCGCCCGGCGCGCCGCGGGTCCGAAGGCCTGACACCCCCAGTCCCAGGCCTTCTGCTGAGGCGCGTGGCGTTCCCGGACCCGTCCCGGCGCGCCGCGCGCCTCTTGCGCTTGTAGCCCCGGAGCCTTCCATGACCGCCGCCGACTCCAACACCCTGCTGCGCCACACCCTGATCGGCCTGATCGGCTTTCTCACCCTGGTCGACCTCTTCGCCGCCCAGGCGATCCTGCCGACGCTGGCGGCCATGTACGACGTGCCGCGCGCCGCCATGGGCGTGGCCGTGAACGCCTCGACCATCGGCATGGCCGCCGCCGGCCTGGTGGTGGCGATGATCAGCCATCGGCTTCCCCGCCGGGGCGGGATCTGGGTCAGCCTGGCCCTGTTGGCCGTTCCGACGACGCTACTGGCCCACGCGCCGGACCTGGCCACGTTCACAGCGCTCCGGATCGCCCAGGGCGTCTTCATGTCGGCCGCCTTCACGCTGACCATGGCGCACCTGTCCGAACAGAACACGGGCTCCGCCACCGCCGGGGCCCTTGCCGCCTACGTCACGGGAAATGTCGCCTCGAACCTGGTGGGCCGGCTGGTCTCGTCGGCCGTGGCCTCGAGCGCCGGCGTGGCCATCAACTTCTATGTCTTCGCCGGCCTGAACCTGGCGGGCGCGGCGCTGGTCTACGCGACCCTGCAGGGCGCCCCCGCGATGGTCGCCGGGGTCGAGGAGATGCGGCGTTCCGCGTTGGCGCGGATCGCAGCCCATTTCACGAACCGCTGCATGGTGGCCAGCTTCGGAATCGGCTTCTTCGTGCTGTTCGCGTTCCTGGGGACCTTCACCTACGTGAACTTCGTGCTGGCGGAGCCGCCGCTGCGGCTCGGCCCCATGGCGTTGGGCCTGGTCTATTTCGTCTTTCTGCCCTCGATGGTGACGACCCCCCTGGCCGGGCGGGTCGCCAACCGGTTCGGTCCGCGTCCCGCCTTCTTCGCGTCGCTTGGCCTGGCCCTGGCCGGCCTGCCCCTGCTGCTGGCTGGCGCGATCGTCCCCGTGATCGCCGGACTGACGGCGGTGGGTGTCGGCACGTTCTTCGCCCAGGCGACGGCCACCGGCTTCGTAGGGCGCGCGGCGCGCGAGGACCGGGCGGCCGCGAGCGGCATCTACCTCGCCAGCTACTACCTGGGCGGTCTCGCCGGAGCGGCGGTCGTCGGCCAGGTCTACGACCGCGCCGGTTGGCCGGCCGCGGTGGTCGTGGTGGGCGGATCCCTTGCCGCGGCCGCGGCCCTCGCGGCGAGCTTGCGGCCGGCGACGGCGGGCGCCGCGAGCCGCCTGGCCGCCGAGGCCGCTTAGGCGGCTCGCCCCCTTCGTTTTCTCTGAGCAAAGGACGGAGCTTCCGATGGCTCGAGTTTCAGTGGTCTATCATTCAGGGTCAGGCCGGACGGGCCTGCTGGCGGATGCGGTCTGGCGTGGCGCCGGGCGCGTGGAGGGAGTCGAAGTCGACCTCCTGCGCGTCACGGCCGATCAGATGGACGCACGCGCACGCTGGTGGGATGCCGACATCATGGCCCGGCTGAATGCCGCCGACGGGATCGTCTTCGGCTGCCCGACACTGATGGGCATGCCCAGCACGCCGTTCAAGGCGTTCATGGAAGGCGCCTTCGATCCCTGGTGGAAACAGGGCTGGAAAGACAAGTTCGCCGGCGGCTTCACCAACTCCGCGTCGTTGAACGGCGACAAGACCAACACCCAGATCCAGCTGCTCGTGTTCGCGGCCCAGATGGGAATGATGTGGGTGCCGATGGGCGACCACCCCGGCGCGAACTGGAGCGGCGGCGGCGAGGACGACGCCAACCGGCTGGGCGCCTTCCTGGGTCCCATGAGCCAGAGCCTGGCGGACGTGCCCGTCGAGCGCGCCACGCCGCCGTCCGACCTCGTGACCGGCGAACGGTACGGTGAGCGCTTCGCCCGGATCGTCCGCAAGTGGGCGGACGGCGCCGCCTACGACACGGAGCGGGTCGCCGATCTCGCGACCAGCGCCGCGCGCCGGGCGATCGCCTAGCCGACCCAGCCCTGCGCCTGGCGGCCGTCGTCAAGGCGCAGGGCTCGCCGCCTTTCGCTCAGTGCTGCCCCGCCGTCTCGAGTTCGCGGCCATCCGGATCGCAAGGTGTCGGGTCTATCGCCCCGGGCGGCCACTTGAACGCCCGGGCCTGCTGGACGAAGGCGCCGACGGCGGGCGAGTGGGGTCGGCCTCGAACGGTCACCAGCATGATGGTGCGGCTGAACTCCGGATCGATCAGGCGGCGGGTGACCAGGGCCGGGTCGGTGACGCTGAGCTCGGGAAAGAAGCCGATGCCCAGTCCCGCCTTGATCATTCCCTGCACCCAGTCGTCCCGCTCGGACGAGAAGACCTTCTTCCAGAGAACGCCGGCGGCGCGCAGCTCGCGACGGGCGTAGTCGAAGATCTCGCAGTCGGCCCGGCTGACGTAGGGCTGCTCGTGGGTGTCGCGGCAGGTGACGACGTTCTGGGCGGCGAGCGGGTGGTCCGGCGGCAGGGCGATCACGAACCGCTCGCTGTAGAGCGGCAGGCCGTGGAAGCGCACGTCCAGCGCCTCGGGCAGGCCGAACAGGGCCAGGTTGAGGCCGCCCTTGGACAGCATTTCCTGCAACTCGGCCGAGCCCTCCTCGATGACCTCGAGGTCGACGTTCGGGTGCGCCATGCGGAACTTGACGATCAGCTCGGCGATCATCTGCGGCCCGATCGTGCACATCACGCCGATCCTCAAGGTGACGTTGTCCAGCTTCCTGCTGGCGCGCGCCTGGGCCTTGGCGGCCTCGGTCTGGGCCTGGATCTGCTCCAAGTAGGGCAGCATCATCTTGCCCAGTTCGGAGAGGTGCGTGTTCTGCCGCTCCCGGTGGAACTGCGGACCGCCCAGCTCGTGCTCGAGCTGCTGGATGGCGCGGGTCAGGGCCGGCTGGCTGACATTGGACTGCTCGGCCGCGCGCGTGAAGTTGAGCGTCCTCGCGAGGGCGAGGAAGTAGCGGACCTGCTGCATTTCCATGGCGGGATCCCCATTGGCCAGGAAGCGCGGTTAGGAGGCGATACGCGCCTCCGCCGACGGTGAAGCTACACGGATTGCGGGTTCGCGCCCACGCGTGACGGCCTCAAAGACCAGTCGCGCGCCGCGCTCGAACGTCAGGTAGGACCAGATCCAGTCCAGCACGACCTGAAGGCGATTGCGGAAGCCGATCAGGAACCAGACGTGGGCGGCGCACCAGAACAGCCACGCCGGGAAGCCGGTGAGCTTGATCCGGCCCAGGTCGGCGACCGCCGCCTGGCGGCCGATGGTGGCGAGGCTGCCGGCGTTGGCGTAGCGGAACGGGCCTGGGGCGGGGCCGCCGGCGATGCGCGCGGCGATGAGCCTGGCGGCGTAGACACCGGCCTGCTTGGCTGCGGGCGCCACGCCGGGCACCGGCGCGCCGGTGGAATCGCGGATGCTGGCGCAGTCGCCGATCACGAAGACTTCCGGCCGGCCCGGCAGCGTCAGGTCCTTCTCGACGAACACCCGGCCGGCGCGATCGGTCTCCGCGCCCAGCCACCGGCCCGCGGGCGAGGCTTGGACGCCGGCCGCCCAGATCACATTGGCCGCATCGATCCGCAGATCGCCGACGCCTACGCCGCCTTCGTCGCAGTGGCCGACGGGCCGGCCCAGCATCAGTTCGACGCCCAGCTTCTCCAGCGCGGCTTTCGCATAGGCCGAGAGCGAAGGGCAGAAGGTCGCCAGCACCCGAGGCCCGCCGTCGATCAAAAGGATGCGGGCGCGCTGGCCGCGGATTCGGCGGAAGTCGCAGGCCAGCGCCCGGCGGGTCAACTCGGCGATGGCGCCGGCCAGTTCGACGCCCGTCGGGCCGCCGCCGACCACGACGAAGGTCAGCAGGCGCTGGCGGGTCTCGGCGTCCAGGTCGAGTTCGGCCGACTCCAGCGCCAGCAGGACTCGGCGGCGGAGGCCCAGGGCGTCCTCCAGCGACTTCAGGCCCGGCGCATGCGCCGCCCAGTCGTCGCGGCCGAAGTAGGCGTGGGTGGCGCCGGTGGCGACGATGAGCTGGTCGTAGGCGATCCGGCGGGAGCCGAGCAGCACGCAGCGGGCGTCGAGGTCGACGCCGCTCACCTCGTCCAGCTCGATGTGCAGGTTGGGAAGGCGGCGCAGGATCATCCGGATCGGGCTGGCGATCTGGGTCGGCGCCAGGCCCGCGGTGGCCACCTGGTAGAGCAAGGGCTGGAACAGATGGTGGTTGCGGCGGTCGATGAGGGTGACGTCCGCGTCGGTTTTGGCCAGCGCATGGACGGCCGCCAGCCCGCCGAAGCCGGCGCCCACGATCACGACCTTCTGGCGCGGGCGGTCCATCAGTGTGCGGTCCAGCCGCCGTCGACGGTGAGCGCCGCGCCGGTGATGGAGGCGCCGTGCTCCCCGCAGAGGAAGGCGGTGAGAGCGCCGATCTCCTCCACCGAGGCGAACTTGCGGTTCGGCTGCGCCGTCAGGAGTACGTCGGTGATCACCTGCTCGGCGGTCATCATATGGGCGCGGGCCTGATCGGCGATCTGCTTCTCGACCAGGGGCGTCCAGACATAGCCGGGGCAGATGGCGTTGCAGGTGACGCCCATGCGGGCCGCCTCCAGCGCGACCGTCTTGGTCAGGCCGACGACTCCATGCTTGGCGGCCACGTAGGCCGACTTGAACGGCGAGGCGACCAGGCCGTGGGCCGAGGCGATGTTGACGATCCGTCCGAAGCCGCGCTCCAGCATTTCGGGCAGGACGGCCTTGGTGGCGTAGAACGCCGACGACAGGTTCACCGCCAGGATCGCTTCCCACTTGGCGTTCGGAAACTCGGTCACCGGCGCCACGTGCTGGATGCCGGCGTTGTTCACCAGGATGTCGATGGGCCCCAGAACGTCGCGGGCGAAGGCGACCATCTCGCAGATATTCTCCGGCATGGAGAGGTCGGCGGGGGAATAGATCACCTCGACGCCGTGCAGCTTGGCCAGGGTCTCGCGCGTGCGCTCGATGTCCTGTGGGTCGCCGAAGCCGTTCAGGACGATCCGGGCACCTTGTTCGGCCAGGGTCTCGGCGATGCCCAGGCCGATGCCGCTGGTGGAGCCTGTGACAATGGCGACCCGGCCGTCGAGCGGGCGGGCGAGGGCGGTGGCGGTCTGGGCGGCGGTGATCGTCATGATTGGATCCTGTGTCCTGATCGGGCCCTCATCGTGGGTCGAGGGTCCGGGCGGTTGAAATGCCCGGAGCGCATTGGCTCACGCCGCGTGGCGCATGAAGAGCGGTCGCCAGAGGCCGGCCATGCCGACTTCGCCCGACAGGTCGATGACGCCGCGCCGGTAGAGGTCGAACAGGTGCGCCAGCACCGAGTGGCAGGCCGCGGGGTGGAGGCGCCGGTCGGTGTCGGCATAGAGCTTGGCGACGAGCTGCCGCACGGTCGCGGGGCCGCCGGTCTCCAGCGCCACCAGGATCTGCTTCTCGCGCTGTCGCCGGTGGACGATGTAGGCGGCCAGGAAGCTGTCGACCCGGCGGATGGGCGGGCCGTGCGCCGGGAAGAGGGTGTCGTAGCGCCTGGCGCGGATCCGCTCGAGGCTGCGCATGTAGAGCCCCATGTCGCCGTCCGGCGGACTGACCACGCTGGTGGACCAGCCCATGACGCAGTCGCCGGGGAACAGCGCGTTCTCCTCCAGCAGGGCGAAGGCGTAGTGGTTCGAGGTGTGGCCGGGCGTGGCGACCGCCTCGATCGTCCAGCCGGGGCCGCGGAACAGCTGCCCGTCGTCCAGCGCCACGTCGGGGCGGAAGCCGAGGTCGTCGCCCGCCTCCAGGCGGTCCCCGCCGCCCGAGGGCCGGCAGTAGGTGGTTCCGGCGTAGATCACGGCGCCGGTCCGCTCCGCCAGGGGCCGCGCCGCGGGCGAGTGGTCCAGGTGGTTGTGGGTGACGAAGATGTGCGTGATCCGCTCGCCCTTCGTGGCCTTGAGGATCGCTTCGATCTGGCGCGGGTCGTCCGGGCCGGGGTCGACGACGGCGACCTCTCCATGACCCACGATGTGGGCGCCGGTGCCGGTGAAGGTGAACGGCCCGGGATTTTCGGCGATCAGCCGCCGGATCAGCGGGCTCACCCGGTCGGGCCGGCCATACTTGAACGCCAACTCACGCACGAACGGGATCATGACCTCGGCTCCGTGATCAGCGCCCGAAGCGCGCGGCCCATGCGGGCCACGGCCACGAGCTTTTGGAAGAAGGGCAGGGCGATGGGCGGGCCCATGTCGGTCTTGTTGACGTCGACGACGTAGAGCCGGCCGCTGGCGCGATCGCGCAGGATGTCCAGACCGCCCCAATCCAGGCCCATGGCGCGGCAGAAGGCGCCCAGGGTCCCGATCTCCTCCGGCGAGAAGACGTCTTCCGGCCGCGCCATGCCGACGCTGCAGTTGTGGTTGGCGAAGCGGTCCTCGACGCGGCGGCGCTTCAGGAACACCACTACGGGCTTGCCGCCCACGAACGGCGTGCGCAGGTCAACGGCCAGACCGTCTTCCACGTTGTCGATCAGCCGCTGGTAGGTGCGGCCGGGCCGCGCGCGCGTGGGCAGGCGGACGACGCGGCCGTCGTGGACGCCGTTGCCCTCGCCCTTCTCGACCGCCAGGCCGACGCCGGTTTCAGGATCCAGCGCCAGGGGGTAGCCGAACACCTCGGCGAACACAGCCGCCACGCGGCTCTTGGTGATGTCGACGCAGGCGTAGTTGAAGGCGCGCGAATGCCAGCGGGCCGGCGGCACGCCGGCGGTGGCGTCCTCGAAGTAGAAGGCCGCCTGCGCCTCGTCCGGGGAGCGGGCGATCCGCACCCCGTTCCAGGCCGCCGCGGCCCACACCAGATACCAGGGCCTTGGCCGGTCGGGCGCGAACCAGACCGCCGGGCCGGGGCGCGCCAGCCGGTTCAGCAGCATCTTGCCGCGGATCGCCAGGTAGAGGCCGAGCCAGGTGGCGGCTTCCGAAGCCAGCGCCCGGTCCAGCGGGATCACCGCGCCGGTTTTCTTGATCTGCACGGTGCGCCCGCGGACGGAAAAGTCGGAGGTCCATAGGGTCTCGCTCATGACCGGAAGGCCGCGGGCTCGTGGGGCGCGAAGACCGCGGCGGCGCGGCTCAGGAACACGCCGAACTCGCGCCGCCGGAACACGCCCAGCAGCAGGACTGCGCAGACCAGGTTCACACAGGCCGCGGCGAACAGCCCGCCGCCGTCGTCATTAGGATCCACGCCCAGCGGCGTGAACAGATGGAAGCCGACCGCACCCGCCATGACCAGCAGCCCGGCCAGCGCGCCGGCCGCCTGCAGGTGCCGCAGGCGTGGCAGGATGCCCGCCAAAAGGAGGCTGGAGGCGAGCAGCTCGATCGAGCCGATCACGTACTGGCTGAAGAGGCCGGTGTGGGCGAAGAGCCCGGGAAGCCCTAGCTCGCTGGTCCAGCCGTCGAGCCGGCCGAAGATCACCTGGGTCTTGGGATGGTCGGTGAACTTGAAGCGAAGGCTGTCCAGGAAGACGGCGGCCATGAAGAGCGCGAGACCGTGCGGGGCCAGGCCAACGAGGCGATGACGCAGGCTCACTTCAGCACCTGCGGCCAGTTGCGGTCGCCCTTGGCGATGTTGCCGGGAATGTCCTTGGCCCAGCGCTTCTGAACCGTCTGGTCGTAGTTCAGGTAGAGCTTGCCGTTCACGACCTTCCAGGCCAGCGGGTCGCCCTTGGCGGTATAGCCGCCGGCGACGGCCCAGGCGCAGTAGCCGCCATATTGCGGGGCGTAGGCGGCGGGGTTGGCCTTGAACTTCGCCAGGTTGGCGGCGTTGGCGAACCGGAACTCCGCGCCCTTCCAGCTGGTGGCGAATTTCGCATCGCCCTTGACCGGCGCACCGCCGAAGTAGCTGACGGCGTCGTAACCGCCCACCGCGACGTTAGAGAAGGCCGGGGTGTAGATC
>NZ_LSJI01000154.1 GCF_001557235.1 Phenylobacterium sp. CCH9-H3 | reverse complement strand
CATCTCGGTCAGCCGAGCCAGGACGCGCGCATGCCGTTCGGCCATGTCGGGCGGGGTGGACATGAACGAAAAGGGAACATGTAGCGGCGCGGAAGGCAAGGTTTGTGGCGGAGGGGTGCGTCCGGATTTGACGGGGGCGGCGGGGAGGTCCGTTGGCCGCAGTTGACTCACAGACGACGTTGGGAGGGTCCGCTGGATGCCGCCTCGTGGCTCGGCCGACGCGCAGGCATCCCTCACAGTCGATGCTGAGCACCGGGACGCGAGGAAGCCGTGGCGCCCGGAGGCGCCTGCGCCGCGACACTCCAGTCAGCCCGGCTTCCGTGCGTGGCGCCAAGGACCATGGCCGTGCTCATGGCGTGTTCGGACGCGAGGCCGTAAAGCAGCGCCGACTTGCTGGCATGGCGCGCGCTGCGGATTGCGGCGCTGGCCCATCCGATGAAGGCCGCGCCTTCCAGGCCTTGCGGGACACGGGTGGCCACGCAGTTGAGCCCGGTCCCTTTCAAGAGCCGAGTCAAGCCGATGTTGGGCTCGTCCAGATTGCCGACCACGAGCAGGCAGTACGGGCGGACGATCGCGACGGCTTGCGTTAGCGCCGCCGAGGGAGCCCCCTCGATCAGCCGCAACTCGCAGATGACGCCGCCATCCACATGTTCTCGCGCCTCCTGCAACCCCGTGATGATCCGCGCGCGACCCGCGGGATGCGAGAGGCTCGACAGCGTCACGGGCACGATCACCGTCAGGCGCCGCTCGCCCTCCTGACGGAGGGCCTCGAGACCTTTCAGCAGTCCCGCGACATCGATGCGGAGCAGGTCTGCGGTCGTGAGCCTCGCGAGTTCCGGCGCGCGCAGCTGCCGGCCGGATCGCACGTGGGCCACGCAGTTCGTGAGCCGCAGGCCGATGTCGCGCCTCTCGCGCAGCTGGAGGACGGGTTCGAGTCGCGTGGTGACCTGCAACCCGACGCCATAGGCCGTGACGAAGGGCGTCCACTGGTTCGCCCCGCCCAGAGAGCTCGGCGAGTCCGGCTGGGGCGCGCCTCCCGTCATGCCCGCCCGCTCGGCAGCGTCGGCCGCCGCGGCCCGCACATCGACCCTGCGCGCCTCCACACCGCCCTCCGGGGAGATGCGCACCACCTCATGCACCCCCACATCGGCCATTTCCCCGTCGCCCAGAAAGTGCGTCAGGATTTCGCGCAGGGCTCGCAGGCACAGAGCTTGGCCCGCGAGCCGTTCCTTGTCGGGCTGACAGATGAGGACGTCGGTGTCGGAGATCCGAAGATGGTACGCCGTCGGGCCTAGCTGCCGGTCCAGGGTCGAGTTGACGTGCTCGTGCACGTGCTCGCGCCGCATGGGCCATCGGCTCCCGAAGCGCTGCACGACGGCATCCAGGTCGATGACGCAGACCATTCCCGCGGCTAGCGCCTGGGGGTTGGCGAACTGCTCCATCGCCGCCTCGAGGCCGGCGGACTGAAATCGTGAGACGCGCACTTCGGGCGCGCTGTCGAACTCAGGGGCGGCTGTCGCCACAAGGATACCCGTCAGGTCTGCTTTGCGCGGGATGCCGCGGCGGTCAGCGCCTCAGTTAGGAGGATGCATGCCGTGTCGACGTCCAGCGGCTTCGGCGCAATCGCGTCGTGTCCGGCCGCAGGGTCGCTGGGGGGATCGGAGGAACAGCTTGCCACGTAAGCTTGCGACGACGGACCCCGACCGGCGCGGAGCCTGCGCACGGCCTCGTCACCCCCCACCAAGGGCATGTGACGGTCGATGACCACCAGGTCGAACGCTTCGACCGCGCAGCGTGCGAGAGCGGCAGCTCCGTCCTCCACGACAGCGACAGAACACGCGAGCGCCTCGAAGATGACCCGGCTCCACTGGCGATGAACGGGATGATCGTCAGCGACCAGCACTCTCGGCTGCGGCTCGATGAGGTTTGGGCAAGCCGGGTGCGCGCGCTCACGCGCTAGGTCATCGTCTAGGGGTGGATCTTTCTCTGCGGGGAGAGCGCGAGTGAACTCGTCCGCTGGGAGTCGCTCGGGAACGCCAGATAGGCGTCGCGATGCGCCGATGGAATCGAGGGCGGCCGCGAAGACGGGACAGTGGAAAGCGTGGACGCCGCGAGCGAACCCACAGTGGGCGCAGACCTGGTCGGCGCCGGGAGGTCTCCCGTCGCTGGCGCTTGCCTGAAGCGGTTCATCCTGGCGCGAACCGCCGTCTAGCGTGGCTTCCAAGGCATCCGCAAAGGGCGTTCCTGCGGCCTCGACCTCCACGAACCGCGCTGATGGCGTCCAGGACATGCCTCTCCTCTCTGTCGCGGGAGGCCCGTGACAGTTTCATTGCTCGATCAAAGGACGCGGGGACCCCCTACAGGGGCGAACATTGACCTCGACGAACCGGCCTTCGCCGAGCGGGCTCGGGCGCGAGATCATCGCCTGAGAGTGCGTCTTTCCTTGCAAGGAAATTGCGACCGAATTCATACATCTGTATTTGTCCGAGAACGCCAAGCGCTCGTTGAGCAGATTTATCCGGTAGTCCTTGCTCTGTTATACTGGATGATCATGCGTCGATCGAACGTTGGTAGGTTACGGTTCCTGCCAATGTTGATGCGGATTCCGCCAGCCGCGAATTGGATTTGGCAGCGCCTCGGGGATGGCCAGCGCGAGCCTCAGAGGTCGACGTCCGCGTCGGCAAGCGCCGAGCCGAAGCGCTCGCGATACTCCCTGGGCGTTGCGCCAAGCTGGCGAACGAGGGCCCGGCGCATGGCTTGCATCGTCGAGAAACCGCTTGCGACGGCGATCCTCTGCAATGGAAGCTTCTGCTCTTCCAGCAGCCGACGCGCAGCATCCACCCGAGCAAGCTCGACGTACGCCGCAGGTGTCATCTTCGTCTCTCGCGCGAAGGCGCGTGCGAAATTGCGCTCGCTCATGCCGGCTTCGCGCGCGAGCCTTCCCACAGAGAGATCGCCGCGGAGGTTCTCGTTCACCCGGCGCAGGGCGTCCTGAATGGGCTCCTTGCCTGAAAACTGCGCCGCCAGCTGGGCGCTGAACTGCGATTGTCCGCCGGGGCGCTTGAGGAACAACACGAAGAACTGCGCGACGGCGAGCGCAGTCTCGCGTCCGAGGTCCTCCTCGACCAGTGCGAGCATGAGGTCGAACGCGGCGGTCACGCCCGCCGAACTGAACATGGCGCCGTCCCGAATGAAGATGCTGTCGGGTTCCACGATGGCCTCGGGATGGCGGGCGGCCAGCTCGTCGGCGAACTGCCAGTGGGTCGTTACCCGACGGCCGGCCAGGAGTCCGGCCGCGCCCAGGATGAAGGCTCCCGTACACGTGGAGCCATACCGCCTCGTGTCGGGAGCCGTGCGCCTCAGCCAGGCTATCGTATCGGCCGTGCCGGGAAGAGCGTGGCCGCGGGCGGCCGGGAGCACGATCAGGGTGTCTATTGGCTTCGTGAACTCGGCGAGGGAGGCGTCAGGCAGAATGCGCGGCCCCGCCGAGGATCGGAGCGGCTCGGCGCGTTCTGAGAGCAGCACCAGCTGATAGTGATCCTTCCCCGACTGGCGGTTGGCCTCGTGCAACGTGTCG
>NZ_LSJI01000153.1 GCF_001557235.1 Phenylobacterium sp. CCH9-H3 | reverse complement strand
AAGCTGGACGGCAGGGGATTCCGGGCCCGCAAGTTGCGCCTCGGACGCTGTGGCTTAGGTTGCACGCATATGCGGGAGCTCGACGTGAACCTGGCCCAGATCTCTATTGGTGAGTTCGTGGCTGCGGCGGCGGGACAGCGACGCTTCCGCGTGAATTACATGCCCACGCAAACGCTGCGCTCCGAACTGCATACGGCGGCATCGCACGTGGTCGGGCTATTCTGTCTCTCGGACGAGGCGCATACCTTCATCCTGCACAACCGGTGGGTCGGCGGGGACGAATTGGACACCGCAACCGGCGACTATACCGAGCCGGTGTGGGAAACCGTCGTGCTGCGCGCCACCGCGGAGGCTTTCGAAGCCATGCCGACGGGAGCGGAGAGCACCTGTCGGCTGGAATGGCCGGGCGGCGTGATCCAATGGAACACGGTTTCAGTGGAAGCGCTCACGGAGCGTGGGGAGCCGGTGGTCGTCGGCGTCGGCGGAGCCCTCGCCTATACCAGCGGCGTCGACGGGCGTCCGCACGAGTTCCTCGTCGAACTTGAGTTGCCCGGCTCGGCAGGTGACTGGCGGTTGGAACGATCATCCACGCCGTCGCAGTTCGTGTTGGCGCGCCATGGGGCGGCGGCTTGAGGCGCCGCTACGGTGGAGAGACGCTCAGCCGGGCGGCTCCGCGAAGATCGCCCACCCGAGCGTGAAGATCAGCGCCGACAACGTGGCTGGAGGGAGCATGAGGGTCGCTCCGACGAGAGGCAGAGCCAGGGGATTTGCTCCCCACAGATAGCCATTGGCGAGGGCAAGCAGAGACAGGAGCCCGCCCGCCACCAGGACAAAGATCGCCATCCATCTGGTGATCTTTCGCCCACGCCGTCGGGTGGTTGCGTTCATCGTCCGCCTCGCGCCAGGGCGCAGCTTGGCTGGATGTTCGCACATCCGCAACGGGGAGGTTCAAGTCCGGGCGACGAGCGTGCGCCGCCGCCCGGCCGCCTCAAGGACGGGCCGCTTCGCGGTCGCGCTGGCGCGATCCTTGACCCGCCCGAACGACGACGCTTGTGGGCTGCCGTGAACTTAAGGCGCGGGATGCGCGAGGCGCGCCAACCACGTCGCCTTGTCGCGCGGTCAACCGCCGTCCAGTCCGTAGACGTACATGACGAAGGCCTCGGCCTCCGCGCCGCGGCGGTCGTAGAGCGCGCGGGCGGCGGCGTTGTCGGGCTCGGTGCCGACCCAGGCCTCCTCGCAGCCCAGCTCGCGGCCCCAGGCGACGAGTTCGTCCAGCATCCGGGTGGCCAGGCGCTCGCGCCGGCGGTCCGGGGTGACGCCCAGGTTGTCGATGTAGAGCTCGGTGGGCAGGTCGGGGTGGCGGTGGACGATCCCGCGCGCCTGGCCGACCACCTCGCCGCCGGCGACCGCCAGCACCATCAGGTGGCCGGGCTCAGCGAGGTAGGCGGCGAGCTTCTGCGGCTCGATGGGCGCGTCGAAGACATCGACGCCGACGTGGGCCAGGAGGTAGGCCTCGGCGGGTCCGGCGCGGAGGATGTCGGTCTTCATGGGCGGAAGCTTAACGGGACACGACGCTGCTGCTCAGCCCGATGGGCATCTCACCCACAACATGCTGATCGGGAAGGCCTAGGGGCCGACTCGCCATAGCCGCGGTCTGCGCTCTAGTGTAGCGGCATGCCGGGTTCGGGGCCGCAAGACTGGTGGACGAGTGCGCAGTCTGAGTTGGGCTGCGCTACCAAACTCAAGGCGACCGGCGACCTCCTGCAAGCCTACCACCATGCCGGACAGGCAGTAGAGTTTATGCTCAAGGCCATCTTCTTAAAAAAGAAGAATTGACGTGACCCCCTGAAACTCAGCCAGAAATAACTAGAGTCCGCCCCAGGAAAGG
>NZ_LSJI01000152.1 GCF_001557235.1 Phenylobacterium sp. CCH9-H3 | reverse complement strand
CCTCTCCAGCTCCTCAGAGCTAGCATGGGTGTCCACCAAACCGGGGGAGGATCAGACCGGCTGGCTGTGGGTCGATGACCTGCAAGAGCGACGCTCACTGGAGCTAGAGCTTGCGCGGGAAATGCCGCCCAAGCACCTGCTCTACGGACGAACCGCTCGGCTGCTAGCGCGACACGAGCGCAGAGACGATTTTCTCTTTCGGGTCGGGGAGAGCGAAGTGGCGCAGGTTCACCTCACCTGGAGCGCTGAGACTGACCCGTTGTGGCCGCCCGCGGAGTTGCACCCGACGCTTGAGGCGTGGGCCGCCACCGGCGGGATCATGAGCTAAGACGAAGGTCCCCTTTCCACCCAAATCGGCGCTTCGCGAAGTCTGCTCTCTCGCCCGAAGCGGACCGCCCGTCTGAATGGCCGCTCGGCGCGATGAGGAGACATCGGGACCAGCGCAAGAAGCAGACATTGAGCTTCCGATCCCGCAGGCGTCCGTTCCGAGCCATTGCAGAGGCTGGGTGGGCTTAGCTCCTGAAGGAGGGCCCCCTCCTTCACCCCCTGGCCAACGCGCTGGCCGCCTTGCCGTCATACTGGCCGCCGAAGCTCGTCTTCAGGTGGGCCATGATGCTCCCGACGTTGGCGTCGGGGTTCTTGGCCCGGAAATCGTTGATGGCCTCGCGCAGTTCCGAGTCCGTCATCTGCTTCGGGCTGTACGAGGACAGGATCGCCAGTTCGGTTTCGGCCGCCTTGGTGCGCGCGTCGACTTTCGACGCATCGCCACCGGCGTCCACCAGGCGCGCGCGCTCGCTGCCAAGGTTCTCCAGCGTCAGTTTCGTGTTCTTCAGGAACTTCGCGACGGTTGCGGCGACCTTTTCGTCCGTGACGTCCGTTACGCCGCGCTTGAACTCCTCGGTCGTGATCTGCGTCGCTTCGCCGATCAGCGTGGTGAGCAGGTCAGCCTTCAGACGGTCGTTCGATTTGCGGGCCGAGAGTTGGTCAGCCTTGAGCTGGTCGAGCAAAGCCATGTCGCCGTCCTTTCAATTCACGCTATTCGGTCGCTGTGGTGGGCGAAGAGGGCGCCGTTCGAGGCTCGTCAATCGGCCATCCACAGAGCACAATAAGCCATGGCGACCGAGCGCAAGACAGTGGACTACATCGTCGATCAGATGTCGAAGGCAGGGGCCGTTTTCGCCAAGCCGATGTTTGGGGAGTACGGTGTCTACTGTGACGGCAAGATGGTCGCGATCGTCGGCGACGGGCAGCTCTTCATCAAACCGACCCCGTCCGGTCGCGTCTTGGCCGCGGACGCCGAAGAGGTCTCACCCTACCCCGGCGCCAAGCCCCACCTGCTGATCGGTGCGGAACGCTGGGAGAGTCAGGACTGGCTCAGTGATCTCGTGCGCGCGACGGCGGCCGAACTACCCACCCCTAAGCCAAAGCCGGCCAAGGCGCCCAAGAAGGCCAGCTAGCCACCGCCAGGCAATAAGGCCTCTTCGGCACCGACATCGGTCCTCGGCTTCCGGCCAGCAACCGGACATTCGCGGGCTAGGACGCGCGA
The DNA here is from genome assembly GCF_001557235.1 of Phenylobacterium sp. CCH9-H3. Lineage (GTDB taxonomy): Bacteria > Pseudomonadota > Alphaproteobacteria > Caulobacterales > Caulobacteraceae > Phenylobacterium. The sequence goes on along the minus strand of NZ_LSJI01000152.1, from coordinate 1,963 downwards.
TGTTAAACAAGCCTCCCGCTCGACAGCTCAGCCGAGAATGATGAGTTGGGCGGCGTCCGCTCCCCACCCTGCGCGGACATACAGGGCGTCCGTTGGCGGGCGGAGACCGAAGGTCCGCTCTGCCGCCGAGCGCTGTGGAAATAGATCGATCTCTTGCGGACACCGATCCTTCCCTCTCCCCCCGCTCGTCATCCCGGGCGGAGCGCTCGTCAGAGCGCGCAGACCCGGGACCCAGCCGCACCGCGCCGACGCTCGCCTAGGGGCGCTGCAGCCATGAAAGCGGTCCTTCCGGTTCCTCGAACCACGGGTCGGAAAGGTCGCGCCAGTCCGGGTTCGCGGTCTCGATCAACTGCAGCTTCCAGTCGCGCCGCCAGCGCTTGATCTGCTTCTCGCGCCGGATCGCCTCTGCCATCACGGCATGAGTTTCATACCAGACGAGGCTCTTGCAGCCGTAGGTCTTGGAGAAGCCTTCGAAGGTCCCGAGCTTGTGCTGACGGACCCGCGCGACGCGGGTGCTCGTCACGCCGGTGTAGAGCGTTCCATTCCGGCCGCTCGCCAGCATGTAGACGGCGATGAGGCCGTCCTGCCCGACCATCGTTGGAAGCTAGGCCGTGAGGCAGCTTGCGTCATCTGTCGTGGCGTAGCTTCGAAGTCGCGTCTGCTGGGTCCCGGGTCTCCGCGCTCTTCCGAGCGCTACGCCCGGGATGACGACCGGTGAGAGTGAATGGCTGCTCCCCCCTGTGCAATCTTCGCAAGGCCCGCCCGGCGGCGGCGTGAGCGCTCAGCGCCGCAGGCTGAGGAACATGGGGACGAGGTAGACGGCCACCAGCAGGAGGAGGCCGACCACCACGGCGCGGCCGATGAGCTTCTTGCGGCGTTCGGCGTCGGGCGTGTTCGCGGTCATGGGCGGGCTTCTAGCACATCGGCGGGCCGGCGCACGTCAGGTCGGCGGGATGTCGGAGGCGAGGTCTTCCGGCGTGCGGGGCTGGCTGGACCAGGCGGCGCCGGCAGCGGCGGCCATGACGGCGAGGACGCCGGCGAGCTGGGCGGGCGCCAGGCGCTCGTGCAGCAGGAGGAGGCCGGCCAGGGCGCCGAAGGCCGGCTCCAGGCTGGTGAGCACGGCGAAGGTGCGGGCCGGCATGCGGGGTAGGGCGTACATCTCCAGGGTGAAGGGAATGGCGGTGGAGATGAGGGCGACGACGAGGGCCAGCGGGAGAAGGTGTGGCTGGAGCAGGGCCTCGAGCCCGGCGTGGTGGATGCCCACCGGGACCACCATGACGGCGGCGATGCCCACGGCCAGGGCCGGGGTGGCGTGGCCGTAGGCGCGGCTGGCGGCCTGTCCCCAGACGATGTAGGCGGCCCAGGAGGCGGCGGCGGCCAGGGCGAAGACGACGCCCAGGAGGTCCAGGCGATCGGCGCCGCCCGCGGTGAGGCCGTGGCCCACCAGGCCCCAGACCCCCGCGGCGGCCAGGGCCGCCCAGACGAGATCGCTGGCGCGGCGCGAACCGGCGATGGCGACGCCCAGCGGCCCCAGGAACTGGAGCGCGATGGCCACGCCCTGCGGCAGGCGGCCGATAGCCAGGTAGAAGAAGAGGATCGCCCCGCCAGTGGCCACGCCCAGCCCCACCAGCGGGCCCAGGGCCACCGCGCCCGGCCAATTCCGCCAGGGCCGCAGGACGGCCATCAGCATGCCCGCGCCCAGGATCAGGCGCAGGGCGGCGGCGCCCTCGGCGCCCACGGCCGGGAACAGGCCCTTGGCCAGCGACGCGCCGACCTGAAACGCGCAGGTGGCGCCGATCACCGCGGCGAACGGCAGCACGACGGCGAGGGCGCTCGCCCGGGTCCGGCCTGGGCTCACGTGCGCCTCCGACTCATGGGCCGACAGGATGGGCGAGCGCGTAGCCGGGCGGAAGGTCCAGTTGCGGGCGGGTGGGCAGGCCGCTTGGGCGTCGTCAGGCGGGCT
>NZ_LSJI01000151.1 GCF_001557235.1 Phenylobacterium sp. CCH9-H3 | reverse complement strand
AGGTCTATGACGCCTTCGGCCGCTACCTGTTCATCGGCCTGACCGCCGACTTCTAGTCGAACCCGAGCAAGCCCGGTCCGGATGTGCTCATCCGGGCCGGGCGGTGCGAAGACGCCTCTCGCGTCCTCGACACTGGCCCCGCGCAAGCGGGGCCTTTTCTTTTGCAGGTCCGCGGAACCGCAGCCGCGCAAGACGCTTCCCGTGGCTCAGATCTGCAGGATCGAGAGCGTGCGGCGGACGGAATATTATCGGGCGGAGGCGGAGCGGGTTCAGCAGCTTGCCGAGCTGTCTGCCCCAGGGCGTGGCCGTGAGCAGTTCGAACGGGTCGCCGCCGAATACCGCAGCCTGGCCGAATACTACGACGCCCTGCCCGAGCCGCCCGGCGTCCGGGCGGCGCCCCACTAGCTCTCGCGCACCGCGAACGCCTGCGTGACCAGGTCGGCGCGGCCGAAGATGGTCATGAAGGCGATGTCGGCGGCATCCAGCCCGGTGGCCACCCGCACCAGGCCGTCGACCGGGGCCTTGCCGGTCGGGTCGACCAGTCGCCAGCGTCCGCCCAGGTAGACCTCGGCGACGGCGTGCAGGTCCGGCGGCTCCAGCTTCCAGGCATAGGCGCTCACGGTCCGGGCCGGGATGTCGGCGGCGCGGCAGAGGGCGATGGCCAGGTGGGCGAAGTCGCGGCAGACGCCGGCCCGGTCGACGAAGGTGTCCAGGGCGGTGGAGGCGGCGTCGCTGACCCCCGCGCGATAGTCCACGTGACCCGAGATCCAGTCCAGGATGGCGACCACCTTGTCGCCGCCGGCCAGCCCGCCGAACTCGCGCTCCACGAAACGCTCGAACCGGTCGGACGGACAGTAGCGGCTGGCGCGAAGGTAGCGCAGGGCCTCGCCCGGCAGGTCCCGGATCGGCGCGGCGGGCATTCCCGCCAGCCCGGCGTCCCGGGCCAGCACCTCGACCTCGGCCTCATAGACGATGCGGACCTCGCCTTCCGCCGTGAACACGACCCGCCGCTCGCCCGTGACCGAGTCGTCCAGGCGGGAGATGTCTGCCGAGGGGAAGATGGTCAGCTCCTCGCGCCGCACCGCCTGGTCGGCCGCGCGGGCGGCCTCCAGCAGCAGCAGCACCTCGCAGCGGTCGGCGAAGCGGTAGGTCAGGTCGGCCTTGATCTGGAAATGCATGCACGCTCCACGGCCGCCAACGCGTGGCGCAGCGAAGCGTTGCCGTTTCAGGCGGCGTGCAGGGCCGGGGCGGCGCCGGTATCGAGGGTCGCCGCGAGCCAGTCCACGAACGGACGGATGACGTCGGCGCGGGGCGAGGCGGGATTCCACACGGCGGTATAGTCCTCGCGCAGCGGCGCCTCGGCGTCGAACAGGCGGACCAGCCGCCCCGCCCGCAGGTCCTCGCGGACCAAGAGCCCGCGCGCCAGGCAGACGCCCGCGCCGCTCCGCGCCAGTTCCAGTGCGGCCATCGGACTGTCGGCGGTGACCGTGGCGAGGGTCGGCAGTTCGCTGAGGCCCACCTGCTCCAGCCACAGCCGCCACGGATGCTCCGGCTGATGGATCAGCGGTGCGCGCACCAGGTCCTCCGGCCGCCGCGGCAGATCGGCCGACGGCGCGGCGACCGGGAACAGCGCCTCGCCGGCCAGCCGGCGTTGGGTGAGGCCGGCGCAGGCGCCCGCGCCGTAGAGGACGGCCACGTCCGCCTCGCCGGCGTTCACCTCGGACGCGCCGGTCACGGTGCGCAACTCCAGTTCGCGGTCGGGGTGCCCAGCCAGGAAGGCCGGAAGGCGAGTGGCGAGCACCCGCTCGGCGATGCCGGCGGAGGCGGCGACCACCAGGCGCGTACGGCCGGGACGCACGGGCGCCTCGAAGGCCTCCGAGATCAGGTTGAGCGACAGGCGCAGGCGGCTCACGAACGCGCGGCCGGGTTCGGTGAGCGCCACGTTGCGGCCGAACCGCTCGAACAGGTCCACCCCAAGCCGAAGCTCCAGCGAGCGGATCGCGTGGCTGATGGCGCTCTGGGTCAGGTTGAGTTCGTCGGCGGCCTTGGTGAAGCTCTCATGCCGGGCCGCGGCCTCGAAGGCGGCGATGGCCCTCAGTGATGGCGGACGCACGGCCACGACGAATTCCCCTTACCGACGCACGAGCACACGAACCTCGCCGGCCAAGGATGCCGAGGCGGCGAAAGTCTTCATGCGAAATGCGGCGAAGGGGGATGAATGGGCCGCCGAACGGGGCGAAATGCGGCGAACGGTGACGGTGTGTCGACAAGCGGCCTTGGTCTGTCACCGCTTTTCTACAGAATGTGACGGGTGGGGAAGGGTGCATGCGGCTGCCGCGTCCGAACAACTATCTCATCGCCAACTTCGTCCTCTGGTCGCTGACCTATCTCATCGTCACCGCCCGGATGCTCGCAGACCCGGCGCCGCACGCCGGCGACATGGCGGTGCGGCGCCTGGGCATGGCGGTGTTCGGCTTCCTGGCTTGCCTGCTGATCGGACGGATCCTGTCGGCCCTGGCCGAACAACCGATGTGGCGCCGGATCGTCGCGGCCGTGCTGCTGTCGGCGCTGGGCGGTTTCGCCTATTTCATCGTCAACTATGCGGTCTTCTATCTGGTTCTCCCGATGTGGAGCGTCGAGCCGCTGTCGCCGGTCTCGCTGGCCTACACGGCCTCCATGTTCTTCTGGACCTTCATCTCCTGGTGCGCGCTCTACTTCGCCATCCGCTACGAGGAGGAGCTCAAGGAAAAGAACCTTCGCCTGGTGGCGTCCCAGGCCATGGCCATGGACGCGCAGAACCGGATGCTGCGCTACCAGATCAATCCGCACTTCCTGTTCAACACCCTGAACGCCCTCAGCTCGCTGATCCTGGCCCGTGAGAACGAGCGGGCCGAGCGGGTGGTGCTCTCGCTGTCCAGCTTCCTGCGCCACACCCTGGAGAAGGAGATGCCTGACAAGGGCCCCCTCTCCGACGAGATCGAGGCCCAGCGCCAGTACCTCCTGATCGAACAGGCGCGCTTCGAGGACCGGCTGAATTACGTCGAGACGATCCCCGCCGATCTGCGCGACGCGCTCGCCCCCAGCCTCATCCTGCAGCCGTTGGTCGAGAATGCGGTCAAGTACGGCGTCGCGCGGTCGAACGAGACCGTCACCATCGAGATCAAGGCCGAGGCGGCGAACGGCCGGCTGCGGCTGACCGTCACCGACGACGGCGGCGACACGACGGGCCAGACCACGCCCAAGCTCGGCCTGGGGCTCGAGAACGTGCGGCGGCGGCTGGACCTGATCTACGGCAAGGCCGCGGCGCTCACCTGCGGCCCCCGCCTGCCGCACGGCTTCCTGGCGTCGGTGGAAATCCCCCTGGAGCGGACATGATCCAAGGCAGCATCAGCCCGGCCCCGGTGCGGGCCCTGCGCGTCGCCCTCGTCGACGACGAACCCCCGGCGTTGCGGCGCCTCCAGATGGCCATCGACAAGGCGGAGGGCGCCGAGGTGGTGGGCCAGGCGACCAACGGCGCCGACGCGCTGGCCCTGATCCGGCGCGGCGGCATCGACGTGGTCCTGCTGGACATCCGCATGCCGGGGCTGTCGGGGCTGGAACTGGCGCGCGCGATCGACCCCGCCCAGGCTCCGGCCTTCATCTTCGTCACCGCCTTCAGCCGCTTCGCCGCCGACGCGTTCGAACTGGCCGCCGTGGACTATCTTCTGAAGCCGGTGGAGTTCGACCGCTTGCACGAGGCCTTGGAGCGGGCCCGGTTGCGCCTGCAGTCACGGTTGGCGAACTCCCGGATCGCGGAACTGGAAGAGGTGGTGGCCGCCCTGCGCGCGGGCGACGCCCTGCCGGCGGCGGCGGCGGCAGAGCCGGCCTTCGCCGAGGAGATCTGGGTGCCCGACCGGGGCGACCGCCTGCGCCTGCCCGTCGACCTCATCGACTGGGTCGAGGCCGAGCGGGACTATGTCCGCATTCACAGCCGCGGGCGCAGCTTCCTGGTCCGCAAGCCGATCCGCACCCTGCAGTCCGAGTTGGACCCCGCCGATTTCGTGCGGGTGCACCGTGGGGCCCTGGTGCGCCGGGACCGCATCGTGCGCCTCGCCCGGCGGCCGGGGGGGCCGGCCGCGGTCGTGCTGCAGTCGGGCGCCGAGGTGCCGGTGGCCCGCCGTCAGGCGGCGCAGGTGCGGAAGGTCGTCGGGACGCGCGGCGCCTAAAGCGTCGCGCAGGTCGTCATATTGACCGGCTTGGCCTCGGCGCGGGTCCAGGCGTCGCCCGCCTTGGCGAAGGTGGCGAACGACGATCCCGACTTGCCGGTGGAGCCGTCCGGATTGCGGCCGGCGAACGTCATGGCGGCGACCACCTTGGCCTTGACGCCCTTGGCCGCCTCGTCGGCGCCGATGTCCTGGGCCGCCTTGCACATCACCTGGAAGTCCTGGCAGCCCTTGCCCTCGACCTTGCTGGCGCAGGCGGGGTGGCTGGCCTCGATGGCCGTCCGCCAGGCCAGGATCTCGCTGTCGAGCCCGGCGTAGGGATCGCTGGAGTTGGACTTGGCGCCTCCGCCCTGGCTGCAGGCGCTGAGGGCGACGAGAAGGGCGGCTGCGACGGCAGGTCTGATCACAGAAGGCTCCGATGAGAATCCGGCGGAGCGCATAGCCCGAAGAACAAGGCGCGTGTGTGACGAAACGACCGGAGGGCGAAATTAGTTGGCGGGCGCCGCCGTCGTCATCACCGGGCCGATCTCGTCGTGCAGCACGAGGTCGGCGTAGGGGTCGAGCTCCGTCGCCTCGCGGTTGACGATGGCCAGGCGGGCGCCGTTGCGCTTGGCCATGATCGGGAAGCCCGCGGCGGGGTAGACGACGAGCGACGATCCCAGCACCAGGAAGAGGTCGCAGGCCAGGGTCTCGGCCTCGGCGCGCGCCATCGGCTCGGCGGGCATGGCCTGGCCGAACGAGATGGTGGCCGTCTTGACGATGCCGTCGCAGTCCCGGCAGGCGGGCAGGTCGCCGGTGGCCTGGTACAGCGCCTTCAGCGCCTCGAGCTCGTGACGCAGGCCGCACTCGAGGCAGGTGGCGTAGCTGGCGTTGCCGTGCAGCTCGATGATCCGCTCGGCGGGCACGCCCGAGGCCTGGTGCAGATTGTCGACGTTCTGGGTGATCACCGAGCTGGCCTTGCCGCTGGCCACGAGGCGGGCGACGCCCATGTGCCCGGCGTTCGGCTCGCGCCCCACCCAGCCCGCGCGGCCGGCGAAGGCGCGCTCCCACGCCTCCCGCCGGCGTTCCTCGCTGGCCACGAAGTCCTGGAAGTAGATCGGCTTCATCTTGCTCCACACGCCGCCCGGGCTGCGGAAATCCGGGATTCCGCTTTCCGTGGAGATGCCCGCGCCGGTGAAGACGACCACGCGCCGGGCGTCGGCGATGAGGCGGGCAAGCTCGGCCCGCCCGGAG
>NZ_LSJI01000150.1 GCF_001557235.1 Phenylobacterium sp. CCH9-H3 | reverse complement strand
GCCCCGAGCGGCGGCCGCGACGCGCCCGCCGTACGAGCGGACGGGCTGGGACGAATATGAATCCAGCGACTCCGACGAGGCGCTGGACGCGCTCGATGAGGTGCTGGACGCCGAGGACCTGGATCTCGAAGCCGTCCACGAGGCGGTCGAGACCTGCATCGTCCGCATCCGGCACGACCTCGACATCGAGCTCCCCGAAGCGCGCATCTCCTCACCCGCCCGGGGAGGGGGACCGGCCGAAGGACGGTGGCGGGGGAGCGAGCCGACAGCGGCCCCGCCGGCCGGCCGACGATCCGCGCTCCTGGGCGCCGCCGCGATCCCCGGGCCGCCTTCAATGGCCCTGCCCCTCAAGGCCTCGCCCCTCCACGCCTGGCGAAGTTCCGCCTGACCGGCGCCCCCGCGCCTTCCTGACACCAACTTGAGACGCAGACGACGCAGAACGACCCGGGGCGGCCAGCCTTCCCCGGCGCCTTCTGCGTGCTCTGCGCTTTCTGCGGTTCCGACCCCCGACCACCGCCCGCGCTTGACTTGCGCGCCGCAACGTCGGACCCCAGCCCCATGAGCGAGCCAGCCCAGCCGGAGCTGTCCGCCCGCGCGCTGGTCGCCCGGGTGGCGCGCATCTACATGGCGCCGCGCTGGAAGGGCTGGACGGTGGCGATGCTGGCCGCCGTGGCGGTGGCCTGGTGCAGCGCCGAGCTGGTGCGGATCATCGAGCCGGCCACCAACGACCTCCTGGTGTTCCGCAAGCCCGGCGCCCTCCTGGTCCTGCCGCTCACCATCGCCGCCCTGGCCCTGGCCCGTAGCCTGGCCCAGGTGATCCAGGCCACCCTCATCAACCGCATCGGCAACGCCGTAGTCGGCGACGTCCAGGTGCAGCTGTTCGGCAAGCTGGTGCGGGCCGACCTCGCCCACCTGCGCGCCCAGCACTCCGGCGCCTTCGTCTCCTCGGTGCTCTACGACGCCGGCCTGATCCGCGAGGCGGCCACCGCCGGCGTGGTGAACTACACCCAGAACCTGCTCATCTTCGTCGGCGCGCTTCTGGTCATGGTGGCCAACGACTGGATGCTGTCGCTGGTGCTGCTGGCCGCCGTGCCGCTGGCGGGCGGCATCATGCGCCGCTTCTCCAAACGCACCACCAAGGCCGCGAAGGGCGCCATGGAGGAGACCTCCGCCCTTTCCTCGGCGATCATGGAGGGGCTGGACGGGGTCCGCGTCGTCAAGATCGAGAACCGCGAGGCCTATGAGGAGGCCCGCGTCGCCGAGGTGGTGAAGCGCCGGCAGAAGCACCTCACCAAGGGCGCCAACGCCCGGGCCCGCGCCGCGCCGGCCACCGAACTCCTCATGACCCTGATCGTGGCGGTGGTGTTCGCCTACGCCGGCTGGCGCTCGACCCAGAACGAGATGAACGCGGGCGCCTTCTTCTCCTTCGTCGCCGCCCTGACCATGGCCTCCCAGGCCCTGCGCCAGCTCGCCAACCTGCAGACCGTCTTCGCCGAGGGCATGTCCGCCGCCCGCCGCCTCTTCGCCGCCCTGGACGTGGAGCCGGAGGTGCGCGAGCGGCCCGGCGCCAAGGCCCTCGGCCGCGCCGACGGCGACATCCGCCTCGAGGACGTCGGCTTCTCCTATGGCGGGGATGGGCCGCCCGCCCTGGACGGCGTCAGCCTGGAGGCCCGCCGCGGCGAGACGGTGGCCCTGGTCGGCCCTTCGGGGGGCGGCAAGAGCACCATCCTCAACCTGATTCCGCGCTTCTACGACGTCAGCGCCGGCCGGGTCCTGCTGGACGGGACCGACGTGCGCGACGTGACCCTCGGCTCCCTGCGCGACCAGATCGCCCTCGTCACCCAGGAGCCCTTCCTCTTCGACGACACCGTCCGCGCCAACATCGCCTACGCCCGTCCCGAGGCGAGCCCGGCGGAGGTGGAGGCCGCCGCCCGCGCCGCCGCGGCGCACGACTTCATCGCCGACTTGCCCCAGGGCTACGACAACCTGGTGGGCGAGGCCGGCGCCCGGCTCTCCGGGGGCCAGCGGCAGCGGATCGCCATCGCCCGCGCCTTCCTCAAGGACGCCCCGATCCTCCTGCTCGACGAGGCCACCAGCGCGCTCGACACCGAAAGCGAGGCCCAGGTCCAGGCGGCGCTGAAGCGACTGATGTCCGGACGCACGACCATCCTCATCGCCCACCGGCTCTCCACGGTCCGGGGCGCGGATCGGATCTACGTGGTCGACCGGGGCCGGATCGTCGAGACCGGCGATCACGCGACCCTGCTGAAGCAGCGCGGCCTCTACGCGCGCCTGGCCCGCAGCCAGGACCTGGAGGCGGAGCCCGCCGCTTGAAGGCCTTCCTCCGGAGCGACGGGGTCCAGGGCTTCCTCGGCTGGGTGCTGGGAACGTACCTTCGCCTCGTGCTGCGCACCGTCCGCTGGCGGCATGAGAACCTGGCCTGCGTGGAGCCGGTGCTGGCCGACGACCGGACCGGCGCCATCGCCCTCTTCTGGCACGGCCGCATCCCCCTCTGCCTGGCCACCGCGCCGCAGTGGTGGCGCAAGCGCACCCGCTGCCTGGTCTCCCCCTCGGCGGACGGCGAGTTCATCGCCCGCGCCCTGGACATGTCCGGCTTCCCCGCCATCCGCGTCTCCTCGGCCAAGAAGGGCGATGCGGCCAAGGCGCGCCAGGCGGTCGCCGCCATCCGCGAGTCCACCGCCTGGGTGAAGGACGGCGGCGCCCTCGTCGTCACGCCCGACGGCCCGCGCGGCCCGAATGAGGTCATCGCCGCGGGCTCCCTGCAGATCGCCCGGCGTTCCGGCCAGCCGGTGTTCCTGATGGGCATCGCCGCCAACCCCGCCTGGCAGCTCATGGGCACATGGGACAAGGTCATGTTCGCCGCCCCGTTCGGCCGGGGCGCGGTGGTCTGGGACGGTCCGCTCCACGTCCCCGCCGATGCGGACGACGCCGCCGTCGCGCGCCTCGTCGTGGACTGGTCGGCGCGCCTTTCGGCGGCGACCCGCCGCGCCGAGGCCCTGGTGGGCCGCCCCTCCATTGATCCCCTGCCCGGTCGGTGAGACATAGCCTCGATGGCGACGGCGCACGACCACCACGACCACGCGCACGATCATGACCACCACGGTCATGACCACGGGCATGGTCACGGCCATGGCGGGGGCCATCACCATCACGCCCCGGCCAACATGGGCCGCGCCTTCGCCATCGGCGTGATCCTCAACACCGCCTTCGTGGCGGCCGAAGTGGCGGCCGGGCTCTGGACCGGATCCCTGGCCCTGCTGGCCGACGCCGGCCACAACCTCTCCGATGTGCTGTCCCTGCTGCTGGCCTGGGGCGCCACGGTCCTGGCCCGGCGCGCGCCGGCCGGCCGCCGGACCTATGGCCTGCGCAAGGCGACCATCCTGGCCTCCCTCGCCAACGCCATCCTGCTGCTGGTGGCGGTGGGCGCCATCGCCTCCGAGGCCGCGCACCGCTTCCGCGAGCCGGCCGCCATCGATTCCGACCTCGTCATGCTGACCGCCAGCCTGGGCGTGCTGATCAACGGGGCGACCGCCCTCCTCTTCATGCGCGGCAGCCATGACGACCTGAACGTCCGCGGCGCGTTCCTGCACATGGCCGCCGACGCCGGCGTCTCGCTTGCCGTGGTGGCCGGCGCCTTCCTGATGGCCCGCACCGGCATCCTCTGGATCGACCCGGCCCTCAGCCTGATCATCGCCGGGGTCATCGTGCTGGGCACCTGGAGCCTGCTGCGCGACTCCGCGGACCTCGCCCTCGACGCCGCCCCGCGCGGCATCGACGTGGAGGCCGTCCGCCGCTACCTCGCCGGCCTGCCGGGCGTTGAGGGCGTGCACGACCTGCACATCTGGGCGCTGTCCACCACCGAGACGGCCATGACCGCCCACATCCTGCGTCCCGCCAACAGCGACGGCGACCGCTTCCTCCACCTTGCCTGCGAGGGCCTGGAGGCGCGGTTCAAGATCGGCCACGCCACCCTGCAGGTCGAGACCGACGCGGCCCACGCCTGCCGCCTCGCCCCCGCCGAGGTGGTGTGAGCCGCACCCTCCCGCTGGCCCTCTACGGCGCGGCCACCGGCCTGCTGGAGCCCCTCGCGCCGACCGTACTGCGCGGCCGCGCCGTAGAGGGCCAGCGGGAGGGTGCGGCTC
>NZ_LSJI01000015.1 GCF_001557235.1 Phenylobacterium sp. CCH9-H3 | reverse complement strand
CGCCGTTCATCCAGAGCTGGACCGACGCCAACACCGACACCATGACCTACGACCTCCTGGGTCGTCGGGGCTATGTGCGGCTGCAGTACACATTCTAGGCCGCACAGCAGGCGCCGGCCGGACCACAATCCCCTGGTCGGCGCCCACGAAACGTATTGAAAGGACAAGATGCGCTGGCCAGCCCTCGCGCGGACGACCCACAAGTGGATCGCGCTCGTCGTGGCGATCCAGGCCGTCTTCTGGACCCTCAGCGGGATCTACATGACGGCGGTCCACATCGACATCATCCACGGGGATCGCCTGGTGAAGGCGCCGTTGGTGCAGCCGCTGTCCTTCGAGGGACTGGTCGAGCCGGCGCATCTGGCTCATCTCGCGCCGGGCCTGAGGTCCGCACGGCTGGAGAGCCAACTGGGGCGGCCCGTCTATGTAGTCGACGCCGAGGAGGGCAAGGCGCTCTTCGACGCCCGCACCGGCCAGAAGCTGTCGCCGCTGAACGAGGCTCAGGTCCGGGCCCGCGCCAAGGCCCTGTTCGCCGAGGACGGCGACGTGGTGAGCGCCGAGCTGCTGACCAAGGCGCCGCTTGAGGTCCAGACCCGGCCGATGCCGCTGTGGCGGGTGGAGTTCGAAGGCGCCTGGCGGCCCACCTTCTACATCTCGCCATTCACGGGGGAACTCGTGTCGCGTCGCCACGACCTGTGGCGCACGTTCGACTTCGTCTGGATGTTCCACATCATGGACTACGACGACCGCCAGGACGTGAACAACCCGCTGATCCGGATCTTCACCTGGATGGCCGTCGCCACCGCCGCGACCGGCGGCTGGCTCCTGATCTACAGCTTCCGCCGCAAGCGCCGCGTGCGCAAAGCCGCCGCCTGAGGACCCGCGCATGTTCCTGATCCGCTGGCTCCACAAGTGGTTCGGCCTCGTCCTCGGCCTGCAATTCCTGCTGTGGGCATCGAGCGGCGCTGTCATGGCGCTGCTCGACCATCACGAGGTGTCCGCCGAGCATGCCGTGCTCGGGGTCGCGCGGCCGGCTTCGCCGCCGCAGCCCCTGGCCCTGGCGCAGGTGGCGGAACGGGTCGGCGCTCCAATCGTGACGCTGCAGTTGAAGCCGCTCTTCGACACCTGGGTCTACGAGGCGACGACCCCGCTTGGCGTGCAGTTGCTGGACGCCACGACGGGCGCGCCGATCGAGATCGATACGGCCCGGGCCAGGACGCTCGCCGTGGCGCGATACGTCGGCAGCGAGCCGGTGCGTAGCGTCACCCACGTCGCGGAGACCACGCTCGAGACCCGCGACGTCGCCTTGCCTGTCTGGCGTGTCGAGTTCTCGGACGAGGGGCGCACGACGCTTCTAATGTCAGCGAAGACGGGCGAGCTGCTCGGGACCAAGAACGACACCTGGCGGCTGTGGGATATCGCCTGGATGCTGCACATCATGGACTACACCGAGCGCCAGAGCTTCAACCACCCGCTGATCATCACCGTCGGGACCGCCGCGGCCTGGCTGGCGCTGAGCGGCCTCATCCTGCTGTTCCGCAGCTTCCGGAGATCGGACGTCGCCTGGGTGCTGGATCCCATCGAGGCGATGAGGGCCAGGCGCAAGGCCAAGCTCGGCGAATCCATCGCCGCGCCGCAGAGCGTCCGGTCGGATCTGCCGCGGGAGTCGTAAGCTGGACGGGCGCGGCGGCGGCGATCCTGCCGCGCTGCCGCCGCGCCCGAGTCGCTTCTCGAAGGGACCCATGACCGAGCCCAAGGACGCCTCGCTCCACAAGCGGATCCGTGCGGAGATATCGGATCGCATCCTCTCGGGGGCTTGGCCGCCCGGTTACCGCATCCCGTTCGAACATGAGCTGATGGCCGAATACGCCTGCTCACGGATGACAGTGAACAAGGCGCTGGCGCCGCTCGCCGAGAGCGGGCTGATCGTGCGCCACCGGAAGACCGGATCCTTCGTCTCCCGACCTCGTATCCACGCCGTCGTGCTCGCCATCCCCGATATCCCGGCGGAGGTGACCGGTCGGGGTGAACCCTACCGCTATGAACTGCTGTCCCGCACGGCGCGACGTGCGACTCCGCGCGAAGTGGAGGAGCTGGGGCTCGAACAGGCCGTCCCGGTGGTCGCGCTGAAATGCCTGCATCGCGCGAGCGGCCGGCCCTTCGCCCTCGAGGAGCGCGTCATCAACCTCAAGGCCGTGCCGGAGGCTGGGACCGTCGACTTCGTCCGCACCGCGCCCGGCAGCTGGCTTCTTGGGCACGTCCCGTGGACGGAGGCCGAGCACCGGATCAGCGCCGCCAACGCGCCGCGTAGCGTGGCCGGCCTGCTGGCCATCCAACCCGAGGCCGCCTGTCTCGTGCTCGAGCGCCGAACCTGGCGGGGCGAAGACAAGATCACTCATGTCCGGCTGACGTTCCCAGGCGACGCCTACGACCTAGTGGCCCGGTTCGCCCCGCAGGGGGCGCCCGCGCCCCGTCCCTAGGCGCGGGGTCCCTCGCGTCCGGTCGCGCGTTGCGGTGATGCGGGCCCCGGCTCGCGGGCGCCCGGGACGCAAAGAGGTACCTTCCGATGGAAGCCAAGCACTACGGCCGGCTGGCGTTGATGTCGGTGCTGCATTTCGGCGCGATGTTCGTGCTGATGTACGCCATGGTGGACGCGGTCGGGAACGCGCTGCCGAACGTCAACCAAGTCTACATGGCGGGGCTGATGCCATCCCATGATCCGTGCAGTCTACGAGCGTCTGCAGTTCAGCTATGTGGATACGAGGCACGTGAGGCTTGGCGACGGTGAGCCTATCGTCGTCGACCGAATTCAGATGCGGCTTTGACACTGTCCGGAACAATCGCGACGACGGCGGAAGCGCATCAGCGGACGGCGCAATCGAAGGTCCGCTCTCCGCTCCGAAGCCCACGTCCGCAATTGGCGCATCCGAGACCTCGGGCTCCGCTTCATGACTGGGTCCGTCCTTCTATCCTTCCGTGGTTCCGCCACTTGCGAAGAGATGCAGAGGTCCCTGGTTCAGGTCCCTGGGTTCCCGCCAACTGCGGGCGGGCGGCGTAGACAGGGTTCGGCCAGCTCTACCCGGCCGGGGCGGCCACGAAACCTGTGGATGGATCGATGCGGCGGGACAGGCGCCTGACGTCCGTCCGTCCATTGCGCACGTGCGCGCAACCGAGATCGTCGAACGGCGCAATCCAGAATCGTGGCATCGTCACCTGCAACCGGGGACCGCATCGCGCGGAGGGGGTTAGGGATGGCGAAGACGCCGAAGGCGCCGAAGGCGTCGACGAGGGTGGACGGGACCGAGGGTGGGGGCGGCGGCAAGCCGAAGTCCACCAAGAAGAAGGCCGCGTCGGCGGCCCCCGCCGATCCGGCCGTCGAGGCGGCGAAGGCGGCCGCCCTGGCGGCCGACCCGTCGCTCAAGACCGCCCGGATCACCGCTGCGGTGTCGGCTCAGATGATGGCCGAGGGCCACTGGCCGCCGCCTGACCTGGTGAAGACCTTCTCGGGGGACTGGAACTACACGCGCGACATGATGCGGAACTTCCTCGTCAATGTCCTGGGCCGGCTTAGGGCAGGCAACCCTTCCTTCAGCTTCGCGATCGACGTCGCCTTCATCGTCAAGGTGCTGCCCGGCAACGTCACCGGGCTGATCGCCAAGCTCGACGCGCGGACGAGCTGACCATGGCCAGCCGACGCAGTACGCTCGCCGCCGCCGCGGCGCTTTCCTTCCCGACCGCAGCCCTGGCGGCCGCGCCGCCCGTGCCCGCCTTCGACACGGTCTGCGTCAAGGACGCCGCCGGCCGCGACGTCGTCGACAAGGAGAAGCTCGCGACCTTCTATCTCGACCAGAAGCCGGTCAGCCGCACGCTCGAGGACTGGGCGCGGGACCACAACGACTCCGCGTTCGGCGCGTCCCAGGTTCCGGTCGCGTCCTGGAAGATCTCGCCCCGCCAGCGGATGCTGGTCGACGGAACGATCTGCAAGGACCCGACCGGCGCCGGGAACACCGCCTGCGCGAGCGACGACGAGGCGAACCTGGTGGAGGCGCGGGGATCGCTCACGCTCCTGCTAACGGCGTTCGGCTCGTCGTTCCCGAAGGAGGGGGCAGCCGACACGCCGCTGGAGTACTTCCAGCGGACGGACGTTCAGCTACTCTGCAACCGGGCAGTCGAGCGGCCGCCGGGCAGCCTGCCGGTCCCGACCTACAAATACACCTTCCCGATCCGGCTGCGGGGCTCGACGGAGGGCCTCAACTTCGACCGCGAGGAGCCCGACTTCGCCATCGTCGAGGCCGCGTCGGTGACGCTGTCGCGCGACGACGTGGCCGACAAGAAGGTCAAGAAGTGGTCGGTCGTGGCCGGCCTGGCCTTGCCGCCGGTGATCGACGAGACCTACCGCAGCCTTTCGTTCGTGCCGTACCTGGGTGCCCTGCGTGACTTCTCCCACGTGACCGGCAAGGACCCCTCGAACACGTTCGAGTCCACCTACGGCGGCGTGCTGGCCGACTTCCGGTTCACGCGGCCAGGCCCAACACCCGACGACCTCGCGGTGACCCACTACATCACGCTACGGCCCGAGTACCGGGAGAGCGACTCCGACAGCGACACGAGCCATCTCTGGACGCTGACCGCGGCGTGGATGCCGATCCGCAATGACGGCATCAACAGCTTCCGGGAGTTCCGGCCGGGCGCCACGACGGCCTCCTGGCGGCTGATCGCCGACGTCCGGGCGGTGGGGGGCTGGTTCACGGACCGGGGCAATCTCCTGCCGCCGTACAACCAGGACTTCATCAGGGTCGGGACGCGCGTGGGCTTCGCCATCACCAGTGACCTGCCGAACTTCCCGGTCGACCTGATCGTGACGGACACGTGGCTGCCCAACCTCTCCAGCGGCAAGGACCTGAACTTCTTCACCAGCCGACTGTCGTTCTCGCCGGACCCGAAAAAGATCTTCACCTTCGAGCTCTCGTACTCGAAGGGCCGGCGCTCCGACGTGCTGATCGATCAGCAGGAATGGAAGCTCAGCCTAGGCGCGAAGTACTGAGCCGCCGCGCCAGGCGTCGAAGCGCGCGCGCCGGGTGTGGCGTCAGGGTTTGGGCGGCGGCGGGGCTGGCGCGGACCGCGCCACCTCGAGCGCATTCATGCGGGCCTCGAGTGCCTGTTGCCGCTGCTCCAGCAACCGGGCCTCCGTGGCGGTCCGGGCGTCGAGTACTTGGACGTTCGCCTCCGCGCTCCGCAGGCGCCGTTCGAGGCCGTCGTCCGGCTTCCTGGGGTTGAAGCCGAAGATCAGCCCGGTGATCAGCAGCCCGACCAGCCCGCCGATCCCGAGCTTGGCCTGCAGGTCGAACATGTTGTTCGTGCCGCCCTTGATCTTCCCCTGTCCGCGCCCGCCGAAATAGATGCTGACGACAAAGGCGATGAAGGCTGCAGCGCCGAACGCGGTGCCGACCTTCAGGGCGCCTGGCTCCACCTTGTCGACGAACTGCGGCGCAACAAGCGCCAGGATACCGATGAAACCGAAGGCGCCGCCGATCAGCGCGTTGGAGAGGGCGATCTCACTGTCTGTCGGCTTGCGGGGGGGATTCGGCGTCGTACCGCCTCCATGGCCTCCAGCCCCGCCACCGCCACCGCCACCGCGCGCGGCCTCGGCCTTCGCCTTCGTTCGCTTGGACGTGGCCGGTACGTCCTTGGTCCCGGGCGCCGTCTTGTCCGGTACGTCGTTCAAGGTCAGCCTCCCTGCGCCGGCTCGTCCTCGTCGTCTTCCGGCCCCCAGATCTGGAACGACGTCGTCGCGAGGTCGTCCACGACGGCGCCGAGCGCTAGCGCGACCGAGGTCGAGGACACATAGGTGCGGCCCCGGCTCATGGCGATCGTCTCGGCGCGCGCGACGATCGTGTGGATGTCGTCAAGCAGCGGCTGCCAAAGCGGCGTCTGCCGCAGCAGCTGTCGGCTGGGCGGACCGGTGGACATGTAGGGCGCGACGATCATCTCCTGGATGTTGAGCTCGAGGAAGTAGATTGCGTCCTCGCGCCATCGCGGCGCGCCGGGTGGCCGAGGCCCCGGGATGACCGCGCGGCCGAGCCCGAACCGGGCGCCGGTGGGCAGGCGCAGGCGTGATGCGAACCAGGTGCGATAGCGGCGGAGCATGGCCTACGTCTCCGGCCAGATGGCGTTGTAGATCTCGGCGAGCCGTGCGCCGGCCTTCACCACCTGCCGCGATTGCATCGATCGGCGGGCCTGGCCATAGGCGGCCTCGTTGGTGAACTGGGCGATCCAATAGCGGGAATTGTTCGATGCGACGCCCACGGCCGAGAACGTCAGCCCGTCGTAGGCCTTGCGGGCCTCGCGGATCGACTCCGTCGCCCACGTCGCGGGCTTGTCGGCGAGCGCGCCCTGGGTGCCCGGGACGTTGCGCGCCTTGGCGAGGGTCGCTGTCGTCGGAGGCACCGGCCATCCCGACGGCACGCCGTCCCAGGTGGAATGCAGGTTCTTGTCGCTGCCGAACTTCAGGGAGTTGCCGCCGCGGGTCTCGCTGTCCTTGTCGTCGGCCGGGCTCGCATCCGGGTCCACGCGGTCGCCATCGTCCTCCAGGTAGACAGCGCCCACGTGCAGCGGCTGGTGCAGATCGCCGACGAAGTGCGCCAGGAGCAGCGCGGCTTCCTTCTTGTCGCGGATGTTGAACGGCGGAGGTGCACTGCCACCCTGTAGCACGGCGATGCAGGCCTTGATCGCGCTGACCACGTCGTGGTCGCTCGTCCCGACGTAGCCAAGGGCCGGATCGTAGTGGTCGTGCTGAATGGCGACGTCGGCGAAGTGATAGGCGCCATGGCAGCCTGGGTAGTAGACGCACTGTGTCCAGTTGCGGCTCGCGTAGTCCTTCATCCGGTCTTCCTCGACCGTGTCCTCGAACTGGAAGCAGGCGGCGGGCGTGTATTGGCCGCGGGCGTAGGTAAAGGTCCCCCCGGACCTGGAGACGTCGCGCACGCAGTCGGCCCAGACCGCGGCGGAGGCGAGGTCCGGCCGACCGGTCGTGTTGGTCGCGCCGAACCCGGTGAGCAGGGACTTGAGCTCGGCCCGGGCCCTGGGGTTCAGCAGCCGCTCCGCGATCGCGCCGACCTGCTGATGCCCTTTGGCGCCCCAAGCCATGGCGGGCGACCCACAGAGAAGGACGCTCGCCGCCGCGAGCGCGGACGTGAAGAGCCGCATGCCTTGCCCCCGTCCTGCGTCGCCCGGTTGCGTCGGGCGTGGACAAGCGCACTGCGCGCATTGCATGGCCTGGCTGTCAACGGGTTTGGAGATCGGCGTTCTTCATTTTCTGCACCGCTCGGCTCATGGTCGCTTGGATCGTCTCCAATTTCGCGTGGCGCTTCGGCAGGGCGCTCGCCAGCCTCCACGAGATGGAACCGGAATTTCCCGGCGTCGCGCTGCGAGAGCACCATCGGCCCCCGCAGCTTCACGAAGTTGGAGATCATGTGCGAAACTGCGGGGTTGCAGCGTCCCCCTGCCAAGGTCCGCCGTCCCTTTCTGCATGGGTTCCGCCATAGTGGCGGCGGCGAATGCAAGGACGGAGAATGCGCAGCGCGCGGCGACCCTCCTCCGCAAACGCCTGTTTCCGCCAATCGCGGCGTCGGATTTCCTTGGCTCGCTGGCCAACCGGTGACACCGCCGAACTCAGCCGCACGACATGCCGCCATCGATGGCGATCTCCGCACCAGTATTGTGTCGGGCCGACCCGGACGCGAGAAAGCAGACCATATCGCCTACCTCGGCCGAGGTGCAGGCGCCCCCTATAGGCACCGCCGTCTCAGCCACCGCGTGGCAGGTGGGGATGTCGGCGCCCTCCACCGCGCTGGCCCGCGTGGCGTCCGCGATGTGTCGGCCTCTTCCTTCTCTTCGGATCTGCGGCCGGGCAGGCGGTGGCCTTCATCCGGCGGCCCGTCATCCGCCTTGCGGGCCTCACGGATCGACTCCGTCGCCCACGTAGCGGGTTTGTCGGCGAGCGCGCCTTGGATACCGGCCATCCGGACAGCACCCCGTCCCAGGCGGAATGCAGGTTCTTGTCGCTGCCGAACTTCAGGGAGTTGCCGCCGGGGGTCTCGCTGTCCTTATCGTCGGCCGGGCTCGCATCCGGGTCCGCGCGGTCGCCATCGTCCTGCAGGTAGACAGCGCCCACGTGCAGCGGCTGGTGCAGATCGCTGACGAAGTGCGCTAGAAGCAGCGCGGCCCGTTCACGGACGTTGCGGGCGACCGCCCAGACGGCGCGGCAGCTTGACCGCGGCCCGGCCGCGTTGAAGCATTCAGCCGCTCAGTCCTCAGGCGCGTGGTGAAGAGATGCGCATCCTCATCTTGGGCGGCACGGGCTTCATAGGCCGCGAGGTGGTCCGAGCCCTGAATGGCCACGAGCTCTGCCTGTTCCATCGGAGCGGCGCCGAGAGCCCATCGGGCACCGTGCGGCACATCTATGGGGATCGGGGGAACCTGGCCGCCTCGCGGGGCGACTTCGCGGCGTTTGCGCCCGACGTCGTCCTCGACATGACGCCGCAGAACGGAAGGGACGCCGAGCAGGCCGTCACTTGCTTGGTGGGGCTTGCCGGACGCGCCGCGGCGGTCAGCAGCCTCAGCGTCTATCGCGCCTTCGGCCGCCTGCTGGGGACGGAGCCCGGTCGGAGCCTGCCTGCGCCGCTCTCCGAGAACCAACCGCTACGGTCGCGGATGTTCCCCTATCGCGGGCCCGCGCCGCGCGGCGCCGGAGACCCAAGGCTTTGGATGGACGACTACGACAAGATCCCGGCGGAGCGGGCATTCCTGGGCGGGGCGCTGCCCGCCAGCGTCGTCCGCCTGCCCATGGTCTACGGGCCCGGCGACGCTGACCGGCGGGTCGGCGCCTACCTGGATCGCCTGCGGGGCGGTCGGCCCCTCGTCCTGGGTGAGACCGCCGCGGCCTGGCGCAACGCCCGCAACTTCGTGCGCAACGTCGCCCAGGCCATCGCCCTGGTGACGCTCCGCGGCGTGCCCGGAAGGGTCTACAACGCGCCGGCCCCGCACGACTTGAGTGAGCTGGAATGGGTCCGGCATATCGCCCGGGCGGCCGGCCTGACGAACGAGATCCGGGCGGTGGAGGACGGGACTGAAGGCGCACTCAGGCCCCTCATTGACGAGTTCCCGGCCCATGCGGACTTCCGCCAGCACCTGGTCGTCGACGACAGCCGCATCCGCGTGGAGCTCGGCTGCGAGGACGCCGTCCCCCTGGAGGCCGCGCTGGCGGAGACTGTGGCGAGCTTGCAGGCGGCGGATCCATGACCGGCGCCTGGGAGTTGGCGCGGGACGCGGTCGAGGTCCACGAGCTGCTCCTCGCCAGCGACGTGGCCTCGGACACCGGCGCGGGCCCCCCGCAACGCTCGCTGGTCGGAACCCGCCGGCGGGTCGAGGCGGGCTCGGTCCATCTGCTGCGCATGGACGGGAAGCCCGCCGCCATGGTCACGCTCACCCGCGATCCTCCCTTCGACCTGGCCCTGACCGACTACGCGCCTTCGGCGGCAGCCGTCTACATGCAGCGGCTGGCCGTGCATCCCGCGCTCAGGCTCGAGCATCCCTATCTCGGGGCGCGGGCCGTCCGGCGAGCGCTCGATGTGGCGCGGGCCGCTGGAGCGGATGTGATCCGGGCGGAGGCCAATCCCGATCTCGCGCGCGTGCTGGGCATGCTGCTCGCCCACGGCTTTGTCCCGGTGGGGGCGCCGCGCGCTGGGCCCGAACGCCCGCGCGTCTATCTCGAGAAGGCGCTGGCGGCCGACGTTCCCTAGGCGGGCTTGCGGCCGGTCAGCTCCGCCACCAGTTGCTTCAGCTCCGGCCGGCGGATCTTGCCCGTCTGCGTCCGCGGAATGCCGGGGACGCGCAGAATGCGCGCCGGCTGGGCGGCGGCCGACATTGCCGCTGCGAGGTGGGCGCGCACGGCGGCGTCCGGAAGCTCCTCGGTGAGCACCAGCAGGGCCACCAGGCGTTCCCCGTACAGCGGGTCGGACATGGCGGCGCAGGCGGCGTCTGCGACGCCGGGGAGCTTGCGGAGCACCCGCTCCGCCTCCTCCAGGGAAACCGCCTCCCCGGCCACCTTGGCCATGTTCTTGGCGCGGCCGGTGATCACGAAATAGGCCCGGTCTGACTCCCCGTCCCGAACCACCATCCCGAGGTCCTGTGAATGGAACCAACCGCCCCGGAAGGCCTCGGCGGTGGCCTCGGGGTTGCCCGCATAGCCGGCCATTACGTTGTGGCCGCGCATGCAGATCTCTCCGCGCTCGCCGGGCGGCAGAACCCGGCCGTCGGGATCGAGGACCGCAACCTCGTTGCCGGGCACCGCCACCCCGATGGAGGGGATGTCGGCGTCGAGCATCAGGCGGGCGTAAGCCGTCTCCGACAGGTCCGCGGGAAGGGTGCAGGAAAAGTTGGTGGTTTCGGTGAGGCCGTAACCCTGCACCACACGCCGCCTGAGGCTGTCGGCAACCTGCCGGGCCGTCGCGGTCGCCAGGGGCGCCGCGGCCGAGACGAAGTAATGGAGGCTGTCCGGAAGACCCTCGCCCCGGTTGCCGGCTAGGAGGGCCTCCAGGAGGCTGGGCACGACGCTGGCGATCCGCGGCCGCCACGCCTGCAGAGCCCGTGGATAGCCGAACGGATCGAAGCGTTCGAACAGGATCGCGTGGGCGCCGGCGGCGAGCATGCCCACCAGGGTGAAGTGCAGGCCGTTGACGTGATGGATGGGCAGGCAGCCGGCGAAGCGATCGCCGGGAGCGAGCGCGTGATGGCGCACCACCGCCGCTGCGTTGGCGAGGGCGTTGGCATGGGTCTGCAGCACCAGCTTCGAGGCAGCCGTCGATCCCGAGGTGCCGATCAGGAAGGAGCCGTCGTCCTGCGGCGAGGGGAGTGGCACCCGTTCGTCGCCGGGCAGCGGCACCTCGGGGAGCGCCAGCCAGCCCTTCGGATCCTCATGCCGGGGCGAACAGGATACGGCGGCCTCCGCCCCGGCCGCCTCGATCTGCTGGCGCTTGCGGTCCGGAGGATCGGCGGGGTTGAGCAGCAGGATCTTCAAGCCGGCGTGCAGCAGGCCGAAAATGGTCACCACGGAGGCGAGGTCGTTGCGGGGGGCCAGGGCGACGACTCCCGACCGGGCGCCGTCGAGCGAAGCCTGGGCCCAGAGCGCCACGGCTCGCGCGCGGCCGGCGGTCTCGGCGAAGGAGAGGGTCTCGGGCTCCCCCCTAGGCGGGACGGCGGTCAGGTACGGGCGGTCGCCCAGCCGGGCGGCCTGCCGCTCGAGGAGGGCCGGGATGGTCGCGGCAGGGTGTGCCGCGGGGTCGAACCCCGCGCCCCTGTACAGGCGCACCGCTTCACGGTCGGCGGGGGATTCCAGGAGCACGACCTACGCCACCCGCTGCCCGAGGGCCGCCACCGTGCGCTCGGCGGCCGCCACGGTGCCGAACGCCTCGGCCTCCAGCGACCCGTCCGGGAAGGAGATCCCGAAGCGTGCCTCCAGAGCCAGCATGAAGCGGACCAAGGCCAGGGAATCCATGCCGGCGGCGGCGAGGTCCATCTCCGGGTCGACCTCTCGGGGTGACCGGTTAAGGATGTCGGCGGCCACCTCGGTGACAGCCGCGCGCCGCGCGCCCGTGCTTTCGTCGTCCGGCAAGGCCCCCTCCCTCAGCTTGGCCACATGGCGTATCCGCATTAGTGTACAAGCCGCAGACACAATCTCTAGGTGGTAGTTTGCGGCTAGCCGGATCCTTCGCAGAGCGACCGCAGGACCCTCACATGGTCCTCCGCAGGGAGCTGCTCGCTGGCCGCGGCGCCGTCCGTCCGCTCGCTGTCGACCCCGCCGTGCTTGCTCCGCGCCCGCTTGGCGACCTTGCCCCCAGCCTCCAGGCCGGGGTGGAGGCGGACGGCTACGCGATCGCCAGGTCGAGCGAGCCCGTCAACGACGAGACGCTGATCGAGCTGGCGATGGCCTTTGGCCTCCCCACGCCGGAACGGGATCCTGCCGTCCTGCCCTTCACGTCGCGCGGCGTGATCCTCAACCTCCGAAGCACCCTGCCGCAAGCAGGAGACGTCGCCTTGCAGCCGTTCACGTCGGGCGAGCTCTCACTGCACAGCGAGAGCAGCCGCAAGCCTCTGGCCGGCCAGCCCCGGTATCTGCTCTTCCTGTGCTGCGACCCCGGAGTCGCTGAAGCGCAGGCGCTGACCTTGCTGACTCCAATGGCCGGGGTGGCCGCCCGGCTCGATCCCGCGGCCCGGCGCATCCTGGAGGGGGTCCGGTACGACGGCCCGCCAGGCGCCCCGTCCGTCCTGCGGGAGGCCGAGGGCCGGCCGGTCTTCTCCTTCCGCGACTTCCAGGACGAACCCCTCGACTGGACCTATGAGGGCCCGCAGATCGATCCGGAGGGGGTGTCGGCGGCGCTGCGAAGCCTGCTCTGGGCGATGTACGGCTGCCAAGCCCTTGGCCTTGCCTGGTCGGCGGGGCTTGTCCTCCTGCTCGACAACCGGCGGTACTTCCATGGTCGGACTTCGGCGGGCCCGGCGCGCGGGGGGCCTCCGCGTCACCTCAAGCGCCTGAGGCTGGCATAGCCATGGCCGCGGGAGGCACTCCGGGGACGGTCTCGACCGGGCTGTTCAGCTCGCCGCTCCGGCAGCGCCCGATGGACCCGCCCCCGCTGTCTGTCCCTCGGGCCGCCGACGGTTTCAGGGCCTATGCCCCCGAAGTGGACGAGCGAGTGCTCGAGGTGTTCGCCCGGGCGGAGGACCCGGGGGACTGGCGGCAGCTGCACGCGCTGTGGCTCGGCCGGGTGGCCTCCGAGGCCGGTCAGGCCGAGGCGGCGACACCGGAGGCCGAGTTGTGGCGGCAATCCCGCAGCCGGCGGTCGGCGACGGCGGACGAGGTGTTGAGCGGGCCGAGCACGGTCACCTTCATCAAGGAGCTCTTCAACACCTTCTTCCGCGACGACCTCTACGGCCGCCATCGGCCGGTGGCCAAGGTGATCCTCTCGGGCGGCGCGGTGGACGAACGGGCCTTCGGGCTCTCCGAGGTGCTGAAGGCCGCCCTCAGCTTCTCGCTGGACCAGGACTGGTACGGCTACTCCGACTCCCGCGGCCGGCTGGCCTGCCGTGAGGCGGTCGCCAGGCTGGAGAACCAGCGGCTCGGCCTGACCGTGTACGACGAGGCCAATGTGGCCCTCACCCTGGGCGGCACCTTCTCGGTCAATGCGCTGGCCGACTTCATCCTCGGGTCCCGCCGGGCGACGCTCGCCCCGGCGCTGGCGGC
The DNA here is from genome assembly GCF_001557235.1 of Phenylobacterium sp. CCH9-H3. Lineage (GTDB taxonomy): Bacteria > Pseudomonadota > Alphaproteobacteria > Caulobacterales > Caulobacteraceae > Phenylobacterium. The sequence continues at coordinate 10,392 of NZ_LSJI01000015.1, read as the reverse complement.
GATCCCCAACTATCCTCCTCTCGTGCAGGCCGTGGCCCGACGGGCCCCGGTGTCCCTCGCGGCGGTCCCCTGCCGGGACGGGGTCGTCTCCCTCCGGCCCTTGATAGACCAGCTTCGTCCGGAGACACCTCTGGTGCTGCTGCAGACGGTGAACAACCCGACGGGCGGCGCCGTGGACGAGGACGAGCTCGCCGAGCTGATCCGCAAGGCCTCGCCGCAGACCATGATCCTGCTGGACGAGTGCCATGAATGCGTCGGCGAGCTCCCCTGGCGGTCGCCATTGCGAGCGTCAGCAAACGTCGTGCGCATCGCCAGCGTGTCGAAATCCTGGGCCGCGCCGGGCTTCAAGGCGGGCTGGATCGTCGGCGACGCGGCTGTCATCGCGGAATACTACGAGTTCGCCTCGACGACCTACGGCGGCCCGCCGTCCCTGCTCTACCTGTTCATAGAGGTGATGGCGCGGCTGGAGCGCTGGCTGCTGGAGGGGCTGGACTGTCCCGGCCCATCGGAGTTCATGGAGTTCGAGCCTCATCTGGGTCTGACGCCGTCGCGTCTGGAGACCGCCTACAGCGTCTACCGCGGCGATCGCCGCGGCGCGGAGGCTGGCCTGCTGGCGCTGCGCGACGTGTCCGTGGGCCTGATGCAGGATCTCGGCGCGGAGGTCATGGTCCCTCGCTTCTCGGTCAACGCCGCGGTCAGGTTCCCCGGCTGGCGCGACTCCTATGTCTGCTACCGCGACATTCTCGCCCAGACCGGGGTGTCCTTCCTTCCGGGCATCCTCACCTTCTGCTTTTCCGGCGCGATTATGCGGATGACCACGGCCCGCACGGCGCCTGACCTGCGGGACGCCGCCGACCGCCTGGCCGGCCTTCGCTTTCCGCAGCCCGCAGCGGTCTAGTCGGCAACGGAACGGAGGTACTCCCGCATGCGCCTGCCAACCTCTGGGCGGTCCGCCCGGAAGGGTCCCCTCCCCAGGCGTTTCGCCAAGGCGGCGGCCAGGAGCGGACCCACCAGGCTGTAGACCAGCGGCGAGAAGCTTTCCTCAACGTCCGGGACCTCCAGCCACAGGTCGGCCTGCTCCACGAGCCCGCGCGCAATCCGTGGGCATACCGCAAACACGGGGTGTCCCAGGCCCCGGGCGCCCGCGGCGACCTCGGCCGCCCGGCCCCAGGCGGGAGCGTCCGGCGCCAGGATGATCAAGGGCGCATCCAGCGGGTCGGCGAAGCGCTCCACGTGCCACCACTCGTCGATGTCTTGGCCGACACAGAAGCAGGCCGCGCCTTCCACCACCTTGGCCGCCACGTACTTCGCGGTCCCGAGACCTGCACCTGCGCCCAGCACCATGGTCGACGGCGCCGCCGCGAGCCCCTCCGAGGCGAGCTCCACGAAGGCGGTCGCCCGTCTTAGGACCTCTTCCAAGAGGGCGGAGCAGGCCAGCAGCCGGCCCACAACGGCGCCCGCTTCCGGCCCCGACAGGATCCCACGCGCCCTTCCCAACGCCACGGCGACAAGGATGTGCGCGGTTAGGCTGGCCTGGAAGGTGCGGATCCCCGGCGACGGCTCGTCTGACCCGAGCCTGAGCAGGAGGGCGTCCGACGCCGCAACCATGATCGGCGCATGGGGCGTGGAGGTCAGGGCGAGGGTCGGCCCGCCCCGCTTGCCGGCGTCCTCCAATGCCGAGATCACGCCCGGTGTCTTGCCCGAGGCCGAGGTGCCGATCACCAGGCTGCGCGGGCCCACAGTCTCGGCCTCGTAGGGATAGGCAAGAGAAGAGAGCCCCCGCAGTCGCACTTGGGCGAACCGACGAAAGGCTGCCGCCGAGGCGAGGGCGGCGAAATGGCTGTCGCCGCTGCCTACGCCCACTACCTCATCTAGCCCTTTCCAGGCCACGGCCGAGGACAGGCGCCGAAGGTCATCCTCCAGCCGCGGGACCAGGGCCCGCAGGTCCGGCGCCAGGGCGGCGGCCTGGCGCAGCATGACATCGGGGGAGGGCGGATCCGGATCCATGCCTAGCCCGCGCCGGCCCGGACGCGCGCGACGTAGTTTCGCGCCAGCTCCGAATCTATCGCCCCGCCCCAGCCCTGGCGCTCCAGGCAGCCGCCCACGAAGGCGCCGTCGGCGAGCGCCAGGAGCCGGCCGGCGTTCCCGTGGGTGGTGCCCCCGGCCAGGATCACCGGCAGCTGTGGCGCAGCACCGCGGATTTCCCGCAGCGCCGCCGCGAGGGCGGCTTCGTCCGGATTGGAGACGGCCACGCCGTCCGCTCCCGCCCTGTGCGCGAGGACGGCCACTTCTCCGACGCCGCGGTCACCGCCGAGCCAGCGGAAGTGCATGCTTCCGACATCGGCGACCATTGCCACGTCCGAAGCCGCAATAGCGGACCTGTAGCGTGAGACCTCTTCCGGATTCGCTTGCACCAGGCCATGGGCGCTGACGGAGGCTCCCACCACCGCACTGGCGCGGATGAAGTCGGCTTCCGCGACCTTGGCCACGGCCAGGGAGGCGCGGACGGCGTTGTACATGATCTGCACCCCGACCTTGAACCCGTGCGAGGTGGCCCTCACCACCTCGCGCACGACGATGGTCATGGCGGCGATCCTCGCCGGATCGGCTTCGTCGGCGACGGAATAGACGCGGTCCACCGTCTGGACGAGGCAGCCGTCGAACCCTGCGCTCTCGAGCGTCACCGCCGATGTCACGGCCCTGTCCACCAGGCTCGGGAAGCTGTCGGGCTCGTAGAACGGGGTCCCCGGCAGCGGGCTGAGATGGACCATGCCGAGGAGCGTCTTCCTCCGGCCGCCGGCCTCGAAGATCAAGCGCCGGCCCCTTTTCGGCGAGGGAGCTTACGCGCGTGGTAGAAGCTGCGCCCCGTCGGACGGGGGTCCTCGAGGTCGCAGCCCAGGGGCTCGAGCCCGGCGGCAGCCAGGGCCGCCTCGACCTCGGCCCGGTCGAAGACGCGGCTCGTCAGGGTCTCGTCCACGGGCCGCCGGTCGGCCCCGATCGCGCCCGAGATGTTCAGAAGGGCAAGGTTGCGCTGCGGATCCCAGCTTCCGGACCGGACGATCCTGTGCTCCTCGTCCTCAGTCAATTGGACGTTCTTCCAGCCGGCGAAATGCGAGGCCTCGAGCAGGTCGAGGACGAAGTGGCCGCCGGGCTTGAGGGCGACGGCCACCGATTGGAAGCAGGACCGGAGGCCCTCAAGGGCGGGCATGTGGTTCAGGGCCCCATCCACGCACACGCAGGCGTCAAAGGACTGGACGCAGGTGAAGCCTTCCGCCTGGCCCCGGACCAGCGCGATCTGGCCCTCCGCGATGGCACGCGCGTGCTTACGACGAGCTATCTCGAGCATCGCCTCGGAGCGGTCCAGCCCGACGATGCGCCAGCCGCCCTCGAGCAGAGTCACCGCCGTCTCGCCGGTGCCACAGCACAGGTCCAGGATACGGCCGCCGGGCGGAACGAAGCGCGCCAGGTAGTCGCGCAGGCGCGGGGCGAAGGTGCGCATCCAACCGTTTAAGGCGTGCTCGTAGAGACGCGCGAACGTCGATCCGTACGGGTTCGCTTCAGGCGCTGCGTCAGAAGTTGATCGGTCCATCAGGAGGGCATTCCGGCCACGGCGCCGCCAGTATTAGCCGAGCGCCGGCCGATTGACACCTATACGTGCCGCGCGGCAGCCTGCGTCCCCGGGAAAGGTGGCGCCTCTGGACATCGAGACATTCCAGGATCCGCAGCTCGCGCTGGACTCGGCCGCCCCGCTACTCAGGCATGATCCCGTCGGGGCGAATGAGGGGGCATCCGTCCTTCACGAGGCCGCGGCCCAGGCCCGGCCGGCAACCGCCTGGCTCGCCCGGGATGGCGGCGTTCCGACGGCGCTCGCCGTGCAGACCCCCGGCCGGCCGGTGAACCTCGCGCCGATGCCGGACACCCATGCGCGCCGGATCGCCCAGGCGGTCGCCGCACACGATTCCAGGGCGCCCGGGGTGCGCGGTCCGGCGGGCGCGGCCGCGGCCTTTGCGGGCGCCTGGCTCGAGAGTGTCGGACGCGGCGCGCAGCCCGTGGAAGGCCGCAGGCTCTGGCGCCTCCCGGTTCCTGGCTCCGCCCGGCCGGCGCCCGGAAAGCTGCGCCGGGCCGCCCCCTCCGACGGCGGGGACGTGGTGGGCCTGATGGAAGGCTTCCTCGCCGAGACTGGCGAGGATCCCGTCACGGCGACCGGCATGGTGGGCCGCCGGCTCGGCGAGGGACGGTACCTCCTCTGGGAGGATGGCGGCCCGGTGACGGTGGTGGGGGTCACCCCGCCTGTCTTCGGGGTAGTTCGCGTGCAGGCGGTGTTCACGCCGCAGACCCTGCGCAACCGCGGCTATGCCGCCGCAGCCGTCGCGGAGCTCTCGGCGCGCGTCCTGCTCGCCGGGAATGAGTGCGTGCTCATCACCAATCTCGCCAATCCTGTCCCCAACCGGCTCTTCCTGGGACTCGGCTTCCAGCCCGTGCTCGAGGCCGTCGAGTACCGCTTCGCGACTGCTGAACCGGAATGAAAGTCTCCCGCCGCACCGTCGGGAGCTTCACGGATCCCGATGATGGAAGCCGTCACCCCGTCGAGGCGCTCCGGGCCGAGGCGGAAGGGCGGCTCGTCGTCGAGGTTTGGACCTACGGCGCGACGCTCGTGGAGGCCCAGACCCCGGACCGGTCCGGCCGGCTGGCCAACGTCTGCCTCACGCTGCCAGACCTGGAGGCCTACGTCGACCCGGCCAGGAACCCCTACATCGGCTGCGTCATGGGGCGCTTTGCGCGATGCGTCCGGAACGGGCGCCTGCAGATCGACGGCCGCCTCTGGCAGCTCGACCGCAACATGGGCCCGCACCATTTCCACGGTGGCAGCCGGGGATTCGACAGGTTCGTTTGGGACGCCGAGGTGGAGAGCTCCCCGGCGCACGTCGACCTCGTCCTCCGCCTCAAGCGTCCTGACGGCGACCAGGGGTATCCCGGGGCCGTCGAGGTCGAGACCCGTTACCGAGTCTCGGGCGACGGCGATCTCGCCATCGAGCATCGCGCCGTCGCCGACGCGCCGACGATCGTTGGACTGACCAGCCATGCCTTCTGGAACCTGGCCGGAACCGGAAGGATCGACGAACACCGGCTGGCGGTGAACGCCTCGCGCTTCATCGCCGCCGACGAGGCGTTCATGCCCCTGCCGGGCCCGCCCCGGCGGGTCGACGACAGCCCATGCGATCTGCGGTTCCCTGAGACCATCGGTGCGCGCACCCTGGACCTCTGCTACGCCCTGGATGACCCGGGCTGGGCGGCCCGGCTCGAGCACCCCGCCTCCGGCCGCACGATGACCATCGAGACCGACCAACCAGGCCTGGCCGTTTATAGCGGCGACCACCTTCCGGCTCGCCGCACCGGCCTCTGCCTGCAGACCGGGGCCTGGCCGGACGCCCCCAACCGCCCGGACTTCCCCTCCCCACGCCTGGAGGCCGGGGAGACCTACGTCCACTACACTCGCTACGGCTTCAGCGCGGTCTGAATCGGTGGCAGCGCCAGCGGCCGCGCCGCCTGGATGGCGGCGGGGATCTTCGGGGTCGCATAGTCGCGTCCTCTGCAGAAGCTGCAGGCGGTGAGGTGGCCTTTGCGGCCGTACAGCTCGCGCAGGTCCTTCCGCAACCTCAGGCGGTCGGGTCCTACCCACACCACCTCGCCGGCGCCGGCCGCGGCGACCCCGAGGTTGGTGAGGTTGGCCGAGAACGGGCAGCGGTAGATGCGCCCGTGGAGCAGGGTAAGGATGTCGTTCACGCAGCACCGCTCGAACTGGGCGTCGAGCTCGGCAGGAGACTTCGACTGCGGCCGGATGCGGCCGGAGTCCGTCCAGGACGGCTGCTTCACCAGGTAGGCAACGCCCGCGGCGTCGAGGGCTGAGGTGAATGCGTCGAGGTTGCGGGAAAGGCGGCCGTAGTCGGTGATGTTCACCGTCACCCGGGGATCGCCAAGAGCGGCCATCGCCGCCGGCCCCGGGACGATGGTCGCATTGGTGTAGACCACCAGGTGACGGAAATTCCTGTAGCCCGAGAGGACCCGCACGATTTCCCCGAACCGTTTGTTGACAAGGGGCTCGCCGCCCAGCACCCGCACCTCGTCGATCCAGTCCACGGCCCCCAGGAGGCGTCGCAGGTCCTCGCAGAGCTCATCGAAGTCGGCGTGCCTGGGCTTGGCGTAGTACTGCATCAGGTTCGAGCAGTCGGCGCAGCGCATAGAGCATGCCTCAGTGATCACCACGTCCACGTATTTGAGGGTGAGGTGATCCCCGCCCGCGGCCTTGGCGCACTCCCGGTGGTGCCAGGCGATCTTCCGGTCGATCTCCAGCGCATGCACACCCACGTCGACCCCGGCTAGGTCCGCGCTCTGGAAGATCCCCGAGCAGTCGCTGACCTCCGCCAGTCCGACGGCAGCAAGTCGGGGAAGAACGGCCGAGAAGTAGTTGTGAGCGATCAGCACCCGGCACGACGGATGCCGGATAGCTAGGGCTTCGAGCGAGAGGATCGGCGTCCCGGCCCAGGCCGCGCCGTCCTTGAGCGGGCTGTCGTCGCAGAAGGCGTCCACGCGCAGCCCGGCCCGCCCAAGGGCCTCGAGCGCCAGCTTCCCCAGATCGCCGGCCCCGTAGATGGCGAGTTCTCCCGCGGGATCGCCCTGCTGCCACGATCGCAGCTCCGACAGGGTCCAGGACTTCATGGCGAAGCCTCGGCGGGCTCCGCCACGGCCCCGGCCCCGGCAAGGGCGAGGAGGCGGTCGGCCAGGCTGGAGGTCCCCGCCGGTTGCCGCATCTCGCACGCCAGGGCCTCGCAGGCCGCGCGGAAGCCCGGCTCCCGGCTCACCCTGTCGATGGCTGTGGCGACGCTTTCGGCGGTGCAGCTGCCGAAGGGGTCCTCCAGATCCCATAGGGCGAGCGCCGCGCCGTTGGCGATCGCCGCGCGCGCGTTAGGCGCCTGGTCCCCGGCGCCCGGAAGGGACACCATCCCCACGCCGGCCAGGACGGCCTCCCGCTCAGAGTTCGCCCCGTGATGGGTGATGAACACGTCGGCGTAGTGGCGAAGGATCTGCGCCTGGGGCACGTTCGGCTGCACCATCGCATTCGGCGGCGCCTCCAGGGGCCGGTCGGCCAGGTATCTGCGCCCGACCGAGGCCACCAACAGCAGGCCCGGATCGCGCCTGGCGGCCTCAAAGGCGTGGGAGAGCATCTGGCGGAGGAAGGCCGACCCGCTGGGCGCCCCCCCCACGGGGGTTCCATATCGGAAGTCGGTTATGACCGTTCCGAGCGAGAAGAGCGCCACCCGGCGGCCTTCGGCCTTGGCCGCGGCCAGCCGCGCGAGTAGAGCCCGGTCGGCGGCTTCGTCCGGCGCCTCCTCCGACCTGGGGGCGACCGCGTCCCAATCCGCCCAGCAGCCGATGGGCGTCTCCCGAGCGCTGTCGCGCAGCAGGCAGTGAAGCAGCGGCTGGCGCGACGGCCTCACAACGTTGTGGAGGCGTCGCGTGGTGTGGACCAGCGTCATGTCCCGCGACGGGAACAGCACGGGCAGTGCCCCCTCCGCCCGCAGGTCGACGCCCCAGGCCCGGCGGTAGGCGCCGTTCGCTTCCAGGACATCGTCACGGTCCCAGCCGTTCGCCCGCACGAAGTCGTCCGCGAGCACCCCGTAGCCGTGCATGGTCACGAAGGCGGCCGATGGCGCGCTGCTGACCGCCGCGGCCATCCGGCCGGAGAGCGAGAACGGGTCGTAGAGGACGACATCCGGCCGGAAGCGGTCCACCGCCTCCAGGGTGCGGCCCAGGTCGCGGCCCGGCCTGACGAAGGTCTTCCACCGGAGGTCGCCCTGGGGATCGTCGGGCTGCGGCTCGGCCATGGTCGCCTCGAAACCCAGGCCGGCCCGTGCGAAAGCCTCCTCCAGGAAGCTCCTCCCGTACCCCGTCACCGTGAGCCGCCGGTCCCGCGCCAGGGGCGCGACGGCGGAAAGGACCGACTTCACGTGGCCGATTGCGTCTATCGGGAAGACCGCGATCCTGCTCACCGACCCATCCCTCCGGACCTAGCCGCCAGTTTGTTTTCGGCTCCGGGGATGTCAATCATGGATTGTGGAAGCGGAGCCTTCCCCTTCAAGGAGGCATCGAGGCGATGAAGGAGCCCGGAGCGTTCGGCCGCTTCGTCGAACAGAACCCCCGCTTTGCGTTCGATCTGATCGAGCATGTGCAGGCCGCGGCCGTCATCGAGGACGCCAGGAAGTCCTTCGAGGCTTTCGCGGCAGGCGTCGGGCTGGACCACGGCCGAAGGCCCTGGACGCGGCTTCGCCAGGCGATCCGCGCCGCCGCCGCCCTGGTCCCCGCCTACGCCGGCGTTGAGTGGGACCGGGCGGACTACGAGGCGACGATCCCGCTGATCGACAAGTACGCCCTGCGCACCCGCTCCGAAGCCTTCCTGCGGCCGGGGCTTGCGAAGGAGAGCCTCTGGACCCGGCCGACCTCGGGAACGAGCGGCCCGCCCGTCACGGTCTACTACGACGCCACGAGCTTTGCGGAGCTCCAGTACTTCTCCGCCTGCGCGGCCCTCTGCTACGCCGGGCTGCTTCCCGGGATCCTCGACGACCGGCCGATCTTTACGCTCACCATCCTCGACAACAGCTACCTGAACGACCGGATCTGGACCGATCCCTCCTGCCTCACCGGCGCCACCCTGCGGGTCGTCTTCGACACGCTGTCTCTGTCGGCCAGCGAGGACATCGCCGAACTGGTCCGGCGGCACCGGCCCGCCGTCCTCAGCCTGAAGCCCAACATCCTGCACATCCTCCTGGAGCAGCTCGACGGGCGCGCACCCAGGCTCGCCGACGGGCCGGTCGCGATCATCAGCGGCGGGGCCGAGCTCCCTGAACCGCTCCGTCTGGAGGCGCAGGAGCGCATCGGCCTGCCGATCGTCAACGCCTACGGCCTGAGCGAAACGGGGGGCGTCGCCTCCTCCTGCTGCGGAGGCCCCGGCCTGCACATCCACGAGGGTGCGCTCATCTGCGAGGTCCTGGCCGCCGACGGCGCCCTGGGCTGGACGGGCGAGGGCGAGCTGGTCCTGTCCAGCGTGCGCAACCGGGCGATGCCGATACTCCGCTACCGGACGGGTGACTTCGCCGCCGTCACGGATGAGCCCTGCCCGTGCGGCCTTCCCGGTCGGCGCATCCTGCGGCTCACGGGCCGCCAGGCGCCGTCCTTCCCCCTTGCGGGCGGCGGCTATTTCGCGCCGACGAACCTCAACCAGCTCTTCGGCGCCTTCCCCTTGCGGGAGTTGCAGGTGACCCAGCTCGCCCTTGACCGGGCCGAGCTGAGGGTGGAGTTCCTGGATCCTTCAGGAGCTTATCTCCTCGACGAGGTGCGCTCCGCCGCCCAACGGATCGTCGAGGGCCGTTTCGAACTGGAGGTTGCGGTCGCCGTCTTTCAGCCGGGCGCAAAATTCCAGCGCTACAGGACGCTGATCGCGGCCGACGCGCCGCCCTCGGGCGGCACGGGCGTGAAAACCTAAGGTTGCTCATTGCGGACTTTCCCGCTAGCTTGCCCGCGACCGCCACTTCCGGCCCCTGCGTGTTCCAGGGCCCCGGGGCGGGGCTTTCAAAATGTGCGAGCTTACTCATCGGCAGAGGAGAGTCGCCATGGCCGACGATGCCTGGAAAGCGAAGGTCGTCGAAGACTACAGCCGGCATTTCGTAAGCGAGATCGCTCGCAGCACCGGTGTCGATGCGGCGGAGGTCGAGAAGGTGCTGGGCCACCTCGGTCTGCAGAACGCGTTGGCCCACAAGCTCGAGTTCCCCAACGGGGTCCGCATCACCGCCAGTCAGGTTCACCAATAGCGCACACGGAGGAATTCCCGGATGGCCAGCGAGTCAGGCGACGGCGCGAAACGCGTCAAAGAGGCGGTGGCGCACATCGCCCAGGCGACGGGCGTAGATCAGGCGTCGGTAGAGAAGATCCTCAATCATCTGGGGCTGGAAACGGCGCTCTCGCGCAATCCCAACACCCCGGCTAGCGGCCTGCGCATAGCGGCAGGACAGGTTGTCCGCTAGCCCGGCGCACGTCCCCCATCATCGGCCCACAAACGGAGGTCCCCATGGAAAACGAAGGCAATGACGTCGCTGCGAAGTCCCGCGAGGTGATCGAGCAGATCTCCAAGGCGGCGGGCGTCGACGCGGCGGCGACCGAGAAGGTGCTGAACCACCTCGGCCTGCAGACCTCGCTGGCCAAGAACCCCAACGCCGTGGCCGCGAACATGAAGATCGCCGCCACACCCGTCATGCAATAGGGACGGAAGCCGCACCCGCGAACATCTGACGGCCGTCGGGCATGGCTCGGCGGTCGGCGTCGCATCCGCCTCTCTCAGTC
>NZ_LSJI01000149.1 GCF_001557235.1 Phenylobacterium sp. CCH9-H3 | reverse complement strand
CTCAGGCGGCGTAGCCGCCGATGCGTTTGACGTTGCAGCGGGACCAGAGGGCGTCGAGGGCCTCGGTGAGTTCGTCCATCATGCCGTCGGTGTGGCCGGGGCTGGGGGTGAAGCGCAAGCGCTCGGTGCCCCGGGGCACGGTGGGGTAGTTGATCGGCTGGACGTAGATCCCGTGGTCTTCCAGGAGGATGTCCGAGATCATCTTGCAGTGGACGGGATCGCCCACCAGCACCGGCACGATGTGGCTGACGGATGGCATCACCGGCAGGCCCGCCTTCTTCAGCCGCAGCTTCAGCGCCGCCGCCCGCTCCTGGTGGGCCAGGCGCACCTCGTGGTGTTCCTTCAGGTAGCGGATCGAGGCCACCGCCCCGGCCGCCAGGGCCGGCGGCAGCGAGGTGGTGAAGATGAAGCCGTCGGCGTAGCTCCTGATCGCATCCACGATCACGCTGTCGGCCGCGATGTAGCCGCCCATCACCCCGAACGCCTTGCCCAGGGTGCCCTCGACGATGTCGATCTCAGCCATCACCCCGTCGCGCTCGGCCACGCCCGCGCCCCGGGGACCGTACATGCCCACGGCGTGGACCTCGTCGAGATAGGTCAGGGCGCCGTACCGCTTGGCCAGCGCCACCGTGCCCCGCATGTCGGCGATGTCGCCGTCCATGGAATAGACGCTCTCGAAGGCGATCACCTTCGGCGCATCCGGATCGGCCGCCCTCAGCAGCTCCTCCAGATGCTCAAGGTCGTTGTGGCGGAACACCCGGCGCTGCTCGCGCTTGCCCGCCCGGATCCCGGAGATCATCGAGTTGTGGTTCAATTCGTCCGAGAAGACGATCAGACCGGGGAGGATCTTGTACAGGGTCGAGAGCGAGGCCTCGTTCGAGACATAGCCCGAGGTGAACAGCAGCGCCGCTTCCTTGCCGTGCAGGTCGGCCAGCTCCGCCTCCAGCTCCACGTGATAGTGCGTCGTGCCCGAGATGTTGCGCGTGCCGCCAGACCCGGCTCCCGCCTCCTCGATCGCCCGATGCATCGCATCCAGCACCACCGGGTTCTGGCCCTGGCCCAGGTAGTCGTTCGAACACCAGACCGTCACGTCCTGGACCGACCCGTCCGCCTTCGTCCACGTCGCCCGCGGAAACTCACCGCGATGACGCTTCAGATCCGCAAACACACGATAGCGACCCTCAGACCGCACACGGTCCAGAGCACTACGGAAGG
>NZ_LSJI01000148.1 GCF_001557235.1 Phenylobacterium sp. CCH9-H3 | reverse complement strand
CAGATCAAACCAGGACTCTCGTTATGGCTGGATGAGAAACGGGGGTCACGTCAGAGAATACTCGAACCAGGAGATCGCTGGCCTGATTAACCGGGCCCGCGGCGACGCCGCCAGCGACGTCAGTACCCGCCGGATCTCCAACATCAAGAACGGCCAGATCAAGAAGTACGCCGCTATCCTGGCGGCCGGGTCGGCCGAAGGCGATCAGTTCCTTGCAAAGGCCGCACTGCCGGCCCTTCGCGACGACGGGCCACTCGGTCCAGCGCGCCTAGCGAAGCTGCCGCCGGGCAAACTCGGTTTGCCCGGTTCGCTCGCGATTACCGAAACCGATCAGATCGAGTGCAAGAAGTCGGTCAACTTCGTCATGAAGACGATAGCGGCTTTTGCGAACAACAAGGGCGGCTACTTCATCTTCGGCGTGGAAAACGGCACCTTCAATGTCCTTGGTCTCCCGGCCGACGCGGCAGTCGCCTGAAGCCTGGCCCCCATCCCGGGGGCGGCCGAGATGATTAGCTTGCTTAGCTGTCTATCTAAACAGGCTACTGAAAAAGCCGGGTGCCGAGGGTGAACTTGGCTCAATCGGCGCAATTTCACCTCAAAGCGAGAAGCGCTATCGATGAAATCATTAGCATTTCTTCAGGTCCATTGGACAACTGTGTTGGTGAATGCGAGCCAAATATGCTTCTCAATATCCTGCTAGGGCGAGTTTCGGCCGACTTTGGCGGGCTGTCCGGAATCCAGCCGATCGAGGAAGCCCACCACGGCATTGAGGAAGGCGTCATTGCGATCCCCCGCGACCATGTGAGAAGCGCCAGCGACATCGGTGAACTGGGCGTTCGCCAATTTTGCGACGAAATCTTCGGCGGCTTGCCGCGTCACCAATTCGCTCAGCCGACCACGAATGAGGTGCACTGGCAGGGTTAGACTGGCGAGTCCGGCGTCGAACGCCTGCGCATCTCGCCTCGACCGTTCCCGGTTCGCGCCGGCTACGAAGCTCGGATCCCAATGCCAGTGGTATCGGCCATCGCCGCCGCGGCGCAGGTTCTTCGCCAATCCGGACAGGTCCGAGGGTCTGGGGCGGTGGGGCAAATACAAGCCGATGACGTCGGCCGCCTCCTCAAGGCTAGCGAAGCCCTGGCCGATATGGGCGCTCATGAAGCCGATGACCTTTGCGGCCCCTTCGGAGTCCATGTTCGGCACGATATCCACCAGGGTTATGGAGCTGAAACTCCGAGGCGCGATCTCGGCTTCCGCGAGCAGTCCGGCGAGGCCGCCGAGCGACGCGCCGATCAGCGCCGGACGGCCGCCCATCTCGTTGGCGACGGTTGCGAGGTCGCCCGCGAACCGTTCCATCTGGTAGTCGCCCGTCGGCGACCAACCGCTGTCGCCGTGGCCGCGCAGGTCCAGGGCGACGGCTTCCCAGCCGCGATCCGCCAGCGCCGCCGCGGTCTTGGCCCAGGCGTGCCGGGTCTGGCCGCCCCCGTGCGCCAGAAGCACGCCGCCGCGGTTCGGCGCGCCGTAGCGGTCAGCGACGAGGTCGAGGCCGTCGGCCGTTCTGAAGACGGTACGGTGCGGTTCAGTCATCGATAATCCTCACTAAGGGAACAACCTCCCGGCATCGTCGACCGGTCCTGCCAATCAGCTTTTTCTGTCGCGGACCGCCACAGCGTTCGCTTCAGGCTTTCCTTCGTCCGGTTAGTCAGCGTAGCATGAAGATGTCATAACAAAACACATATGTGTCGGAGAAAGCATGAGCGACGTCGTTACGTTCGAGCGGAAGGACCATGTCGCGCTCATCACCCTCAACCGACCTGAGGCCAGAAACGCCATCTCCCCGGAGATGCTGGTTCGACTGGCCGACACCTGGACCGCAGTGCGTGACGACCCCGACATCCGCGTCGCGGTGGTCACCGGCGCCGGTGATAAGGCTTTTTGTTCTGGAGCCGATCTTGGACGGTTCATTCCGTTGATGAGTCGCGCGCGGCCACCCGAGGACGAGTGGGATCGACGCCTGCTGGCGGACGGGGAGATGCTGGGCCGAGGGCTTCTTCGGACCTTTGACGTGGTCAAGCCGGTGATTGCGGCGATCAACGGTCACGCGATCGCCGGGGGCATGGAACTGGCGCAGGGGACGGACCTGCGAGTCGCGTCCGAATCCGCCAAGTTTGGGGTGCAGGAAGTCAAGTGGGCGATCTTCCCAGGAGGCGGTTCGACGGTGAGACTGCCCCGACAAATACCCTATGCCCGGGCCATGGAGTTGCTGCTCACCGGCGATCTCATTACCGCCGCTGAAGCGCTCGAGTTGGGGTTCCTCAATCGCGTGGTCCCCCAGGCCGACGTGCTGCCCACAGCCCTTGATCTGGCTGAGCGCATCGCCACCAACGGGCCGATTGCGGTACAGGCCATCCGCCGGTCGGCGCGAGCTTGCATGGGCCGACCGGAAGCTGAAGCCATGCAGATCGAATCCGAAATGGCTGCCCCTGTCTTCCGAACCGAGGACGCCCGGGAGGGGCCACTCGCCTTCATGCAGAAACGCAAACCTGTCTTCCAGGGTCGCTGACCCAAGATCGGCTCAGCGACCCTCATCATCAGAGACAAGGAACACTGTCATGGCTTTGCACAGCCGCATCTGCGAGATTTTCGGTATCCGCTATCCCATCGTCCTCGCCGGAATGGGCGGGGCCAGTGTTCCCCGCCTGGCAGCGGCGGTCTCCAATGCCGGAGGGCTAGGAATCCTTGGCGCCGCAGCCTGCTCGCCCGAGGAACTTCGCGCGTGGATCCGCGAAGTGCGATCGCTCACCGACAAGCCCTTCGGCGTCGACACATTGCTGCCGGCCTCGGTCCGCCGCGAGGTGGTCGACGCGGCGGCAGGCTCCGGCGAGGGCGGTAAGCCGTCGCCCATGGATCTGCTTGGCGACTATCAGGCGTTTGCAGCCGACTTCATGCGCCAGGAAGGCCTGCAAAAGGTCGTCCGTCCGCGCGAGGACGCCAACGCCGAAGCTCGGGGCGGCCCCGCGTTCTTCTCAAAGGAGTTCTTCGAGGCGCAAATGGAGGTGGTGATCGAGGAAAAGGTGCCGGTCTACGCCGCGGGCCTGGGAAACCCCGGCCCCTGGATGGAGCGACTGCGGGAGAACGGTACAAAGATCATGGCCGTCATCGGGTCTGTGAAGCACGCACTGCAGGTCGCCGCGTCTGGCATCGACGTGGTGGTCGCTCAGGGACATGACGGGGGCGGACACAATTCGCCGATCGGCACCATGGCGCTTATACCCCAGGTCGTCGACGCCATGGCCGGGCGCATCCCGGTGCTCGGGGCCGGCGGTATCACCGACGGCCGCGGCGTAGCCGCCGCCATGATGCTGGGGGCTGAAGGCGCCTGGGTGGGCACCGCGTTCCTGGCGACGGAGGAAGCCGGCATCCAGCAATTCCAGAAGGAGGTTTTGGTCGAGTACGGCGATGGCGACACGGTAGTGTCAAAATCCGTCACTGGAAAGCCGGCCAGGATCATCCGCAATAAGTGGGCGCAGGCCTGGGTGGACGCGGAGAAGTCGCCGCTGCCCATGCCCTTCCAGTCGATCATCGCCGGCCCCGTGCTCGCGGCGGCGACCCTGGAGCAGCGTAAGGATATCGCGCCTGGGTTCGCGGGCCAGGGTATGGGGCTCATCAAGGCGATTCGCCCCGCCAAGGACGTCCTGGAAGACCTCGTCAGCGGCGCCGAGACCGCGCTCGCTCGCGCTGACAGATTTCGCTGAAGTGTGAAAGGAAATGGAATGATCCCGCGCAGAATGCCCGAGTTTCACGCCGAGATGGTCGAAGCCTTCATGGCTTCGAGCAATCGGATGACCGGCCTCCCCGAGTTCCTGGGCCTGCGGATCGTGGCCATGGAACCAGGCAAACTCACAGCGGAGATGGCTGTCGACCCAAAGCTGCTGACGGGCTTCGGCAACATGCATGGCGGCGTCCTGTCTGCCGCCTGCGACCACGTGTTGGGATGCGTCTGCTACCCCCATATGGAGAAGGGCCAGTGGGCGGCCACGACCGAGTTCAAGATCAACCTGCTCGCCCCGGTCAGCCGCGGGACAGTCACAGCGCACGCTGAAATCATCTCCATGAGCAAACAAACTGCGGTCGTCAGGATCGAGATGGAAAACGAGGGCCGGCTTTGCTGCTCGGCGCAGGGTACCGTCCTGATTCAGAACCCCAGACCTGCCTGACGAAAATCCGTCGCTCAGGCGGTCTTCCGGGCCGGGCCCGGGCTTCCGAGGCGCCCGAGCACGTCGCGCATGATCTTGAGCAACTCGGCGCGGCGACCCCGGAACAGCTCCTTAGGGGCGGCCAGGCCAAGGGCCAGCGGACGTGCGGGCAGACTGAACGAGAGGGGAATGGCCAGCATCGCGGCGTTGTCGTTGACCAGGCCGGCATGGAAGGCATGCCCTCGGGCGGCGACCTGGGCAACGTCTCTGGCGACCTCCTCGGCGAGCGGCGGCGCTTCATCGCCGTCCCACACCGCCAGGCCTTCGGCGATCAGCCGGGCCCTGCGATCGGGAGGGGCCATGGCCAGCAGCACGCGGCCCAGGGTCGAGCGAGCAAGGCACCGCCGCGTACCCGCCTTGACGTGGTAGCGGATCGGCGTCGTGCCCTCGATCACGCGGACATACTGGCAGTAACCGCCGCTCGCCGCACCCAGCACCACGGTCATCTGGGTTTGCTCTGCGATGTCACGCATCTGCTGCTGAATGCGCCGGAGCGGGAGGATTTCGTCGCCAACCCAGTGACCGAGCAGGGAGACCCGGATGGACGGAAAGAATGTCTTGTCGTCGGAGGAAAACTCCAGGTAGCCGAGATCGGCAAGGCTGCGGAGTAGCGCCGCGGTGCTGGAATGTGGATAGCCTAGCGCCAAGGCCACGTCCTGGATATGCGCAGGCCTGCGGACTTCGTCGAAGTATTCAAAAATTTCCAGGGTCCGGGCGGCGGACTTAACGACGGACTGATCAGGTTTTGGCATGCATTCGAATCCTTGGGGCCGCTCAGATCGTGAGCGCCGCCCGGGTTCCCTCCTCGATGGCCCGCACCGCATCCAGACCAGCAGCGTCTCGCGCGCCGCCGACCAGCGAATATGGAACCCGCCCAGCCGCCAGCGCCGGGGCGATTCCGGCTTGCGGCTCCTGGCCGATGCATAACACGAACGTGTCGGCCACGACCAATCGAGGGATGCCGCCCACTGTGATGTGCAGGCCCTCCAACGAGAGATGGCCATAGACGACATCCCCGGTCATGGCGACACCGCGGCGCGCCACCTCCTGGACGTTGGCCCAACCGCGCGTCTTGCTCAGGCCCGCGCCGAATGCTGATCCCGGCTTTCGCTGGAAGATCGTGACCCGTCGGGCCGCCGGCCAGGACGTCGGCGGCCGCTGCAGGGCGCCGCGCTCGGTAAAGGCCGTGTCGATCCCCCAATCCCGGGAGAACCCCTCAATGTCGGGCTCCGTGGGATCGCCCGCGCCAGTCGGATGCGCCAGCAGTTGAGCCACGTCGAAGCCAATGCCGCCCGCGCCCAGGATCGCCACCGTGTCGCCCGCTCGTTCGGGCATTTCGATGGCCTGCGCATAGGTGAGCACACGAGGGTCGTCCACCCCGACCGAGTCCAGGGCTCGCGGCTCCACGCCGGTGGCCAGGATCACATGATCGTAGGCGGCGGCGAGAAGCTCCTGCGCGCGGGCAAGTGTTCCCAACCGCACTTCGACCCCGAGCTCGGACATCCGCGCGCCGTAATATGCGATGGTTTCGGCATAGTCCTCCTTTCCCGGAATCCGCCGCGCGAGATTGAACTGCCCGCCGATCCGCTCTGACATCTCGAACAGGGTGACCCTGTGGCCCCGCTCCGCGCTCGTCACCGCCGCGGCCAGGCCCGCGGGCCCCGCGCCAACGACCGCGACACGCTTGGGTTCGATCGGCCCCGCGACATCGCCGAATTCGGCCTCGCGGCAGGCGGCGGGATTGACCATGCAGGTCGTGAGCTGGCCGGTGAAAGCGTTGTCCAGGCAGGCCTGATTGCAGCCAATGCACACATTGATCGCGGCGCGTCGCCCGGCCCGGGCCTTGGCGACGAAGTCGGGATCGGACAGGAAGGGCCGTGCCATTGAAACCATGTCGGCGTTGCCGTCGGCGATGAGGCGGTCGGCAAGCTCCGGGGTGTTGATCCGGTTCGACGCCACGACCGGCAAGTTGAGATGGGACCTGAGCCGTGCCGCGGCCCACGCGAAAGCTCCGCGGGGCACCATGTGGGCGATGGTGGGGATCCGCGCCTCGTGCCAACCGATCCCCGTATTGACCAGGTTCGCGCCGGCGGCCGCGACTGTCTTGGCCTGATCGACCACCTCGTCGAAGGTGCTGCCGCCCTCCACAAGATCGAGCAACGACTGCCGGTAGACGAGAATGAACTCCTCACCGCAACGAGCCCGGACCGCCCGGACGATCTCGGCCGGCAGCCGCTGGCGATTGGCTGCAGAGCCCCCCCAGCGATCCGTGCGCTGATTGGTCCGCGGCGCCAGGAACTGGTTCAGCAAGTAACCTTCCGAACCCATGATCTCCACCCCGTCGTAGCCAGCCGCCTTGGCCAGCATTGCGGCGTTCGCGAAGTCCTCAATCGTAAGGAGAAT
The DNA here is from genome assembly GCF_001557235.1 of Phenylobacterium sp. CCH9-H3. Classification (GTDB taxonomy): domain Bacteria; phylum Pseudomonadota; class Alphaproteobacteria; order Caulobacterales; family Caulobacteraceae; genus Phenylobacterium. The sequence continues at coordinate 15,101 of NZ_LSJI01000148.1, read as the reverse complement.
CTCGTCCTCGGTCAGCTCGCGCGGCGTCAGCGGGTTAATTCTCGAGGCGATCGGTGACGGGGCGACGAGGCCGTCGTGACGCGCATAGCGGCCGGCGTGGAGGAGTTGCAGCACGATGAGCCCGCCGGACTGACGCACAGCGGTCGTGATCCGGGCGTGTCCGGCCACGGCGGCTTCGCGCATCACCGCACCCTTTCGACCCAGCCGACCGGCCTCATTGGGCGATACGCCACCAGTTACGATCAGACCCGCGCCACCTTGCGCCCGTCGGGCGAAGAACCGAGCCTGCCGATCGTATCCATCCGGCGCCTCTTCAAGGCCGGTGTGCATCGAGCCCATCAGCGTGCGGTTCGGGAGCGTCACGAACCGCAGGTTCAGCGGTGACAGCAGGTGAGGATAGGGCGACATGTCGATGCCTATGCTGGGACTGCGAATTTCGCCCTGGCTTGAGACAGGACGATACGGCCGTCTGCGGTTTCGCCCTGCACGATGGCCTCGCCGTCGCCTGTGCGCCAGATCTTGGTGACGATAGTGTCCCCATACAGCACCCGGTCAGCGAACCGGCCCTGGAAGGAATGGAAGGCGCCCGAATCGTCGGCGCATAGCTCTCGCAGGATGGCGCGACCCACAATACCGTAGGTGCATAGCCCGTGCATGAAGGGCGCGTCGAACCCGCCCATCCTGGCGAACGCCGGGTCGATATGGATGGGGTTGCGATCTCCCGACAGCCGGTAGATCGCGCCTTGTTCGGGACGGGTCTGGAAGCTGGCCATAATATCAGGAGCCCGGTCGGGCGCTGCGCCATCTCCGCCCGGGGGACCGCGCTCGCCGCCGAAACCGCCCGCGCCGCGGACGAATAGCGTGGCGTGGGTCCGGAAAAGGTCGCCGTCGGCGTCGCGGGCCACACCCTCGACCCCCAGTACGGCAGCCTTTCCCTTGTCCCAGACCTCAGTGATGCGGCCGCTCACCTCGACGCTGGCTTCGGGGGGCAGGGGCCGGAACAGCTCAATGGACTGTTCGCCATGCAGCAGCATCTCCAGGCGCATGTCGACGGTGCGCATCAGCCCCCCCAGCGCCGTGCCGCCTGGAATTACCGCATAGGTCGGCAGGACCTTCGGGCCGCGGCCTTCATAGATGAAGTCCAGGTCTTCCGCCGGCCGCCCGCCGACGCCCAGGGCGTAGAGCATGGTGTCCTTGGAGGTCCAGGTCTGGGTGGAGGCAGGGAGCTCCAACCCGACGAGATCGGACGAGATCGGCATGCGTGTCATGGAAACTCCGGCTTTATGGGGTGGGACACTCAGGTTCGTGGCGCTTGGCCGTCCGGCGGCCAGGCTTCGACACCGTCTTCCAGCGGAATGCGCAGGCTCTTCAGGAGCTGGGAGAACATGGTCCAGTTGCCGATCGCGACCACCAGCTCAATACGCTCGGCCTCCGTCGCCAGGTGGAGGCAGCAGGCCTCCCAGGCGGCGTCCGAGATCATGCCCTGGTCGAGCGTGTCGTCGGTGGCCTGCAACACAGCCCTGTCGGCCTCCGACAGATTCGTCGCCCTTCGCCAATCACGGGCAGCCGCCAGGTCGGCCTCGGGTATGTCGAGCCCGCGGGCCACCCGCCAGTGCTGGGTCCACTCATAGACCGAGCCGGTCCTCCAGCCGATCCGCATGATGATCAGTTCGCGCAGGCGGGCGTCGAGCTTGTTGCCTCGAAAGAGGAGGGTAGTCAGCGTGGAGGCAAGCTCGCCCGCGACCGCGGGATGCCGAAGGAGGACGCGAAACACGCTGAGCGGCGCCATCTGTTCGGAAATCCCCGCCGACCCGGCCGCGTTCGCCGCCTCTTCCAGACTCAGAAGTTCGATCCTCGGGACGTCTGCGGTCATTGCGTTCATTCCAATGCGAAGGGCTGAGGGCGTGAGCCTGCGGAAGCTGATCGAAGATCCTTGCCTAGATGGAGATATAACAGATATACGTTCCCGGCCACATATATGTGTTATGAACAATCGCCGCGCAGCTGGAGGCGAAACCCGTGATTCCCGCCAAGACCTTCGCGATGGTTCAGACGGCGCCGCGCACGCTTGAAATGCGTGACTTGCCTATCCCCGATATCGAAGCCGACAGCGCCATTCTGAGGATCGAGGCCTGCGGGATCTGTGGCAGCGACTACGAGCAATTCGAGGGTGTCCTGAAGACGCCGATGCCGGTGATCCCCGGGCACGAGCCCGTAGGGATCATCGAGGCGATCGGCGACAAGGCCGCGCGCCGCTGGGGCGTCGATGTCGGCGATCGGGTCGCCGTCGAGACTATGCTGTCTTGTCACAGCTGTGACACCTGCCTAGGCGGCCGCTACCACCTGTGCGCCGACCGGCAGATCTATTCCTACATCCCGTTGTCGAACATGCCGGGGCTCTGGGGCGCCTACGCTCAGTACATGTACCTCGCCCCCAACACGATCGTTCACAAGATGGATAAGACCTTGCCGCCCGAGCTCGCGGTGATGTTCAACCCGCTGGGGGCGGGGTTCCGTTGGGCGGTGGAGATCCCTCAGACCCAGGTTGGCGACACGATCGTCATCCTGGGACCGGGCCAGCGCGGTCTGGCCAGCGTCATCGCCGCGCGGCAGGCGGGTGCGGGGAAGATTATCGTGACGGGCATGGCCGCAGACGCCCGGAAGCTAGACCTCGCCCGGACCTTCGGGGCGCACCATACGATCGATGTCCAGAACGAGAACGCCATTGAGCGCATCCATGAACTGACCGGGGGGCGAGGCGCCGACGTAGTGGTGGAGGTGACGTCCTACGCCACTGACCCGGTGCGCGAAGCCCTGAGCTATGTGAAGGCCGGCGGGACGATCGTGCTGGCGGGCGTCAAGGGCTTCAAGCCCATACCCGACTTCGTCTCCGATCTGATCGTCTTCAAGGAAATCACGATCAAGGGCGCGATCGGGGTGACCTCATCGGGTTATGGCAAGGCTATCAACCTGATTGAGGCGCGGTCGCTGCCCCTCGAGTTGATGCACACCCACGACTTCGAGTTGAAGGACGCCGAACTGGCCATCCGGACGCTCGCGCGCCAGGTGGCCGGAGATGAGTCCATCCACTCGTGCCTGATCCCGCCCACCTAGAGCGACAGTCGTCAGGTCGTAACGCTACGCCGATGTTCGGAAGACAGGAAAGAGCCGTGAGTTTCAGCGACAAGGCCGCCATCGTTGGCATCGGCGAGACCGAGTACGTCAAAGGCTCGGAACGCACCGCCGTGGACCTGATGCTGGAGGCGGCCCGCAAGGCCATCGCCGACGCGGGGCTCAAGCCCTCGCAGATCGATGGCATGGTCCCACCGCCGATCTACACCACCTCCGAGGAGTTGGCCGCCAATCTGGGCGTCGATGTGCTGCGCTACGCCTCGACCGTCCATATGGGCGGGGCGAGCCCAACGACGGCGCTGCAGAACGCCGCCACGGCCGTCGCCGCCGGCATCGCCGACAACGTGCTCGTGGTGCTGGGCTGGAATGGCTACTCCGCGCTCCGTCCCAAGCCGGGCCGGCCGCCGCAGCGCGCCATGAACATGAACACCCTGACCCGGACGATTCAGGGCTTCTACATGCCCTACGGCGTGATGATGCCGGCGCAAATGTATTCCTGGATCGCCATGCGCCACAAGCACCTCTACGGGGTGCCCGAAGAGGCGATGGGCGAGGTGGCCCTGGCCTGCCGTGCGCACGCCCAGCTCAATCCAAGGGCCGTGACCTATGGCCAACCTCTGGACATGGACGCATACCTGGGCGCGCGGTGGATTTCCGAGCCCTTCCGTCTGTACGACTGCTGCCTCGAGACGGATGGCGCCTGCGCGGTTGTGGTCACCAGCGCCGAGCGGGCGCGCGACATGCCGCACCGGCCCGTGCTGATCGCCGGCGCCGCGGAGGGCCACCCCTATCCGGCAGATGACATTCCCTCCCGGCCCGACATGCTCAAGATCGGCCTGTCCTACGCCGCGCCCCGAGCCTTCGAGATGGCCGGCGTCACCGCCCGCGACATGGACTTCCTGCAGGTCTACGACTGCTTTACCTATGTCGTGCTGCTGCAGCTGGAGGCGCTGGGGTTCAGCGCGCCCGGCGGCATCTACGACTTTGTGAAAGACGGCCAGATTCAGCTCGGCGGTCGCTATCCGCTGAACACCCATGGCGGTCTGCTTAGCGAAGCCCACGTCTGGGGACTCAATCATGTGCTGGAAGCCGTGCGCCAACTTCGCGGCGACGCCGGTGCGCGACAGGTGCCGGGGGCCAGTATCGGCCTGGTCACCGGATGGGGCGATCTCGGTGACGGCAGTCTGGCGATCTTGAGGAACTGACACCCATGCAACCCCCCACCGTTCCCGCGCCGCTTCCCAGGACCCAGGATCCCATGGACGAGGCCTTCTGGCAGCAATGCCAGGATGGGCGGCTGCGATTCCAGCGTTGTTCGGACTGCGGCGCCTGGCGGTTCCTCCCGCGCTACATGTGTGCGCGGTGCGGGTCTCCAGATTTCGCCTGGACGCCCGTCCGCGGGACCGGCAGCCTCTATTCTTGGACCGTCACCCATCAGGCGCTTCACCCCGCCTTCGCCGCGGAAATCCCCTATGTCTCTGCGCTGGTGGAGCTCGACGAAGGCGTGCGGATGGCCAGCCGGTTGCTGAACTGCGACCGCAACACGCTGAAACTGGGCATCCCCGTCGAACTGGTCTTCCGAGAGCTTGAAGACGGCTTCCGCCTGCCTTGCTTCCAGCCATCCGAACAGGTCGCGCCATGAGCTGCGTCGCACTCAAGCGCCACGATCCTCTCGAAAGGACAGGCTGATGGATCTCACCTACAGCGCCGAACACCAGGCTTTTCGGCGCGAAGTGCTCGTCTTTCTTGAGGCCCACCGTCATGCCGCCCCCAAGGGCGGCGGGGCTGCGCAGCGGCCCTCAGCAGAAGCTGTAGCCTGGCAGAAACTGTTGATCGCCCATGGTTACGCCGCGCGCACCATCCCGAAGGCATATGGAGGGTATGGGGCCGCGCCGGACATCCTGAAGTCCCGCATCATCGGCGAGGAATTCGCCCGGGCCGGCGTACCACCGGGGCTACAGAGCCAGGGCATTTCGATGCTGGTTCCGACGCTGTTGGAACTGGGGACGGAAGATCAGAAGCGCCAGTGGATCGGGCCGACGATCCACGGCGAGGTTATCTGGTGTCAGGGATACTCCGAGCCGGGCTCGGGGTCCGACCTGGCCAGCCTTCAGACGCGCGCAACGGAGGATGGCGACGACTTCGTCATCAATGGCCAGAAGATCTGGACCAGCACGGCCCGCGAGGCTGACATGATCTTCTGCCTCGTGCGCACCGAGCCGGACAAGGGAAAGCACGACGGAATTAGCTATCTGATCTTTTCGATGAAAACGCCGGGGATCGAGGTTCGCCCCCTGGTGACCATGACCGGGCACGCCGAGTTCAACGAGACCTTCTTCACCGACGTGCGCGTCCCGAAGTCCCAGATCGTGGGAAAGCGCGGGCAGGGCTGGTTCGTCGCCAACGCCACCCTCAAGCACGAACGCGGAATGCTGGGAGACCCGGGCCAGCTCGAAAGCCGCTTCCTTGCCTTGGCGGAGCTGATGCGGACTGAGACGGCCGGCGATGGCCGGATCATGGACAACCCGATCTTGCGAGATCGTCTGCTGCGGCTGCAGGCGGAACTCGCGGCGATGAAGTTCAATGGGCTCCGCGTCCTGAGCGCCTCGGCGAACGGTGGCGACGCAGGGCTCGCGCGGCTGATCGTCAAGCTGCAGGCTTGCGAGCTGGCACACCAGATATCGGCGCTGGCCATCGACGCCCTTGGCGAGCTCGGCGTGCTCTACGAAAGTAGTCCGCACCTGCGCGCCCACGGCGGCTGGCAGCAGGCCTACATGTTCCAGCTTGGCCTGATCATCGGCGGGGGCACTGCGCAAATCCAGAAGAACATCATCGCCGAGCGGGGGCTCGGCATGCCGCGTGAGCCTAAGCTCGCGACGGAAGAGGGGCGCCTCTGATGGATTTCGGTCTCTCGAGCGAACAGCGCATGCTGCAGGATGCGGTGACCCGCTACCTCAGCGAACAGTCCCCTCTGGGGCATGTGCGCGACATCGCCGCCGCGGCGACGCCCTACAGCCCCGATGTCGCGACGGGCTTGGCCGATCTCGGCGTGCCGGGGGTCATCATTCCCGCGGAATTCGGCGGAATGGGCCTTGGCCTGCTGGAAGCCGCGCTTGTGGCCGAAGCGCTCGGCTTCAGTGTCGCGCCGGTGCATTTCGCGGGCGCGCATGTCATGGCGCCGCTGGCGATCCTGCTCGGCGGGTCCGACAGTCAACAGCGCGCATGGCTGCCGAAGCTGGCGAGCGGCGCGGGCACGGCCGCCGTCGCGGTAAGCCAAGTCTTAGACAGCCGGGACGGGGCCGGAGTGGTAGCCAGAGACGGGTGGCTGGACGGAACAGCGTTGTTCGTACTCGACGCGGCGGAGGCCGATCTGTTCGTGGTGGCGGACACCACCGGCGCATTGCACCTAGTCGCAGCCGACGCACCCGGTCTAACGCAAATCCCGCTGACGACCATCGACAAGACCCGCTCAGTCGGCGAACTCCAGATGATGGGCGTCAAGGCCGATCCGTTGCCCGGCGGCGGCGGCCGGACCACTCGCCGGATCATCGACGCGGGGCGCATCATGCTGGCCGCCGACATCCTGGGCGCCGGCACGGCGATGATCCAACAGGCCGTGGCCTACGCTGGCACGCGCGTGCAGTTTGGCCGGCCGATTGGGTCCTTCCAGGCGGTCAAGCACATGTGCGCTGAGATGGCGGCGGCCCTCGAGCCCTGCCGCTCGCTGGTCTGGTATGCGGCGCACGTCTTCGACCATGCGCCGGAGGAGTCGACGCTGATGGCGTGCCATGCAAAGTCACACCTCTCCGAAGTCGGCCGGTTCGTCGCCCGGACCTCCATCGAGGTGCACGGTGGTATGGGTTTCACCGACCTTGCCGGGCTGCATTACTGGTTTAAGCGCATCGGCCTGGATCGCCAGTTGCTCGGAGGGCCGGAACTCGTCCGCAACGAGGCTGCCCGCGTTCAGGGCTGGATCGCCGCTTAGGAAGCATGCCCATGACCTGGAATTTCGGCGATATCCTCGACGCGCTCCCGAAGGCCCTCCCGGCGGACGCGCCGGCATTCATTCACGGGGATCGAACGATCACCTGGGGGGAGACGTCCCGTCGGTCGAACAATCTTGCGCGCGCGATCCTGGCCCGGAGCGCGAAGCCGGGCGACAAAGTGGCGTTCTATATGCGCAACCGCCCAGAGTACGGCGAGGCCCTGGCCGCCTGCTTCAAGGGCCGCCTGACGCACGTCAACGTCAACTACCGCTACAAGCCCGACGAGGTGTTTTACATCTTCGATGACTCGGATGCGCACACCGTCATCTATGGCTCCGAGTTTCGCGACACAGTCCTCCAGCTGAAGGATCGGCTGCCCAAGGTCGCCACGTTCATTGAGATCGGCGACGATGATCCGTTGGCGCCTTTCTCGGAGCGATATGAAGACCTAGCCTCGACCGGCGAGGGCGCGCCCTTGGGGATCGAGCGGTCTCCAGACGACCTTCTGTTCATTTATACGGGCGGTACGACGGGCATGCCCAAGGGGGTGATGTGGCGCCACGAAGACCTGCGTGAGGCCCAGCTCGACGCGGTGCGGCGGCTCGGGCCAGCCCCGGAAACCCTCGAGGCGCATCTCGACTTCGTTCGCGCCGCCGGTCCTGGAAGCCGAACCCTTCCAGCCTGCCCGATGATGCACGGAACCGGTCTAATCACCGCGATCGGATGCATGATGAACGGCGGCTGCGTGGTCACCCTTCAGAACGCCTCGTTCGAGGCCGACGAACTCTGGTCGGTTGTCGCGCGCCACCGGGTGCAGTCCATCGCCCTGGTGGGCGACGCATTTGCAAAGCCGATGCTAAAGGCGCTGGACGAGCAACCCGGCCGCTACGACACCTCAAGCTTGATCTCCGTGGTCTCCTCCGGCGTGATGTGGAGCCGCGAAGTCAAAGCCGGACTGTTGGGCCACATTCCGCAGGTGGTGCTGATGGACTCCTTCGGCGCTTCAGAGGCGCTCGGCTTCGGCTCTTCGGCCATGACCAAGGACGGTGAGGTCAGGACCGCGACGTTCCAGATCGGCCCCCGGTGCAAGGTCTTCGACGAGGAGGAAAACCTTGTCGAGCCCGGCAGCGGAAAGGCTGGGATCATCGCCATCGGCGGCCCGATTCCTCTTGGCTACTACAAGGATCCGGAGAAGACCGCCAAGACATTCCGCACCATCGCCGGCCAGCGCTACTCGATCCCGGGAGACTGGTGCACAGTGGAGGCCGACGGGGCCATGACGCTGCTGGGACGGGGCAGCGCCTGTATCAACACCGCTGGCGAGAAGGTCTATCCCGAGGAGGTCGAAGAGGCGCTGAAGACCCACCCGGACATCGAGGACGCGCTCGTGGTCGGCGTGCCCGACGACAAGTGGGGCCAGGCCGTCACAGGCGTCGTGGTGCTGGCCAGCGGGGTCACGTTCGACGAGGATGATGTACGTCGGCACGTGCGCGCCAGCCTGGCTGGCTACAAAACCCCCAAGCGTATCCTGCTGACTCAGGTCCCGTTGCGGGCTTCGAACGGCAAGGCGGACTACAAGACGGTCACCGAGTTCGCCCGCAGAGATTTAGGACTGGCGTGAGACAATGAACACCCAACCCGCCGTCCGGCCAGAAACCCAACCGATCGAGGAACTGGATGTCCTTGTGGTCGGAGCCGGCTTCACCGGCCTTTACCAACTCCACCGCCTGCGCCAACTGGGGTTCTCGGTGCGCCTTTTCGAGGCCGGCGCCGACCTGGGCGGTATCTGGTACTGGAACTGCTATCCTGGCGCCCGCGTCGACACCCACGTGCCGATGTACGAGTTCTCCAGCGAGGATCTCTGGCGCGACTGGAACTGGACGGAGCGGTTTCCGGGCTGGGAGGAACTGCGCGCCTACTTCCGCTACGTAGACAAGAAGCTCGATCTGAGCCGGGATATCCGCTTCAACACCCGTGTCGAGGGCGCCGAGTTCAACACAGAGCTCAACCAATGGATCGTGACGACGCAGGACGGCGGCGGCGTCCGCGCCCGTTTCCTGGTGCTCTGCACCGGGTTCGCCGCCAAGCCCTATGTGCCGCAGATCGAGGGGCTCGACCGGTTCGCGGGGGAAGTACACCACACCGCCTGGTGGCCGCAAGGCGGCCTCGACATGACGGGCAAGCGCGTGGGCGTAATCGGCACCGGTGCAAGCGGCGTGCAGGTGGTGCAGGAGGCTGCGCCCGTGGCCGAGCAACTGACGGTCTTCCAACGCACGCCGATCCTGGCGCTGGCGATGCAGCAGCGCAACCTGGACGAAGCGACCCAGGCCGACATGAAATGCGACTATCCCGCGCGATTCGCGCGGCGGCGCGAAAGCTTCGGCGGCTTCGACTTCCACGGGAGCGGAAAGTCCGCGCTGGAGGTCTCTCCGGAAGAACGGCAGGACATCTATGAGGCGAGTTGGGCGGCCGGAGGATTTAGTTTCTGGGCCTCGACCTTCTACGACGTGATGATGAACCTCGAGGCCAATCGCACCGCCTACGACTTCTGGCGCGAGAAGGTGCAGAAGCGGATCCGCGATCCGAAGCTCGCCGAAAAGCTTGCCCCGAAGCAGCCGCCGCACCCGTTCGGGGTCAAGCGCCCGTCCCTTGAGCAGACCTACTACGACGTCTTCAACCAGGACAACGTCGAGTTGGTGGACCTGAAGGAAACGCCAATCTTGGAGGTCACCCCCGGCGGCGTAAAGACCGCAGAGCGGGAGTACGAGCTCGATCTCCTGGTTCTTGCCACCGGCTTCGATGCCGTGACCGGCGGCCTGACGCAGATCGACATCCGCGGTGTCGAGGGGCTCACGCTCAAGGAGAAGTGGGCCAAGGGCGCGCGAACTCATCTGGGCATGGCAAGCGCTGGCTTTCCCAACCTGCTGTTCCTCTACGGGCCGCAGAGCCCCTCGGGGTTCTGCAATGGCCCGACCTGCGCCGAACTGCAGGGTGACTGGGTCGTCGAATTCCTGGGACGCATGCGCGACGCGGGCGTCAGCCGGTTCGAGGCGACCACCGCCGCCGAACAGACCTGGAAGGACCATGTCGAGGCGATTGGCGCCATGACGCTCTTTCCCTTGGCTGACTCCTGGTACATGGGTGCTAATATTCCGGGTAAGCCACGGGAATTATTGAATTATCCTGGTGGCGTTCCGTTGTATCTGCAGATGTGTCAGGCCAGCGCCGACAAGGGTTATGAGGGGTTTGTCCTAGGGACCTGAGGCGCCCGTCATCTCGATTGACGGGATAAGCAAGAGATGGAGAATCCAATGAGCGACGGCGCGATCGATCTGAGGGCCGAGGCCCGCGCAAAGGCCTACGCAATGCCGTTGGAAGACATCAACCTCGCCGACCCCGAGCTTTGGCGCACCGACACGGTGTGGCCATACTTGGAGCGGTTGCGCAGGGAGGACCCGGTTCATCTGCACCCGGCGCATCACCACCCGGACGGCGCCTTCTGGTCCATTACAAAGTATGCCGACATCATGGCCGTCGATATCAACCACGAGGTGTTCTCGTCGGAGCCATCGATCACGATCTTCGACCCAAAAGAAGACTTCACGCTTCCGATGTTCATTGCGATGGATCCGCCCAAGCACGACGTCCAGCGCAAGACCGTCAGCCCGATTGTCTCGCCGGCCAACCTCCACCTGATGGAGCCGTTGATCCGCAGCCGCATCACCAAGACCCTGGACGAACTGCCGATCGGCGAGCCCTTCGACTGGGTCGATCGGGTTTCCATCGAACTCACTACCCAGATGCTGGCCACTCTGTTCGACTTCCCCTGGGATGAACGGCGCAAGCTGACCCGCTGGTCGGACATCGCCACCGCGGGACCTGAATCCGGCCTGTTTGTCACGGAGGATTACGAGACCGAGCGCAGGACGGAGCTGTTCGGCTGCGTGGACTACTTCACGCGGCTCTGGAATGAGCGGGTCAACGCCCCACCTAAGGGCGATCTGATTTCCATGCTGGCGCACGGCGAGGCCACGCGAAACATGGACCGGATGGAGTACCTCGGGAATCTGCTCCTGCTGATCATCGGTGGCAATGACACCACCCGCAATACGATGACGGGCTCGATCCTAGCGATGAACCAGAACCCCGATCAGCTGCGAAAGCTGCGCGAGAATCCCAGCCTGATTCCCTCCATGGTCTCCGAGACCATTCGCTGGCAGACCCCGCTCTCCAACATGCGGCGCACCGCCACCCAGGATTTCGAGCTTGGCGGCAAGCTCATCAGGAAGGGCGACAAGGTGCTGATCTGGTACGCCTCAGGCAACCGGGACGAGGAGGCGATCGAGAACCCTGAAGCTTACATCATCGACCGAGAGCGGCCGCGCAATCACCTGTCCTTCGGCTTTGGAATTCACCGCTGCGTGGGCAACCGTCTGGCCGAGCTGCAGCTACGGATTCTCTGGGAAGAGATCCTGCCGCGGTTCCCGGAGATTCGCGTCCTGGAGGAGCCCCGTCGGGTGCCATCGGTCTTGATCCGGGGCTATGTCTCGATGCCGGTCGTTATACCCAGCCGGAATGCCATGCTAGCGCACTGAGCACGGATCGGCCCCGAGAGTTCATCTTTAACGTCAGAACAAAGGCTGCTTGGCGAAGGCCCGGCGGAAACAAGCAAGTGCCCAAAGTCACATACATCGAGCACCATGGCTCCGAACACGTCGTCGAACTGAAGACCGGCATGAGCGTCATGGCGGGCGCTGTGAAGAGCGGCGTCCCGGGCATCGACGCCGACTGCGGGGGTGCCTGCGCGTGCGCCACCTGCCACGTCTATGTCGAGGACGGCTGGCTGGAGAAAACCGGCGCAAAGACGGCCATGGAGACGTCCATGCTGGACTTCGCCGAGAACGTGCAGGCCAACAGCCGACTTTCCTGTCAAATCACGATTACGGACGATCTGGATGGTCTGGTCGTCAGAATGCCGGAAAGTCAGCATTAGTTTAGGTCGGCGCGTCGCCCTCGGTAATCAACGCGGCGAAGATCGCCGTCACCCGCGTCAAGTATTCCTCCCGTTCTCGGCCCAGCAGCGGCGCGTCGCGGATCAGGCGTTCGACAAGGAACCCAACATAGGTCGCCGCGAGGATACGAGCGCGCGCGCCGGCGCCTGTACCGCCTAGCCACTCGCGGATCGGCCCCAAGAGCCGATCCTGGACGAGCTTATTCAGGAGCGGCGCGGTCGTCGGCGATGTCGCGGCGCGGAGCAGAAACTGAAATCTGTGGGTCTTGGCCTCATCGATATGGGGGCTACCCGCCAACACGGCGGCGACCTCATGGGCGAACGTGGCGCGATCCCACCCCCGCACGTCATCCGTCCCGAATGACGCGTTCAACGCCTCCAGGAACAAAGCCTCTTTGCCCCCAAAGTAGCGCTTCACCAGGGCCACATCGACGCCGGCTTCGCGGGCTATGTCCCGCAGCACGGTGCAATCGTACCCCTGAAGGGCGAACTGGGTCTTTGCCGCCTCAAGGATCGCCGCGCGGGTCGCCTCTGCGTCGCGCTTACGGGAACCAGCCGGCCGATCAACGAGCGCCACAGTGCTATTCATCCGAAAAAGCCCGCTCGAACCAAGTTGGCGCTCAGTCTGTTCCTCTACGTGAAGCCGAAGCCGGAGAACAGGCTAAGCATCAGGGAAATGCCCGCGACCGACCAAGTCAATGATCGTTGACATGGTTGTGAGCGGGCGTCAAACTGCCTTGTCAGGGTCGCCGCCGCGGGTTGCGGGCAGACCTGCTGTTCGGCCAATAGCTAGAACGGGGATGGAAGACATGAATATTGCTACGAAAATCAAAGCAGCTGATGCGGCGGCCGAAGTCGCCGCCACGCCCCTCGAAGAGCTAAATCCTGCCCGGGTGGACCGGTTCTATAATGACACTATCTGGCCGGTGTTCGAGCGCCTGCGACGCGAAGACCCCGTCCACTTCACGCCGGACAGCGAATACGGCCCTTACTGGTCGATAACCAAGTGGAACGACATCATGGCGGTGGACACCGACCATGAGGCGTTCTCCTCGGCCGAGGGCATTGGCTTGCCTAACCTCGAGGCCCAGATCGAGCAGGAGAAGATCATGGGCAAGCGGCGCCGTGGCGCCGCGGGCTTCATCACAATGGACGAGCCGGAGCATAGTCAGGGCCGCAAGGCGGTCAGCCCAACTCTCGCGCCCAGCAACCTGCACGCCATGTCGCCGCAGGTGCGCGAGCGCGCCGGGCAGATCCTAGACTCCCTGCCGATCGGCAAGGAGTTCGACTGGGTCGACCTGGTGTCCAAGGAGCTGACCGCCATGACGCTGGCCACCCTGTTCGACTTCCCGTTCGAACAGCGCCGCAAGCTGACCTGGTGGTCGGATATGTTCACGAATATGCCGGGCCACGGGCCGGTGGAGAGCTGGGAGCACAAGGGCGCGGCGATCTTCGAGTGCTTTGGCGCCTTCCAGGAGTTGTGGAACCAGCGGGTCAACGCGCCGCCCGGCAATGACCTGATCTCGATGCTGGCGCACAATCCGGCCACCCGGGACATGCCCATGGATGCTTATCAGGGCAACGTTGTCCTGCTGATCGTCGGCGGCAACGACACCACACGCAACACCATCTCGGGCAGCGTCTTCGCGCTGAACAAGAACCCCGACCAATACGCCAAGCTGCGGGCTAACCCTGATCTCGTCCTGCCGATGATCTCCGAGACCATCCGCTGGCAGACCCCGCTGGCCCACATGAGTCGCGTGGCGACGCGCGACGTGGTGATGCACGGAAAAACCATCAAGAAGGGCGACCGGGTCGTCATGTGGTATATTTCGGGCAACCGCGATGAGGCCGTGGTCGACCGGCCCAACGAATTCATCATCGATCGCGAGCGGCCCAGACAGCACATGTCGTTCGGCTTCGGCATCCACCGCTGCGTCGGCAACCGCGTGGCCGAGATGCAGCTGACCATCATCTGGGAAGAGATCCTCAAGCGGTTCCCGGAGATCAAGGTGGTCGGCGATCCCGTGCTGAACTACTCCGCCTTCGTTCACGGCTATGAGAGCCTGCCGGTAATCATACCTGCGCGGAACTGAGTGACACGCAAAAGTGCGGTGCGCGACCGAAAAATGGCGTCATCTCCCCAAACTGATCGCTTGACGATCACCTTTCGCTGCCCGCAGGCGCTGGATGGCCTGCTGCCCCAAACGGTCGCGGCGGCTCGCAGCTTGCCAGCCTGGCTATGAGCCCTGCCACAGGCAATGCCCAAGGCCGTTGGCGCGGGGGAGAACGACGCCGTCAAGCGATGCCCGCCGTTCATTGACACCATGACCTGCGGGTTCCGCATGCCGCTGATGTGCGATCTTAGGGTGCAAGACGGGGAATTCAGCTGCGACAACGACTTGCCCACCGGTGAACTGATCGAATTTCCATGATCGCCGGTTGGATTCCATGACCTTGGTCAGGTTGAGGGTACGCCGCGTTCCAGGTCGATCGCTAACCCATAGGTGCTGGCAGCAAAGTGGTAAAGGTCTCCAGTTTGGCGTGGTCAGGCGCTGAGGTGGAGATTTTCGTGAAGCCGATCTCGTTCAAGCGTCATCGGTTTCCGGCCGAAGTGATCCAGCAAGCAGTGTGGCTGTGTTTCAGGTTCACGCTCAGCATTCGTGATGTCGAGGAACTCCTGGTCCAGCGCGGAATCGAAGTCATCCGCGAGACGGTCCGCTGCTGGGCGATCAAGTTTGGCCCGCTGATCGGCGAACTTGCGCCGCCGGCGGCGATCGCCACCGACAAGCTGACGTCCTACGGCGTGGCCGTGCGCGAACTCGGACTGAAAGGCGCCCACCGACCGGGCGGACCGCAGGCCAACAATAAGGCTGAGAACAGCCACCTTATCCGACGACGAGAACGGAAACAGTAGAAGTTCAAGTCGCAGGGCTCAGCCCAGAGGATCGAGCCGACGGCAGCGGTCTGAT
>NZ_LSJI01000147.1 GCF_001557235.1 Phenylobacterium sp. CCH9-H3 | reverse complement strand
GGGTGGGAAGCGGACCTAACGCCCAGCGTTCGCCGCAACCACCGCAACTGAGAAGATTCGATAGACGCCTGGCTCGCAGCCCCCTCCGAAAATGCCCGCGTCTATGGCCGACTTGGCGCTTTCAAGGGTCTCAAAGAGACAGTGCTGGTTCACATCAGCTTGGGCGGCGATGTGGTTGCAAGACAGGGGGGAGTGATCGAGGGAATTCTCAAAGACGACCACGTCGAACCCAAAGACCGTCGCTTCGGAGGGAGGCGTCACGGACGTCTTCTGGCCATGATCCAAGTACGTGAGTGGACGCCACTCGGCCGGATCGAAAGACCAGCCGTCGGACTCAATCTCCTGCTCATAGACCTCGTAGTAAAAGAGCGTCGCGGCCTCCACATCAGCGCCCGCTTCGGCGGCCATGCGCCAGAGTTGCGCTGCATCGTTGGCGACGCCGAAGCCGTTGTGCTCCCATGCCTCCTGCACGTCGACCACATCGTCGTTCACGCAATCGGCGACGCTGCAGACCTCTGTGAGCTGCGCGTCGGCCAGGTACTCAGGCGGCGC
>NZ_LSJI01000146.1 GCF_001557235.1 Phenylobacterium sp. CCH9-H3 | reverse complement strand
CGTAAGCGACGGCGACGCGGCCGGCGCCGCTCGCCATCGGTTTTTGCACAGCCTGGGGGGTCCGCCCCCGCTGGAGGGGGTAGGCGCTCAAGGCTCGCCTTTGCGACTCAGGGGGAGGGCGCTCCCCCTCCTCGAACTCCCCAATCCTTCCGATGTTGATCCACGCACAGGTCTCAACAAAGACGTTCAAAATTACGACGCCGGCCTGGCGAAACCGCACGGGCTCCGGCCAACGGCCCCGCGACAGCACAGTGCTTTTCTGCCAACTTAAGCACGATCCAAGGGGAGCAGGCTTTGCCGCAGCAGACGATGGCTGACCGCGAGACAGAGACCGACGCGCGCAGCGAAGAGGCCTGGGTCATCGCCACCAATCCCGACTTCCCGATCCGCGCCCGCAACGTCAACTGGTTCCTGGACCGCGGCGGCTCGATCAAGGAAGTCCGGCTCACCGAATCGGAAACCGGCGAATGGAGCGTCTGGCTGCGCCTGACAGGCCGCTCGGGCGAGCACCGGTTGGCCATGTTCAAGTCGGACGAACCCCGCGTCTACCGCGACGTCGCCCGGGCCATCGCCATGTGCCGCGACGACTTCGGCTATTTCGGCCCCATCACGCTGTCGACGGACCGGCAGCCGAGCAACGCCGGCGCGCCGCCAGCGTCCGACAGGCAGGACCACGCCACGGCTTGAAGCCGACGGACATTCTGGAACCGGGATGACCGCCGCCGGCGCGCCCAGCCGCCGGATTCATCGCCGGTCCTTGCGCAGGGTGATGATCACCCGGTCGACGAAGACTTCGGCGACTTCCGCGGCGTGCAGGATCGCATCGACGTAGTCGCGCTTGATCCGGTCGGCGGCGATCTGGCTGAGCGTCGACAAGGTCAGCACGCCGTTATCGATCCCATGGAATCCCACCCGGCTGAACCAGCTTCCATAGGCCCCCTCGCGGACCAGCCGGCGCAGCGGCGCATCGATCTTCCGCCAGACCGGATCGTCGACGCCCGGCGCGGCCATCAAGGCCGGCGGCGGTTCGGGCGGCGGGATGTCGCCCTTGGCCTTCAGAACGCGGGCGAAGTTGAGCCGCAGGTCCGGCGCCCCGTTCGGCTCGTAGGAGGCCATCCGGCCGAAGTACTTGCACGGGCTGCGGACGTCTGGATCTTCGATGGCGATCGCCAGCATGGCGATGGCGCGGACCCCGTGCCGCTTCAGCGCCCAGGCGAAGGTCTGGTCGTTGTTGCGCTCGCGTTCGGGCAAGAGCTCGTCGACGGCCGCCGCGACGCGTGCGAGGTCGGCAGGCGTGACGCTGGCCGGGTCGGCCACGGCGGCAGGCCCCACCAGCGCGGCGATGCGTGGAGAGACCTGGAAGGCGGCCCTAAGCTCCTGACGGACCATTTCCGCGGGCGCGGAGCCCTCTGAAAAGGCGCTGGAGAACCCGCTTGCTCCCCCCGGCGAGCAAATGGCGCGGGCCTGTCCGTTACCGCGAGGTTTGCCCGAGGATTTGGGCGCTTGGCCGTGCGTGGCGGGCGAAGACCGCCGCTCGTCAGATTGGTGTCGCGCCGTAGGCGCGTCCTTTTCTCGTACAGAAGTACTGGCCATCTGATGGGACTGTTCTAGGTGAGTGAATCTTGGCGCCCGGGCGGTTGTTCTTTCACTGAAGACGACCGGTTCGGAATAGGCGGCCCTCCGGGCCTGAGCGGCCTCGCGGACGGCGAGATCCGCCGCCTCCAGCTCGTCCAACCGCGCCACGAGGGGGGCGAGGTCATAGGCCTCGACGCCAGCCGGCCGATTGGCGCGGGTGTAGTCGCGGACCATGAAGCCGGCGGCCTCGAGGGCGCGCCTGTGGGCCCGGGCGTTGCTCTCGGTGCAGCCCAGATAGTCCGCGATCAGACTGGTCCCGGGCCAAACGGTCGCCACGTCCTGTTCAAGCCGGTCCTGGTTGAGGTGCTCGACATAGAGCAGCAGCGTCATCCGCTGCTGCACGGTCAGCATCGGCGTCCCTTTCAGCACCGCCGCGGCGATCCGTGCGACAGAGACGCCGGGCCGCCAGCGCCAGGCGCGGGCCTGCGCGCAGACCGCGTCAAAGTTGGGGGCGCGCTTGGCGAAACCTGGTCGCCAGTCGTCGCCGGATAAGGCCGTTCGCATACCGTCCCTTCCTGGCTGGGACGAGGCCGATTCACGGCGCGAAACCGGCAGGCAAAAGACCATAGGTCTCCTGTTCGGGGCCTTGACGACGCAAAAAGCGCCCCCTAGGCTGGTCCCGATCAATCAAGCCGCTACCACACGGCGCCTGCGATTTCCGAGAGCCTCCCGCGCCAACGGGGGGCTCTCGCCGTTTAGGGGTCTCGTCTAGGTCAAGATGAAGTCCTCTGAGGCGACCAGGCGCGCGCGGAGGGTCCGCCACGCGACTCGGTCGACGGCAGCGTTCAGTGAGTCTGACGAATCCTGAAGGCTTGGAATTGCACCCTTTTGGGCAAAAAGGGCCGATTCGGGCAGTTGACGCCGTTCCGGAAACGAGTCCGCATAGCGCGACTCAGTCCGCTAGGGACGGTGGCTACCCGCATCGGCCACACCACCCATAGCGCTTATGGCTGAATTGGGCCCAGGTGAAACGTGCGGCGGGCATTAAACCCGTCCGCTCCAGGAGGGCCGCAAGGTGCGCACCCCCAACGCCTCACCTGCGCCTCGCGCCGACGCGCGGCGGGCCGCCTGTGGCGCCCGCCAGCCTACGGACCGTCTATTCCGTTCGCTTCACCAGACCGGCGCGGCGCGCCTGCACCCGGGCGAAGAAGCGCGCCTTGACGAGCGAGAAGAGGGAAGGCGGCAGCATCCCGTAGGCGGCCGACTCGATCCCCCGGCCGGGCGCCGGCCGAAGGTCGGGCCCGGGCCAGATGAAGCTGTTGCCCTCGCTGACGACGATCCACGAGCGCACGCTGTCGAGCCCCAGGCGGGCCTTGGTCGCCGGGGGGAGCTCGACGGCGTCGTCAGGATCCTGCGGCGCCGTGTGGGTGATCGGCAGGACATAGACCTGGGTGTCGCCGCCTTCGGTTGCGATGGCGACGATGATCGCGCAGGGCCGATCCTTGACACCCTCCTCGCGTCCGGCCGCATGCTCGCGCTGCCACAGGTAGGAATACCGGACGACGAGGCCGGGCTTCGGCTCCGGCCAGCTCACGCCTTCCGGTCTTCAAGTTCCGCGTCGAGATGGGCGAACTCGGCCGGGACCTCCGCCTTCGCGATCTGCTCGAGAACCGCGTCGGGCAGGTCCGCCGACTGGAACACTTGCCGGTCCCGCCGCTTCAGCCGCTCATACTCGGCCGCCGAGACCATCACCAGCCGATCGCGGCCATGCTTGGTGATGGTCACCGGCTCGCCCAGCGCGCGGTCGGCGAGGCTGCTATAGTTCTTAATGAAATCGGCCGTCGAAACCCGCATGCCGAGCTCCTGTTTTCCGAGTTATTCATATAACTCAGAAAACCGCGGATTGCCAGGGGCGTTGCAATAATGATGTTTTTGCGGTGCGCGGTCTCCAGTTGTCAAAGATTGACAGTGACCCCATATTCCAGGCCTGAGGAGCGCACGCATGCCCAGCCGCAACGTCAATCTGACCGAGCACTTCGATCGCTTCATCGAAGGCGCCGTCTCGACCGGGCGCTATCAGAACGCCAGCGAAGTCGTGCGCGAAGGCCTTCGGTTGCTGGAACGCCAGCAGCATGAGGACGAGCAGAAGCTTGAGCTGCTGCGGACCGCCGTCCGCGAGGGTGAAGAGGCCTATGCGCGCGGCGAGTTTGTCGAGCTCGCAGGCGATGAGATAGGTCCCTACATCGCGAGCGTGGGGCGCACCGCCCGACAGCGGAAGCGTGCGTGACGCGGAAGGTCCGGCTGACCAGCGCGGCCCAACAGGACATCGCAGAACTTCTGGATCGGAGCGCCGATCAGTTCGGCGACGCCGGCCGTGAGCGCTATGAACGCCTGCTCGAGACCGCGCTCCGCGCCCTGGCCGAAGGCCACCCCAACGGCAGCCGCGAATGCCCCGAGCTGGGGCCTGGTCTCTTCGCCTACCACCTTCGCCATAGCCGCGAGAGGGCCCAAGGCGGCGGCCGGGCCGTGGGCCGACCGCGGCACTTCCTGATTTACCGTCACCCGTCCGACGATCTGGTCCTGGTCCTAAGGGTCCTCTACGACGCGATGGACCTCGCGCGACACGTCGAGGACGATCCGCTGGGGACCTGACGACGGGGTGTAGAACCCTTGCGCTGCCTCGAGTGGCTCGCGTGCAGGCAAGGCCTAACGCGGGGCGAAACCTGCCTCCGCCAGCGCCGCCCGCAGCGCGATCCAAGCTTCAAAGATGAGGTCAGCTTCCCGCTCATCGCCCGCATGGCGCCGCGCCGTGTCCCGATCGGCCCCCTTGACGAACTGCGCCAGGGCCAGGGCCTCATCGGGGTTCAGGGTGAGCGACAGGTTCAGCGGCTCTGGCATGTGGGCTCCTTGGGCTGAGCTTCAGCGGACGGGCCTGCCGCCGTCAAGCGCCTCCCCATACGGCCGCCCGGCGTCAGACGGGTCGGGCGAGCTGAATGAGCTCGCCCGCCGAGCGCGCCAGCGCGCGGCCGTTGGGGGGTCTGGTCTGCGCCGGTGCGGGCGTGGGCCAGCTGGGCCACGAAGGCCGAGAGCGCCGGCGCAGTCTCCAGGAGCGGTCGGGCGAAGTCCAGCGCCTCGCGTGTGGCCTCGTCGGCCATCGCCGGGAATTGAAGCGCAGCGGGCCAGGATCAGCTCGACCGCCTCCATCTGCCGTTCGGTGAGCGCGTCGGTCATTGTTCGATCACCCCTTCGATGGGGTCGAGCGCGATGCGCGCCACCACGAAGATGTCGATCAAGAGCTGCGTGGGGTTCGGCTCGCTCTTGGGATCGGCCATGAACCGGACAGTCAGCTCCTCTATGTGCTGCAGCGTCTCCAGCATGGACGCCGAATTGGCCACGAGGTCGCGCGCCTGGGCGGCGGCTTCCTGGAACTCGTCGTCATCGGCGCGGCGATGCTCCATAGCCTCGTCGATCTCGCGCACGAGGCGCGCAACCGCGTCGCGGGCGGGCCGGGGATCCAACGTCGTCATCCGCGGGCGCCCCTGGGGCGGAAGACCAGGCGGCGCACCCGCACCCGGCACTCGAAGCTGTCCACCAGCACCCATCGACCACGTCGGCCGCGCTCGTAGACATTGACGGTCGGCTCTAGGGTCTGGTCCACCTGCAAGCCCTCGAAGGTTCTGCCCACCGCACGCCTCCGCTGAGGAAGAGGGGAGGCGGCGCGCGACAAGCGCGCCGCCGGTTCGGCGCCCTACTCGGCGAGCGGGCTGTGGAACTCGATCTCGGCGTTACGATCCAGCACGATCTCGGCCTGGGTGCGGTCGGTCTGCTCGCCGTCCTTGCGCCACTTGCGGTAGGTCATCCGTCCGCTCAGCGCCACGGTGCGGCCCTTCTTGGCGTTCCGCTCCAGCATGTCCACCAGCCCCTCGGAGAAGGCGACCACGCGGTGCCAGGTTACATCGTCGACCCACTCGCCGGAGCTGTTGCGGTAGCCGTCGTTGGTGGCGACCGAGAACGCGGCGACCTTGGCGCCGGCGTTCGTGCTGCGGATTTCGACGTCGCCGCCGATGTTTCCCACAAGGCTGATGCGGTTCATTGAGTGACTCCTTCAGGGGGTTCAGACAGTCAGAGAATACATCATTATGTTTTTCTCGGCCAGAAGATAATGATGTTTACACGCAGAAATTGTGTGACGGCGTTGGGCGTTTGTATGTCCAAACTTGGGGCCGCCGCCCGCGGAAAGCGCGTCCCGGGCGCGAGTGGGGGAGGGCGGCTTCGCCGCGCCCAGAACCGCTCCGGGCGCGCCGCCTGCGGCGGCTCCGGCGTCCGGCTCCTGCTTGTTTGGGAGCCGATCCGGCCGCCGGTCCCCGTGGATTTCTGGGCGCCCCGGCATGCTCAATGCTCCGAGGCCAGCATGAGGGTCAGCACGCGCCGGGTCAGTTCGGCGCTCCACTTGACCGGCGAGTGCTCGTCTCGCTCCAGATCGTAATAGTCGATCTTCCAGAACAGCCGCTCGCCCCCCACAGGGTGAAAGCCCCGAAGTCGCGCTCGCCGAAGGGGTTGTTGTCCTCGCTGAAGTCACTGAAGCCCGCGACCGCCTCCACCAGCGCGCGCCGTTTCTCAGGATCGTCGCCGACCAGCGCGGCCACGCCGTGGGTCGTGAATCAAGCGGCGTTGACCATTTGCGGGTTCGTGCGGGCGAGGTCGTTCAGGCGAGCGGTCTCAGCCGCGCGCTCGTCGTCGGTATGGAACATGGCGGGATCTCCCTTCGGGCCGATGCGTCGCGCATCGCCCCTGCCCGCGGGCGAGGCTGGGGGTAGCAGAGGGATGACCGGGGCCGGGGAGGGGATCACCCGGCCTGCACGACCGAAGGAAGGTTGGGGCGACCGCGGGCCCGGTCTTCCCGGCGCGAGGGGCGAAGCCCCTTCCATGTCCTTTTTCAGTGATGAGACGTGCGAAACCCCCTCCGCGCCGCAGGCGCGGAGATTCTGGCCATTGGATCTTGCTGTTAGGTCGAAGGCGGGGTGGCGAAGGCGACGGTCGATCAGACTTCCATACGCGGGTTGGGTACCGCATGAACGCGTGTCGTCGCGGGCAGCCTCTCACTAAGCGCGGGCGTCAGCCTGAAGCTGGCCCATGGGGCTCTCGAGGATCACCCTGACCTCCACCCCGCCCCCGGCCTAACAGCCCGGACAGGGCGTGGCGCTCAAGGCGCGGCCGGTCTGACCTCCTGTCCGATCGCCCAAACGAAGCCCGCCAGCTCGCGGGCGATGGCCGCGACCACCACCGTCGGCTTCTTCCCCGAATGCGAGAGCTTCCGGAAGCGATCGCAGAGGCGGCTCTGCGCCTTCCAGGCAATGTCGCGCACAGGCTTGGGCAGGCGCACCAGCACCTCCACCTTCTCCTGCGCGACCCGCGGCGGATAGCGATAGCTCCAGGCCGCCTCCACCAGCATCCGCCGGGCTTCGCGGTTGCCGGTCTTGGTGATCCCGCCCCGGCGGATGTTGTCGCCGCTGGACCGCTCGGACGGTACGAGGCCGAGATAGGCCATCAGCTGGCTCGGGCTGTCGAACCGGCGGAGATCGCCGATGCCGGCAACGAAGGTGACGGCCGAGATCAGCTCCAGGCCACGAAGCCCGCGCAGCGCTTCGACCACCGGCCCCATCGACCAGGTCGGCAACAGCGCCTCGATCCGCGTGACAAGTTGATCGCGCCGATCCTGCGCCGTGAAAATCGTCTCCACATAGTCCTGGAAGACGATCTGATGCACAGGCTGGTCGAACACCTGGCCGGCGAGCCAAACCCGGTGACGCTGCGTCCAGTTCTTGCCCTTCTCGTAGGTCCGGCCATGCCGGAGGAGGAACGCCAGGAGCTGCTGGCGGGCCCGCATCAACGCCATCACCGCGTCGAGCCGCGCCCGCACCAGGTCCCTCATCGCCTCATGGACGGGATCCGGCACCCACACCCGGGTGAGATCGCCTGACCGGTGCAGGACGGCGAGCTTCTGGGCGTCGCGCCGATCGGTCTTCACCCTGTCGCCGGGCTTTCTCGGGATCAGTGTCGGTGCGACGACCGTACAGCCATGGCCAAGCTCGGCCAGCTGGCGGTAGATACCGTAGCCGCAGCAGCCCGCCTCGTAGCAGAACTCCAGCTCGGCGCCGTCCTTAGCCAATCGCTTCGCCAGCTTGGCGACGTCCGTGGGCGTGTTGGGAATCTCGCCCAGGAAGCGGACCTGGCCATCCCGACCTTCCTCCGCAACGCTGACCGAGATGCTGACCTTGTGAACGTCGAGGCCAATGTAAAGCGCGGGCATGTCTCTTCTCCGATGCTGCTGCACCGGAGGATGACGCAGCGCTGAAGCTGCGGTCACCGATAGCAAAAGGACATGCGGACTTAGACCCATTCTGCAACCGCCCCGGTTCCTAATACCCGATACCTAAAGCCAAGCTGCCGGGTGCTCGTCGCGGGGCAGTCGGGCTGGAGAGCGCCTATGCGTCGTCGACGCGCGAATCCGCATTGTTGATCTGCGTCGCGAGAGCCACGAGCAACTGTGCAGGAGCGAAGGGCTTCATCAGCATCGTGCTACCGGGGACGCCTTCGGATTCCCACTGATGGGAGCTTGCGCCGCTCATATAGACCACGGCGATGACTGGAGATATCCGGCGGGCCGCATGACCAACGTCCCAGCCCGTCATGCCACCGCCGAGATCGACGTCCGTGACCACGCCCGCAAATTCCCCTGGGCGGCTCTGCAAGACGTCGATCGCACCATCCCCATTGTTCGCGTACGCCACCTCAAAGCCCCCATCTTCAAGCGCGCCCTGCAGCAGGTCTCGAATAAGCGGCTCGTCTTCGACCAGCAGCACCTGGGGCAAGGCATTCGACTGCGCCATATGCACTAAGGCTCCGGGCCCACACGCAGGAGCCAGCATCCCGCTTTGTCGACTTCACGGCCAACGCGTCTTCACCCTCGTTGTTCGAGGGTTCTCTGAAGGCTCGCCGATCTGCTAAGGAGGCAATCAAGGTTGAGGCCTTCTCGGCTCGCTCGTCGTCGGCGCCAGGTGCACCTCCGAGTGCGCGTTAACGTTCAGCGCCGGAAGCCAAGCGCGCAGCGCGCCGCGGGACAACTCAAGCGGCGTAGAGCGCCTGGATCAGCGGGCAGCCAGGATCCTGCCCGGCGTCACAGGCCCGTACCGAGTCGGCCAGCACCCGCTCCATGCGCTTCAGGTCCGCGATCCGCCCGCGTACGTCCTCCAGGTGCGACGCCGCGAGGGCGCGCACCTCGCCACACGCGCTCTGCCCGCCCGCGGCGAGTCCGAGCAGGTTGCGGACGTCGTCGAGAGTGAAGCCCAGCTCTCGCGCCCGGCGCACGAAAGCCAGCCGGCCTACGTCTTCTGCACCATAGCTGCGGTAGCGGCCGCGGCGCGGCGGCGACGGCAAAAGCCGAATCCGCTCGTAGTAGCGGATCGTCTCGATGTTGCAGCCGGTGCGGCGTGAGAGCTCGCCGATGGGGATCGCCGCGCCAGCCATGGAGATCGCCTTTCAATTAGGGCTTGAGTCTGTAGTCGCTACAGATGGCATGCTGATCGGCATCAGACCAGGAGACAACGGCATGACGGCGAGCAGCGCGGCTCGAGCTCGACGAGAGAGACGGGGCGGCAGGCCCGCCGACACCGCCTTGAGCTGGACGGCGATGGCCGCCGCGGTAGGCGCGGTCTTCGCCTGGGCCGCATGCTGCGTTCTGCCGATGTCATTGGCCCTGACCGGCCTCGGACTGGGCGGCCTGAGCTGGATCGCCGGTCAGCGCGCCTGGATCACGCTTGCCGCGCTGGGCGTGATCGGCCTGGGTTGGGGCCTGACTTGGCGGCGGGCGCGGATGTGCCGGACGCAAGGCGCCTGTCCCGCGCCTTCGCGGCTCGGGATCGGCTTACTCGCCGCGGCCACGCTCCTCGTCGTTCTGGCCTTGGTGTGGCAGCCGTTCGTCGAGCCCTGGGCCTTGGCCCTAATCCGGAGCGCCCGCGGATGAGCCAAATGCCGATCGAGCCCCGGTCCACGCTCACCTGTCCGCACTGCGGCCACCACGCGACAGAGACCATGCCGACCGACGCCTGCCAGTATTTCTACGACTGCCAGGGCTGCGGCTCCGTGCTGAAGCCCACGCCCGGCGACTGCTGCGTCTACTGTTCCTATGGCGACACGCCCTGCCCGCCGATCCAGCAGGGTGGCGGCAAGGCCTGTTGCGCCTGAGGCGGGCGATGGTGCGCACATCACTTGCACGCGCGGCCCGGCGGCCGACAATCTCGTTCCCCGGCGGTGTGGCGATCCCGGACTGGCGCGCGGTCACCTCGCCGAGCGCGCAGGACGCGCTGAGGGCTGTGTTCAGGGCCTTCATCGGCCCCAACTGGGGCGGGATGGATGAAGGCGAGGACCAAGTTCGGCGCGCAGTGCTTCAGGGCTATGTCGAGAGCGGCCGAGCGCCGACGCCGACCGAGATCGCGGCGATAGCGGGTCTTTCGTCTCACGAGGTCGCCTCGGCGTTGCAACGGCTGGCTAGTCGCGATCTGGCGACCCTCGACAGCGCCGGCCGCGTCAGCGGCGCCTATCCGTTCACCGACGCGCCCACAGAACATTGCGTCGAGACTAGCGGCGTCAGCGCGAACGTCATGTGCGCTATCGACGTGCTTGGGATCGGGGCCATGCTGGAGCGGGACTGCCGCGTCCGCTCGGCTTGCCGTCACTGTCGGCGCACACTTCGCATCGATGTCGGAGACCGTGGCCGTCAAATTCGTGTGGTGGAGCCCGCGGCGATCCTCGTCTGGTCCGGGGGTAACTACGCCGACGGCTGCGCGGCGTCTTCGCTCTGCACATTGCAGGCATTGTTCTGCGGCGACGATCACCTGTCGGCGTGGCTCGCGATCGGGCCCATTCGCGTCCAGGACGGTGTCCGCCTGAGCCTGCCTGAAGCGTTGGAGGTCAGCCGCGCGATCTTTGCACCTATGCGGATGGAGCTTCGGACATGTCCGTCTACGACCTGATCGTCATCGGTAGCGGCACGGCGGCCCAGGTCGCCGTCGGCCGGGTGCGCGCGGCCGGCTGGTCCGTCGCTGTGATTGATCACCGCCCGTTCGGCGGAACCTGCGCGCTCCGGGGCTGCGATCCCAAGAAGATGCTCGTGAGTGGCGAGGAAGCGATCGACGCGGCCGCGCGCATGGCCGGGCATGGCGTCGCAGGCGCCCTGGCGATCGATTGGCCGGGACTGATCGCCTTCAAGCGCACCTTCACCGATCCCATCCCGGCCAAGCAGGAGCGCCGCTACGCCGAGTTGGGCGTCGACGGTTTCCATGGGCTGGCGCGCTTCACCGCTCGGGACATGATCGAGGTGGACGGCCGGACCTTGCAGGCTCGTCACATCCTGATCGCCACGGGCGCGCGGCCAATTCCGCTTGGTATCCCGGGCGAGGGGTTGGTCGTCACGAGCGACGCCTTCATGGGGCTCGAGCGCCTTCCGCGCCGCGTGGTGCTGATTGGCGGCGGCTATGTCGCCGCGGAGTTCTCGCACTTGGCTGCGCGGGCCGGCGCCGCGGTCACCGTCCTGCAGCGGGCCACGCGGCTCCTGCCGCATTTTGATCCCGACCTCGTCGGCTGGCTTACGCCACGGTTTCGCGAGCTCGGAATCGCGATCGAAACCGGCGCCACGGCGACCCGCGTCGAGAGGACCGAGGACGGCCTGCTTGTCCATGCCCTGCGCAGGGATGGACCGGATCTCAGCGTCCCGGCCGATCTCGTGGTCCATGCCGCCGGGCGCGTGCCGGATCTCGATGCCCTGGACCTTGCGGCCGGCGATGTGGCGGCCCCTGACGGGCGCCTGCAGCTCGATGAGCACCTGCGGAGCGTCTCGAATCCGCGAGTCTACGCCGCCGGCGATGCCGCGGGCATGGGGCCGCCCCTGACGCCAGTGTCCAGCCACGACGCCAAGGTGGTCGCCGGCAACCTCCTAGACGGCGGGTCGCACCGGCCGGACTATCGCGGCGTGCCGAGCGTGGCCTTCACCGTGCCGCCGATTGCGGCCGTCGGTCTATCCGAGGAGGAGGCGCGCCGCCGCGACCTCAAGTTCCGAATCAACGCGGCCTCGACGCCGGACTGGTTCACTGCGCGTCGCCTGGCCGAGCGGGTCTACGGCCACAAGGTCCTAATTGAAGAGGACACCGACCTCATTCTCGGCGCCCACCTGGTGGGCCCGCACGCCGAAGAGGTGATCAATGTTTTCGGCTTGGCGATACGCCACGGCCTCACAGCGACCGATCTTCGCTCAAGCATGTTTGCATATCCGACCGGGGCCTCAGACGTGGGCTACATGCTGTAAGGCGCTCACCGAGTCGTATTCGTAAGGGCGCCAGAAGAGCCGGCGAATACAGCGTTGCGGGGGCGCCCCCCGCAGAGGGGGTAGGCGGAGACGCCTCCGGCTCCGGCTCAGGGGGAGGCTTCCCCCCTCAATTCATCTCGCTACAGCACCCGCGTATAGGTCTTTGCCATCCAACACCCGCTGCACCTGGTCCGTATTCTGGGCCCCGATGCGCAGCGCGATCTCCTCGGCCGAATGGCCTTCCGCCAGCTCGCGGATCGCCCGGAGCTGCTCGACCGAAAGCCGACCGTCCCGCCCGCAGATCTGCGCCACGGCCCAGGCATCGTCCTTCCACTTCTCCGAGACCCACGGCGCCGGCAAGCCCTTGCGCGGGTGCGCCTTCAGCCACTCGGCGACGATACGGTCCCGTTCATCCGGCAGGGGGACCACCCGCTCGGACAGCATTCCGTTCTCCCGCAGGTATCTGAGGCCGGATTTGCCGCCGGGGATCATGTTCAGCCGCCGCTCGTCGTCCCAATGCCCCCCGACCAGGAACTCTTCGCTGGCGTACAGCTGCTCCAGGTCCTCGGTGATCCCCATGACCTTGTGATGGATGTAGGTGATGCGCCCGGCGGACAGCTCCTCGCGCAGCTTCCGATGAAAGAGCAGGGGACTGCCGGTCTCCATCGCCCGACGATGCTCGGCCAAACGCGCCTGCCAGGTGCGGGTGGTGACGCCGACATAGAAATAGCCGTCGTCGGGATACGAGCCGCCGTCGCCGAAGATGTGCTGGTAGAGCACATAGGCCTTCTTCGGCCAGGTCTTCGGCGCCAGCAGCAAGGTCGCGGGCGCCGAGAAGAGCGTGGCGGGCTCCTTCACACCGGCGACGCGGCCGGAGGTCTGGCCCATGGCCGCGGCCGTCAGGAGCGCCGGGTCCTCGACAACGTCCACGCGGATCTGCGGCCGCAGCGCCAGTTCGCCGTCTTCAAGCGGCCGGCCCGACGCCATGGCGGAGCTTCCCACCATCCGGTGTCCTTGCCGCAGCCGCTCCTGCGGCGCCACGAACATCCGGCGCCCTTGGCAGGGCGATTACATGCGCCACGGGGATGAACTGTCCCGGCTTCACGCGCACCAGGCCGTCCTCACGCCGCGCGGACGCCAGCCAATGGGCGCCGTAGTCCGAACGCGTCCAGCTCTGCAGCAGCGCGTCCCAGCTCGCGCAGGCGGGGATGCATCACCTTCGGGGCCAGGTGCTCCCACCACTGGCGATTGATCGAGACCAACAATCCTCTCCGAGCCGGCGCCGGGCGCGAGCCTAACCTCGGTTGAGCATCGACTGCAGGACCTTGAGCGCGCGGGCGCGTTCGTCCGCCGTCAGCGGCGCAAGAAGACCGATCACATCCGAGAGGGCGTCGTCGGCCTGGTCCTGCGCCAAGGGGTGAGGAAAGAAATCTCGCACCGGCGTCTTCAGCGTGCGCGCGAGGGCTTCCAAGGTCCTGAAGCTCGGCGCGCGGGCGCCGCGCTCGACCACCCCGATATATTGCTCGGTGAGACCGACCGCCTCCGCGAGCGCCGCCTGGGTGAGGCCCACGCGTTCCCGGTGCATGCGAATGGCGCGTCCGACCGACTTCTGAAGCCTCACAATCTCTCCCCACGACTCGCGGGGAGAGCCAATCATCATGAGCGCCCGCCGATGAGCGACCGCAAGTGATGGCGGAATGACTTAAAGTTTGCCTTTCGCTTACCTCCGCGTGTTAATCCCCCTGGGCAATCACCCTGGAGACGTGCAGCTTGTTAAGCGCTGAAGTGTACGGCGGGCGCAAAGCTGTCCTGCACAGCCGCTTAGTGAATGTAGGGGAGCTGCGAGGCAAATGACCGAGGAGGCGCCGAACCCGGTTGACGTTCATGTCGGCCGGCGGGTGCGGCTGCGGCGCAAGGAACTTGGCGTCAGCCAGGCGTGGCTCGCCGATCGCCTCGGCCTGACCTTTCAGCAGGTCCAGAAATACGAGCGCGGCGCGAACCGCATCAGCGCGTCCAAGCTCTACCAGATCGCCTCTGTCCTGGAGGTTCCGATCACCTATTTTTTCGAGGGCTTGGATGACCCGGCCGCGCCGAAGGGCGCACGGTACGCCCATGCCTATACGAGTGTTGTCGAAGACTTGCTGTCCCAACCCAACGGCCCCGAGCTGGCCGAGGCGTTCCTGAGCATCCGGCGGCGCAGCGTCCGCCGGGGTCTCGCCGAGCTGGCGCGCGCCATCGCGGCCAACGGCACGGACGGTTCGTCCGGAGAGGGCCACGAGGCCGCGGAATGAGCTGGCGCGACGCCCTCCTTATCGCGCCGATGCTCTTCGTCGGTGTGATTGGGGCCGCGTTCGGGCTATTTCCCGACGATAGGCGCGATTGGACGATCTGGGCCAGCACCGCCGCCTCGGCCGCTCCGATCGGGGCCTACTTTCTGCTGGAGCGCCTAAAGCCCCGCTGATCGCTGCAATTCGACACTTCGGGGCGCCCCTTGTCCTGGAGCCGGCTTCGCCGACGCGTCGTGCTCGGCGTTGGAGCCCGCTTCAGCGGTCTGCGGCCGGGGCCAAGTCGACGATTTCGCCAGCGCCGTCGCGCACGACAACGCGGAACGAGACGTGCCGCCCAACGCGCGCGTCGTCAACCAGCGTCCGCCGCGCGCGGAAGGTCATGACCATGGCCGGCGAGCTTGGCCTTGACGTGCGACGCCACGCCGAGACCTCCGCGATGATGACGGGACTAGGTGCGCGGGGCATCGGGTTCGTGATGCTTGCAGAGGGCGTGGTCACTGAGCACCTCGATGACCCGGCAGTCGGCCGCCTGCCCGCGGCAGGCAGAGTCCACCATCCGCTTCAGTTCGGTCCGCAGCGCCTGCAGCTGCCGGATCTTCACCGTGACCGCCTCGAGCTGCTGTGCGGCCAGAACACTTGCCTGTTCACACGAGCGGTTGGGATGATCCGAAAGGTCCAAGAGGTCACGGATGGCCTCGACCGAAAAGCCCAGCTGGCGCGCGTGCTTGATGAAGCCCAGCCGGTCCACCGCCGCCTGGTCGTACACGCGCCGGTCGTTCGCCGCCCGCACCGGTTCGGGAAGTAGCCCGATCCCTTCGTAGAACCGGATGGTGGGGACCTTCACCCCCGTGGCCTTCGCCAAGCCACCGATCGGCATTGTCGACATCTTCAACTCCCGAAACCCAGGGTGAAAAATAAGCACTTGATCCTCTATCTACTAGAGGATGCAAGCTGGCGAAATGTCCTCCTGTTCCTCCGGGCCTACTCAACACCAGGCCGCCCGCTCCGCAGGGTGCTGCGGCGCTACCATGGCCTTCGACGGCGCGTCGCCGGCCTATCGGCGGGTCCTGGCTTGGGTGATCGCGATCAACCTGATCGGATTCGGCGTCGTGTCCGTGGGCGCCCTGCTGGCGAGTTCCGCGTCGCTGGCGGCGAACACCCTCGATTTCGCCGCCGACGCCGCCACCTATGGCCTGAGCCTTTGGGCCATTGGCAAGACTATGACGGTGCGCGCGTCTGCAGCCTTGGTGAAGGGCGCGAGCCTTGCGGTCATGGCGCTCAGCATCCTTGGCTTCGCGATCTGGCGCGCCGCGGTCGGCCTGCCGCCCGAAGGCGCCGCAATCTCCGGCCTCGGCTTGTTTGGCGCCGCAGCCAACCTCGTCGCCGCCCTGTTGCTGATCCGCTACCGGGAGGGGGACGCCAATGTGCGGTCCGTGTGGCTCTGTACACGCAACGATCTGATCCAGTGCCTTGCCGTCGCAGTTACTGGAGTCGCGGTAAGCCTGACGAATTCGCGCTGGCCCGACCTCATCGTAGGGATATTGCTCGCGGCCATTTTCCTGCGTTCCGCCTGGCAGATCACCGCGCAAGCCGTGCGTGAGTCCAAGCCCGAAAGCCGCGGCGGGCAGGGTGATACTATAACGCATTCCCCTTCCGCAGTGGGTCCGGTATAGAGACCATGATGATCGGGACGGCGATCCGCTGCGAAGCCTTCTGGGCAAGCGCGCCAACCCCCCACCCTTCGGCGGGGAATGCGCCGCGCGTGGTAAGGCGGCAGACGCGCGCAGCTGTTCGCGGCCGGCCCGCCCTAAAAGATCAGTGGATGCGCCTAGCATTGGCCTGGGCGCTTGCCTTTGCGCTGTGCCTGACGACGATCGTGTCGGGCGCGGCCGCGCACGAGACGATCGAGCTAGGCGCAGCGCCGGCCGCCGTCGAGGCGCTGAAGATCACCGAGGCGCCGTCGAAGCAAGAAGCGCCCAAAAAGCTCCTCTTCGCCATGGTCTGCACGGGCCATTGCGCTGCGCACGCCTTCGCGATGCCTTCGACGGCGGCGGCGCCGGTTCTCGTGCCCGTGGTTCGTGCGGGATGGCCTGTGCTGGACGATCAGTGGGCGCAGGTGACGCGCCCGTCGCGGCTGGAGCGGCCCCCCCGAGCCTGATGCGGACCTCGGCGCCGTGGGCGCCTGACGCCTTGCATCTGGATCATCGGGGATAACGACTTTCATGACACTCATCATGCGCGGGCGGCTGCGGTATGCAGCCGTGAGCGCGGCGGCGATCCTGGGCGCGTGGGCGTCGGGACGCGGCGCGGCGGCCGAACCGGCCCCGCCTTACCGGGACCTGCTGGCCCAGGCGCAGTCGAGCGCGCCCCGGCTGGCCGAAGCCGAGGCCGGCGTGCGCCAGGCCCAGGGCCTGGCGCGACAGGCGGCGGCGCGGCCCAATCCGACCGCAGCGGTCGAGATGGAGAACTTCAACGGCTCCGGCCCCTATCGGGGCACGGGCGCGGCCGAGACGACGTTCTCGGTGGGCCTGCCGATCGAGCTCGGCGGCAAGCGCGGCGCGCGGATCGCCGCCGGCCGGGCCGGGGTCGATGCGGCGCGGGCGCGGCTCGCCCAGGCGCGGGCCGACTACGCCTTCGAACTGGCCGCGGCCTACGCCGAGGCCGAGGCCGCCGAGCGGCGGGTGACCCTGGCCCAGGAGTCGC
>NZ_LSJI01000145.1 GCF_001557235.1 Phenylobacterium sp. CCH9-H3 | reverse complement strand
GATCCTTGTCGAACAGGTTGTTCACGCCCGCCCGGAAGTTGAGGTTGTCGCGCATGGTCCAGGACGCCGTCAGGTCGAAGTAGTCGCGCGAGGCGAGCGTCTTGTCCGAAAGGTGCTGCACCTCGGGGTTATTGAGCCCCGGGTCCTTCGAGTAGGCGTCCAGCGTGACCTTTGAGAAGTGGCGCCATTGGAGGGACACGGCGAAGTCCCGGAACCAGTCGCCGTACTCGAACGGCGTGGTCCAGGTCACGCGGGCCTTATGGCGCCATTCCGGGTTCGGGGCCGACAGACCGCCCGTCACCGAGCAGACGTTACCGTAGTAGCCGGCGCAGTCGAAGGAGTCCTCACCGGGAAGCGGTTGGACCTTCAGGGTGTCGAGGTAGGTCCCAACGAAGTTGAGGCTCAGCCCCCCGCTGTTGCCGAGTCCAAGGTTCTCGAGGTCGGTCCGATAGCCCACGTTGATGTCGAAACCCGTCGTCGCCAACGAGCCGGTGTTCAAGGTGGTGTTCCGCACGAAGCCTTGGTTCGACAGGTAGAGCGAGCCGTCGGCGTCGCGCTGGACGAGGTTGCAATAGAAGGGGTCGAGGGTGTCGACGCAGCGGTTGATGATCGTGTCCGCGCCGATGCCGCCGATGAAGTCCTTCACCTTGATGTCGAAATAGTCGACCGAGAAATTGAACCCTGGCAGGAACGAGGGCTGGAAGACGAAGCCCACCGTGTAGGTGTCCGCCGTTTCGGGGTCGAGGTCGGGATTGCCGCCGTTCAGGCCGTTGTACTGGTTGGCGCTGTTCGCCTCGATGGCGAGGACCTGGGCGGTCGTCAGACCAAAGGCCTGGGCGCAGCGGGCGACCAGGGGACTGTTCGCGGTCAGGCCGGCGCACGGGTCTTGGGTGCCGTCGAGGACGACGTTCTGCGGGCTGAACAGTTCCAGGACGTGCGGCGCACGGACGGCGCGGTTGTAGCCGCCGCGCAGGCGCAGGCCGT
>NZ_LSJI01000144.1 GCF_001557235.1 Phenylobacterium sp. CCH9-H3 | reverse complement strand
GGGGACGGCGCCACGGCCCTCGGCGGGCGCGCACAACGAAAAGAAAATCCGCTACGCCATCTCGTCATCTGCATCCCCGGATCTGATCGGAGCCTAGCCTTGGGCGCGCGGATTTTCTTTTCGTTGTGCGCGCCCGCCGAGGGCCGTGGCGCCGTCCCCTGTAGCAGCCGGGACAGTTCATGCATGAGTTATGCGCACGTGTCCGGGCGCACGAATAGGCCAAGCGCCAACCGGCCTGCACGGGGGCGAAATAGCAAAGAAAGTCCGGCGCGGGCGCCTAAACTAGGGATATTCGCCGAAGTTGGGCGGCGGCTAGGGATCCTTCTTTGACTTCTGTCCACTTGCCAGGCGCGGACGGCGCACAGCCGACAGATGCGCCCGACGACCTGTTCGCCGCGCCGTCCTACGCCGACTGGGGCCGGGCCGCCGTGCGCATCCGCGAGTCGGGCGCCGACGTGGCCATGCTATGGGACAGCACGATCGCCGAGCCCACCGAGGCGCTTGTGGACGTCGTGCGCGCAGCGTTCTCGCCCGCCGTGACATCGCGGTACGTCAGTGTGTTCGCGGACGGCAACCGCTTCGCCGTCGAGGCGCTGGCGCGCCGCTATGGCCTGTCGGCGGACCGGATCATGACGACCACCGGCGCCACCTCGGCCCTCGGGCTGGCGCTCAAAGCCCTGGCGGCGCCGGGTGATCGGGTTCTCGTGGAGCAGCCGGGGTTCGACGTCCTGGCCCAGCAGGCCCGCGCCGCCGGGCTGGTGGTGGGCGAGGTTGGACGTCCGGCGCCGGACCATCGCATCGACCTAGAGGATCTCGCCGCCCGGCTCACGAACCGGACGCGGGCCGTCGTGATCACCAACCTGCACAATCCCACCGGCGCGCGCCTGGAGCCCGGCGAGATCGCCGCCATCGCCGCCGTGGCGGCCCGGGTCGACGCGGTGCTGGTGGTGGACGAGGTCTATGCGGACTTCGCGGCGGATACCGGCGCGCCGCCTGCGGGCACACTGGGACCCAATATCCTCACGGTCTCCAGCCTGACCAAGGTCTTCGGGCTCTTCTCGCTCAAGTTCGGCTGGCTGGCCGGCGACGCGGCCCTGGTCGCCCGCGTCCGGGCCAGCGCCCCCGACGGCGACATCGGCGTCTCCAAGCTCTCGCATGCGGTCGCGGCCCTCGTCCTGGAGAATCCGGCGCCGTTCGAGGCCCACTGGCAGGGGACGCTCGCCGCCACGCGGCCGGTCATGCACCGCCACGTCGACGCCCTGGTCGCCGACGGCCTGCTGGCCGGCGAGCTTCCCCCCTACGGCTGCATGTACTTTCCGAGCGTGACCGGCGTCGACGACACGCGCGCCCTCGCCCGCCGCCTAATGTGCGAGTTCGGGGTGCTGGTGGCGCCGGGAGAATACTTCGCCGCGCCCGGCCATATCCGGATCGGCTTCGGCGCCGACCCGGAACTCCTGGATGACGGGCTGACGCGCCTGCGCGCCGGCCTTACGAGTCTGCGCCAGACGCCTTAGCTCATGCCGCCGCCGACGTCGCGGTCGCGCGCGTCACCGAGCTGGGAGCCGCCGTCGCAGTCCAGGATCGTGCCGCTGACGTAGGCCGCCGACGAACTGACCAGGAACACCGCGCTCTCGGCCACCTCGCCCACCTCTCCGAACCGGCGCAGTGGGATCCTGGCGGTGATCGCGCGGTCGCTCTCCGGCGTGGGGCTGAGCCGCGCCATGCCCTCGGTGCCCGCGATCGGGCCGGGCGAGATGCCGTTCACCCGCACGCCGGCGGGCCCCCACTCCATGGCCAGCACGCGAATGAGCTGGTTGATGCCCGCTTTCGCCGCGCAGACGTGGGCCTGCATCATCGCCGGGTTCACCGCCTGCCCGGCCGTGATGGCGATCAGGGACGCGCCGGGCCGGTTCAGGAGGTCGTAGCAAGCGCGAAAGACGTTGAAGGTGCCGTTCAGGTCGATGTCGACCACCGTCCTGAAGCCGTTGGCCGACATGCCGAGCGCGGGGGCCACGAAGTTGCCGGCGGCGCCCGACACCACGATGTCCAGCGGGCCGAGCTTGCCGGCCGCCTCCTCAAGCGCCCCGCGGATCTGGCCGTAGTCGCGGACGTCGCACGACAGGCCGATCGCCCCGCGGCCGATTTCCGCGGCCGCGTTGGCCGCCTTCTCGGCGTTGCGCCCAGCCACCGCGACCTTGGCCCCGAGCTCGGCGTAGCGCTTGGCGATCCCCAGGTTGATGCCGCTGGTGCCGCCCGCCACGAAGGCCGTCTTGCCGGCCAGCAGATTGTCCTTGAAGGCGCTCATGGTTTCCTCGTCCCGACGGTGTCTGTGCAGCCCCATCGGGGTCGCCTGTCTCGGCGTCAGTCAACATCGATCCGCGGCGGCGGGACTATTCCGCCTAGTCTTCGTTCGGGATCGCCAGCAGCGCGCCGCAGGCCTTGCAGTGGACCGCGTCGGGTTCGTGCCGCATCAGCCCGCACGTCTCGCAGGCGAAGCGGACCTTGTAGGGCCGCATGAGCGTCTGGGCGAACCGGACGAAGAGCGTGATGCCGCTAATCATGATCACGATGGTGAGCAGCTTGCCCCATGTGCCCGGCAGGATGATGTCGCCGAACCCAGTGGTCGTGAGCGTCGTGACGGTGAAGTACAGCGCGTCCACATAGCCATCCAGCCCGGGGTGCGTCCGTGCGAAGCCGGCGTAGACGAACCCGGTCGTCACGAACACGAAGGTCACCAGGGTGGCCAGCGACTTGGTCACGTCTTCGACCCGCGTGTCGTCGTAGCGGCGTCCGATCGTGGTCCAGAACAGCTCGCTATGGGCCAGCGACCACAGCCTCAACACCCGCAGGAAGGCCAGGTTGAACAGCCACAGCGGGAACAGCAGCGTGAGCAGCACGAACAGGTCCACCCAGACGCTATAGCGCCGGAAGAACCGCCACAGGCTGGCGTCGGCGAGCGCCCGCGCGCCGATCTCCACCGCGACGACGAGGGCCACGGCATAGTCGACGACCAAGTAGACCGGATAGTCGCGCAGGAAGGGCGAGGCGATGAAGAAGGCGATCAGCAGGACATCGATGGTGATGATCCAGAGGCGGAAGCGGACCGCTTCGCGCGACTTGCCATGATAGAGTTCGCGCAGCCGCACCCGCAGCCTGGGCAACGCCCGACGTCTTCCCGGATCCTCCACTGTCGAGCCTGTCACCCGCGCTCCTGCCTTGGCCGTGAACCCTTGAAGCGCCGGCGGGTTCAATAGTCCGCCGCGCACCCTCGCGCAGGCCAGGAAGGAGTACAACCATGCCCGCCAAGTCCGCCGCTCAGCAAAAGGCCGCCGGCGCCGCGCTCTCGGCCAAGCGCGGCGACACGCCCAAGAGCAAGCTTCAGGGCGCCTCGAAGTCGATGATGTCGATGTCCGAGAAGGAGCTCGAGAAGATGGCCCATACCAAGCGGAAGGGTAAGCCCGAGCACGTCAAGCACTGAGCCCGCACGGGTTCAGGCCGCCAGGCCCTGGAGCCTCGCGGCGATCTCACGCACCTTTTCGGGGCCGCCCAGCAGCTGCCGGTTCTGGCCGATACGCTTGAACCAGTAGTGCAGGCCCAGGAGGTCGGTCATGCCGATGCCGCCGTGCACCTCCGTGGCGGTGCGGGCGATGAAGCGGCCGATCTCCGATAGGTGCGCCTTGGCATGGGCGGCCATGAGCGGCGCCTCGTCCGGCGCGTGGTCGAAGGCATAGGCCGCGTACCAGACGAGCGCGCGCGCCGGCTCCAGTTCTGCGGCCATCTCAGCGCAGAGGTGCTTCACGGCCTGGAAGCTGCCGATCGTGCGGCCGAACTGTTTACGCTCCTTGGCGTAGGCTATCGCCTTCCCGAGCATCGCTTCGGCCGCGCCCAGGGTGTCGGCGGCCAGGACGATCCAGGCGGCGTCGCGCAGGCGTTCAAGCGCTGAGTTCGAAGCCAATGCTTCGGCGGGCGTGTCCGCGAAGCTGAGTTCCGCAAGCCGCCGCGTCGCGTCGATGCCGGGCATGGCTTCGGCCGCCTCGGCGCTGTTGGCCAGATGCAGTCCGCCAGCCTTGTCGGCCACCACCAGCAGGTCGGCGCCGGCGGCGTCCAGGGCGAACAGCGCCTTGCCGTCGAGCCGCCCCGCCGAGGCGGTCACGCCCGCGCCGTCGCGGACCCCGGCCACGGCTTCCGAGATCGCGACGCCGGCCGTCGCCTCTCCGGCAGCCAGTTTCGGCAGCCACCGCGCCTGCTGCGCCGGACTGCCCCCCAGCTTCAGCGCCAGCGGCGCCAGCACCGCCGAGCCCAGGAACGGCGTCGGCGCCACGACCCGGCCCAGCGCCTCGGCGGCCAGCGCCGCCTCCAGCATCCCCAGGCCCAGCCCGCCGTGCTCCTCGGCGATCATCAGTCCCGGCAGGCCAAGCTCGGCCAACCCCGCCCAGATGTCCGGCGCGGCCGCCTCACCCTCGTCGGCGAACCGGCGCACGCGTTCCAGAGGTGAGAGATCGCCCAGCGCCCGGTTCAGGCTGTCCTGCAGCATCGTCTGGTCTTCGGAGAGCGCGAACCGCATTCAGGCCTCCACGGTCTTGGGTTCGCGGGGCATGCCCAGCCCGCGCTCCGAGATGATGTTCTTCTGGATCTGGGCGGTGCCGCCGCCGATGATCAGGCCCAGGTCGAACATGTAGTTCCACTGCCATCGGCCCTTGGCGCGCAGGTGCGGCCCGTCGTGGTAGAGGATCCCGAGCTCCCCCAGGGCGTCGATGGCCAAAGCCGCCACCTGGTGGTTCAGCTCGCAGCCCTGCAGCTTGACGACCAGGCGCGCCAGGCCGGCGGTATCGTCCGTCATGGTCCGCAGGCCGTTGAACTTCATCGACAGCACGCGGGCCTGCAGCTGCATCAGCCGGTCGCGGAAGATCGGATTGTCGATGATGCGCTGGCCGTCCACCGTCTCGGTGGTCATGAGCTCGATCAGCGACTTCAACCGCGCCTCGGTGGCGTTGGGATCGCCCAGCATCCCCCGCTCGTGCTTCAGGGTGGTGTTGGCCACCTGCCAGCCTCGCCCCCGCCCGCCGACCACATTGGCCTGCGGCACGCGCACCTCGGTGAAGAACACCTCGTTGAACTCGGCCTGACCGGTCATGGTCTTGAGCGGCCGCACTTCGATCCCCGACGTGTCCATCGGGAAGAGGATGTAGGAGATGCCCTCGTGCTTCGGCTTGTGGGGCTCGGTGCGCACCAGGCAGAACATCATCTGCGCCTGGGCAGCGGTGCTGGTCCAGATCTTCGAACCACTGATCAGGAAATCCTCGCCGTCCTCGACCGCCTTGGTCTGCAGATTTGCGAGGTCCGATCCGGCGCCCGGCTCGGAATAGCCCTGGCACCAGATGATGTCGCCGCTCAGGGTCGGCGGGATCCAGCGCCGCTTCTGCTCCTCCGTCCCCATTTCGAGCAGGGTGGGAACCAGCATCGAGATGCCCTGCCCGCTCATCCCGCGGGGTGCGCCGGCGGCGATGAATTCCTCGGCGATGATCCGCGCCTTCAGCCCGTCCGGCTCGGCGCCGAAGCCGCCGTACTCGCGGGGGATGGTCCGCGCCGCGTAGCCGTTCTCGATAAGCAGCCGCTGCCAGGCCTTGGCGTCCTTCGGCGCGCCGCCCTCGTGCTCGGCCTTATGAGCGTCCAGAAAGGCGCGCACCTCGTCGCGGAAGGCCGCCAGTTCCGGCGTCAGAGTCAGGTCCATGGCCCGTCCCGTTGGTTTCCTCGGGGCGCACTGCATCGGGTTTCGAGGGCCGGCGCAACGGCGCCCCGGCGTCAACCCGGGCCCCGCAACGCTGGCGCCGCGCAGCCGTTTGAGGTCAAGTCACCCGCGGAGGAGCCCATGCCCACACACCGTCTTGTCCGCGCCCTGCCGCTGCTCGCCTTCCTGGCCGCCGCCGGCTGCTCCAGCGGGTCCAGCGATCCCTTCGTGGGCTTCGGCCCGAACCCGCCGTTGAAGGCGCCGAACAAGAGCCTGATCCCCACCATCGGCGTGCCCGACGTCGTGGGATGGTCCGCGGGCGCAACCCCGAAGGCGCCGCCCGGATTCACAGTCACCCGTTTCGCCGAAGGCCTGGACCATCCGCGCTGGCTGCTGGTGCTGCCGAACGGCGATGTTCTCGCCGCCCTGTCCGCGACCGAGCCTAGCAAGGAAGGCAAGTCGAACCAGGGCATCAAGGGCTTCTTCCAGAAGATGCTCATGAAGAAGGTCGGCTCGGCCAAGCCCAGCGCCAACCGGATCGTCCTGATGCGCGACGCCGACGGCGACGGCGTGGCCGAGACCAAGACCAACTTCGCCAGCGGGCTGAAGCAGCCCTTCGGCATGACCCTCGTCGGCGGCCTCCTCTATGTGGCGAATTCGGATGGCGTGGTGGCTTTCCCGTACCAGCCCGGCGCGACGGCTGTGCCCGGAACGGGGACGAAGGTGTTCGACCTGCCAGGGCCGCCCATCAATCACCATTGGACCAAAAATGTCGTCGCCAGCCCCGACGGGACCAAGCTCTACGCCACCGTCGGGTCGAACTCGAACATCGGCGAGAACGGCATGGAGAACGAGCAGGGCCGCGCCGCGATCTGGGAGCACGACCTGCGGACCGCCAAGACCCGCCTCTTCGCCACCGGCCTGCGCAATCCGAACGGCGTCGATTTCGAACCGACCACGGGCGTGATGTGGACGGTGGTGAACGAGCGGGACGAGATCGGCAATGACCTGCCGCCGGACTATATGACGAGCGTCCGCGACGGCGGCTTCTACGGCTGGCCGTACAGCTATTGGGGCCAGAATGC
This sequence comes from Phenylobacterium sp. CCH9-H3, assembly GCF_001557235.1. Taxonomy (GTDB): domain Bacteria; phylum Pseudomonadota; class Alphaproteobacteria; order Caulobacterales; family Caulobacteraceae; genus Phenylobacterium. The sequence continues at coordinate 394 of NZ_LSJI01000144.1, read as the reverse complement.
CGACGAGCGGGTGAAGCCTCAGAACCCCTCGTTGGTGGCCTCGGCGCTGAAGCCGGACTACGGCCTGGGCCCGCACACCGCCTCGCTGGGCCTGACCTTCTATCGCGCCGACGCCTTCCCGGCGGCCTACAAGGGCGGCGCCTTCATCAGCCAGCACGGATCGTGGAACCGCAAGCCGCTGAACGGCTATCGCGTCGTGTTCGTGCCGTTCGCGGGGGGGCGGCCGCAGATGCCGCCCCAGGCCTTCCTCACCGGCTTCCTCAACGCGGACGACAAGATCCAGGGCCGGCCCGTGGGCGCGGCCGTGGACGCCCGGGGCGCCCTGCTTGTGGCCGACGATGTGGGCGGCGTCGTGTGGCGCGTGGCGCCGACCCTGTCTCTTATACACATCTCC
>NZ_LSJI01000143.1 GCF_001557235.1 Phenylobacterium sp. CCH9-H3 | reverse complement strand
GGTCATCCGGTTGCCGGTGGCAGGTTGCTACTGTAGCAGGCCTGCTACGTTTCCGTTCCGAGGTAGACCGCCCACCGTGCCTTCGCAACCGCCCGCCAACCCCGGCCAGGTCCGCATCGGCGCCCGCGGCTCCAAGCTCAGCCTCGCCCAGGCCGGCCACATGCAGCGGCGCATCGCTGCCGCGCTCGGCGCCGATCCCGCCAATCCGGCGGAGATGGAGGCGGTGGCGCCGCTGACGGTGATCACCACGACGGGCGACCGGGTGCAGGATCGCCGGCTGCTGGAAATCGGCGGCAAGGGGCTCTTCACCAAGGAGATCGAGGAGGCGCTGATCGAGGGTCGCATCGACTGCGCGATCCATTCGATGAAGGACGTACCGGCCGAGCTGCCGCCCGGCCTCTGCATCGCCGCTATCCCCGAGCGGGAGGACCCGCGCGACGCCTTCCTCAGCCGCGGGCCGCTGACGCTGGAGGACCTTCCGCAGGGCGCCCGGCTGGGCACCGCCAGCCTGCGGCGGCAGGCGCAGTCGCTGTACCGCCGGCCCGACCTGGACGTTCAGATGCTGCGCGGCAATGTGGACACCCGGCTGGCCAAACTGGCGGCGGGCGAGGCCGATGCGATCCTGCTCGCCTATGCGGGCCTTCGCCGGCTGGGTTTCGGCGACCTGCCCAAGAGCCTGATCGATCCCAAGGAGGTTCCGCCGGCCCCCGGCCAGGGCGCCCTGGCCATCGAAACCCGCGAGGCCGACCGGGACCTGCCGTGGGTGGCCGGCCTGCGCTGCGAGACCACCACGCTCTGCGTCACAGCCGAACGTGGGGCGCTGGTCGCCCTGGAAGGGTCGTGCAAGACGCCGATCGGCGCCCACGCCTGGCTGGATGGGGGATCGCTTCAGCTCATCGTCGAGGCCCTGTCTCCCGGCGGCAGCGCGCGTTTCCGCCACGCGGGCGACACCGAGATCTCGCAGCTGTCGGACCCGCTGGGGTCGGCCCGGGACCTGGGCTTTTCGCTGGGCCAGGCGATCAAGGACGAGGCGGGCGACACCATCGTCCTCTGAGGTCTTAAGGTCACGCTCGCCAACTGCGGCGTTGAACAAGGCCCCGCCGCGCCGCATCGTCGTTGGTGAAGCGGGACGGGTCGGATAACAGGATCGCCTGATGGCGGGCCGCAGGCAGCGAATCTGGATCACTCGCGCCCAGCCGGGCGCCGACGTCACCGCCGAGCGCGTGCGCGCGCTGGGCCACGACGCCGTGGTCGCGCCCTTGCTGGCGGTGAGCGTCCTGCCCGACGTGCGCGTGGATCTGCATGGCGTGGCGGCGCTCGCCTTCACCAGCGCCAACGGGGTTCGCGCCTTCGCCGACGCGAGCGGCGAGCGCGGCCTCAAGGTGTTCGCGGTGGGGGCGGCGACGGCCCAGGCGGCGCGGGCCGCGGGGTTCAAGTCGGTTCTATCCGCTGACGGCGACGTCGAGGCGCTCGCCGAGGGCATCGCGGCGCGGCGCGGCGAGCTCCGGGGCGCCGTCCTGCATCCCGGCGCCGCCGAGCCGGCCGGCGACCTGGCCGGCGCCCTCGAGCGGCAGGGCGTCGAGGCCCGGCGGCTCATCCTCTACGAGACCGCTCCCGTGGACCTGCCGTCGGCCGACGCCGAGGCGCTGACGCAGAGCGACGCGGTCCTGCTCCATTCGCCGCGCGCCGCCCAGGTCCTGGCCCGGCTGCTGAAGGCGCACCCGGCCCCCGACTTGCGCGCGCTGGGCCTTTCGAAGGCGGTGGTGAAACCTCTCGCCCGCACACGGCTCGCGGCCAAGGCCTTCCCGCCCTTCCCGCTGGAGGCGGCCCTGCTCAACCTGATCGACCGGCGCCCCTAGGCATGACCCCGAATGCGCCCGATCTGCCCAGGGATCCGGCCGAGTATCGGCCCAGGCCGCTGACGGGGCCCGGCGTCTGGGCGACGATCGCCTTCGGCGTGTTGTGCGTGCTTGCCGGGGTCGCGGTCGCGATCCTTGGGCCCAAGCTACTGTACGAGGGGAGAGAGCAGCCCTCCGGGATCAAGCCGGTGGCCGCTGCGGTCGCCCCGCCGCCCGCCGCCGTTCCTGTCGTGATGGCGTCGCCGGCCGCCGACGAGGTGGCCCGCCTGAACGCGCGGATCGCCCTGCTCGAGAGCCAGGGCGCGCGTACGACCGAGGCCGCCGCCGCCGCCCTGGCCGCCGCGCAACTGGTGGAGGCCAGCCAGGGGTCGCGGCCGTTCGACCGGGAGCTCGCCGCCTTGAAGGCCACCACCCCCGGCCTGCCGGAACTCGCCGCCCTGACCCGGTTGGCCCAGAGCGGGGCGCCCAGCCGGACGGCTCTGGCCGCAAGCTTCCCGCCCTATGCCGCCAAGGCCGCGCGGCGCGCCCGCAAGCCGCCCGAACAGGCTGACCTCGGCCAGCGCATCGCCTATGCGGCGGCCAAGATCGTCACGGTGCGGCGCGTCGACGAGACCGACGGCGCGACTCCGGACGCGATCGTGCGGCGCGCGGAGCTGGCCCTGGAGGACGGCGAGGTCGTCGAGGCCCTGAAGACCCTGGAGGCCCTGCCGCCAAAGGCGCGCGACGCCCTGGCGCCCTGGCGGGAGCAGGCCGAGCGCCGCGCCCAGGTCGACCGCGAGGTGGCGTCCCTGCGCGCCCGCGCCATCCGCGCGCTGCAGGCGCCGAGGCCGCCGGCATGATCCGCGCCGGCGTGGTCCTGATCCTGATCGCCGCCGTTGCGGTGGGGGCCCTGGCGCTGAGCGGCGATCCCGGCCGGGCGACGGTGATCTGGCTGGGCTGGCGCGCCGACGCCACGGCCGCCGCGGCGATCCTGCTCGCCCTGGGCTTCGGCCTGTTCGCGGCCGTGGTCTGGCGGACGATCCTGTGGGTCCTCGAAGCGCCCCGGCGGGCCGAGCGGGCGCGGGCCGAGATCCGGAGGCGCCAGTCCTATGACGTGCTCGCGCGCGGCTTCCTGGCCGTGGCGGCCGGCGACGGACCCGAGGCGCTGCGGCTGTCGAAGAAGGCGGCGGAAATCGCTGCAGAGGCGCCTGGCCTGGTCCGCGTGCTCGCCGCCCAGGCGGCGGAGGCGGCCGGCGACATGGCCCAGGCGCAGACGGCCTACACCGCCATGCTGGGCTTTCCGGAGATGCGCCTGGCGGGGCACAGGGGGCTGATGCAGATCGCCCTGGCGCAGGGCGCGCGCGAGACGGCGCTGCGCCACGCCCAGGAGGCCTATGGCGAGGCCCGCACCGCCCGCTGGGCCTGGCGGGCGATCCTGGAATCGCGGCTGGAGGCCGCCGACTGGGACGGCGCCCTGGCGCTCGTCAAGGGCGCGCTCGATCGCAAGATCGTCCCGCCGGTGGTGGCCGAGCGCGCCCGCGCCGCCCTGCTGGCCGCCTCGGCCGCCCAGCTGGAACATGCGCCCGAGTCGAAGGCGCGGAGCATCGCCCTGGACCAGGCGACGGAGGCCGCCCGGCTGCAGCCCGGTTTCGCGCCAGGGGTGGTGATGGCCGCGCGCCTGCTCGCCGAGGATGGCAAGATGGGCCGCGCCGCCGCGCTGCTCGAGAACGCCTGGCGCGCGGCGCCGCATCCGGCCCTATGGCTGGCCTATCGGGACCTCAGGACCGACGAGACGCCGCGGGAGCGCGCGCAGCGTCTGGGGCGCCTGGCCGCCGTGAACCCCGCCCATCGCGAAAGCCTGCTGCTATACGTGGAACAGGCCCTCGTCGCCGGCGACGCCCCTGCGGCGCGCGAGGCGGCCAGGGCGCTGGAGGGCGAACCGGTCACGGCCCGCGTCGCCGGCCTCCTGGCGCGGGCGGCCTATGCGGCGGGGGCCGTCGACGAAGCACGGATGTGGCTGGCCCAGGGGATGAACGCGCCGCCGGAACCCGACTGGTCCGACCTCGATCCCGAGGGACGCCCCTTCGCCTATCACGCCCAGGACTGGGCGCGGCTGGCCATCGCCTTCGCCGAGACAGGCGAGCTGCTGCACCCTCGGCTCGAGCGGCGGGAGCGCAGCC
>NZ_LSJI01000142.1 GCF_001557235.1 Phenylobacterium sp. CCH9-H3 | reverse complement strand
GCTTCGGCGACGACCGGATCTTCATCGAGAAGTTCATCGAGAGCCCGCGCCACGTGGAAATCCAGGTGCTGGGCGACAAGCACGGCAACGTCGTCCACCTGTTCGAGCGCGAGTGCTCGATCCAGCGCCGGAACCAGAAGGTTATCGAGGAGGCGCCCAGCCCCTTGCTGGACGAGAAGACCCGCAAGGCGATGGGCGACCAGGCCGTCGCCCTCGCCAAGGCCGTGCAATACGACAGCGCCGGCACCGTCGAGTTCGTGGCCGGACAGGACAAGAGCTTCTACT
>NZ_LSJI01000141.1 GCF_001557235.1 Phenylobacterium sp. CCH9-H3 | reverse complement strand
CCCGCCCGACATGGCCGAACGGCATGCGCGCGTCCTGGCTCGGCTGACCGAGATGGGGCTGGCGCTGGCCGAGCAGGCGTTCGAGGACGCGCAGGCCGCGGAGACGCCGGCGGCGCGGATCGAGCCGGTGAAGGCGTTCCATACGATCTCGCGCTCGGTGCGCCAGTGCGTGGCGCTGGAGGCGCGGCTGGTCCGCCAGCAGGCGCAGGATGCGCGCGAGGCCGAGCGGGCCCAGGCGGCCGCGCCGCCGCGCAAGCCGGGCGGCGCCGAACTCTCCCGGCGCATCACCGCGGTGCGCGACGCCGTCACCCGGGTCATCTGGCACGAGGTCGAGGACGAGGACTCCGCCGCCTGGCTCGAAGAGGGGCTGGAGGAGGACATCGCGTCCGCCTGCCTGCGGGACGACTTCTGCGCCGAGCCGCTGGACGACCACATCGCCCGCCTCTGCCTGGAGATGGGCCTTTCGGAAGACGCCGCCCTCAATTGGCGCAACCTGCCTGACCCGCCCGAGCCGCCGGACGAGGCACCCTCGCCACCCCCCGGGGCCCCGCGGCCGGATCTCCCGCCGCAGAGCTCGGCCTGACCGCGCCGCGCCCCGGCGCGTCAGCGCCCAAAAGAACTCACCGCAGAA
>NZ_LSJI01000140.1 GCF_001557235.1 Phenylobacterium sp. CCH9-H3 | reverse complement strand
TCCGGCCCGTCCTTGAGAGCGCCGGACCCCAAGGCAAACTCCGTCCATGGATTGAATGGCTCAGACCGCCGAAGCCCTCGCGCCTTCACCTCCCCCGAAAAGCGGCGGGAGGGGGACCGGACGCCGACCCCGGCCTTGAGCCGGGGGAAGAGCGGCGGGTGGAGGGGCGAGCCGCCGGCAGGGCGCAGACCTCCACCCCGGCCGCATTGTGACGCTCTCGGCGCCGGCGTAACCAGGGCGGATGGCGCGGCCCTCAAGCATCCTCATTCGCCGCGGCCGTCCGTCCGACGCGGCGAGCCTGCGGGAGGTGCTCCACGACACCTACGAGAGCACCTGGCTGCCCCAGGTGACCCCCGAGGCGGCGCGAGCCTTCCGCGAGGCGGACCGTCCGGCCGCCTACGTCGCCGAACGGGGCGGCCTGTTCCACGTCGCCGAAGTGGACGGCCAGGTCGTGGGCTTCGTGGATTGGGAGGCCGACTTCGTGAATGCGCTGCATGTCCGATCCAGCCACGCGCGCCTGGGCATCGGCAGCCGCCTGATGGACGCGGCGGAGGCCGAGATCGCCCGCGCGGGCTTCTCCGTCGTCAGGCTGGAGACCGACACGTTCAACGCCCGCTCGCAGGCCTTCTACCGGGCCCGCGGATACCGGGAGATCGATCGGTATCCGGACGTGGAATGGAACAGCGGTCTTACGACGCTCTTGCTGGCGAAGGCGATCAGCTGGGCGGGTGGCTGAACCGGCGGTCGGCCCGAAAGCCAGTTGCGATCATTGGGACCGCTCCAAGAACCCGGGGCTCCCGAACGCGCGGCTGGACTCCGCTTGTTGGATAAAGGCTTAGGCTTAGAGCGACCCACAGGCGACGTTCACGGCCCTTGCGCAGCTTCCGTCACAGCCCGACGCTGTGCTGCAACGCCGCCTGCGCGGGACGCGGTTCAGCGGATCTCCGCCATTGAGATGCGCTCCGCGGCAGATGTTGGCTTGCTGATCCGACGCGCGCATCCAAGTGCGCTGCTCACCCACTATCGCCAGCTAAAGCCGGGCAGGGAGCTTCTTACGTGATCTTCGGCAATCCGAGAGAATACAGTTGCCGTATGTCTAAAGTTGCGAGCGTAGGCGTCTATATCAAGAATTGTGACAATTGCACTTAGGTCTCCGTGAGCAATTTGATTTCGGCGACCTACTATTGCGTCAACCTCATTCTTGTAGCCCTGCTGCGGCTCGATCACATGGAACGCCGCCCAGCAATCCGCGATGCCGACCGTCTTGAACAACTCTTTGATTTCTTTCGTTCCAGGATTTGCAAAACCCGCGATGTGGAGCTCGGCGTCGAGATTGCCGGCAACATGGGGTTCATTGTCGTGGAAGAGCGGAGCTGCCGCAGCGCCTCGGACATATTCCCAGCGCTTCGTTTGATCTGCATTCGTCCACCTGGATGGCTCACCAAGCACCTGCCGCGCGCGTATGGCTTCCGGAAACACACTCGGCGTGGCGGCGCCGGTGTCGATTGCCTCTACAACGTCGACAACGAGATCCTCAAAGAAGCCCTCCAAATGACTCGATAGCAGGACAATCGCGCCCCTTAGGAGTGCCGGCTCTTCGGTGACAATGTTCTTCGCGCCCCGCGCTTTGCGGGACCTACAGATTTCAATGAGACAGTTCACCTCGCCAAGTCGGCTATCAAGCCGGGTTAACGACGGCGACGGCATCTGCGGACTTTCCGAACGACAGGACCGGGCACTCGATACCTCGCTGGTTCAGCGCTGCTGCCCATTTTGCGAGGCGCGTGTTCAATCGAGACGTGTCACGCGTAGCTCTGCTAATCGCGTCAAGGAAATCAGCATCGTTGCAGACCGCTCGATATGCTTCTCTGAAATCGGCGGCGCGGTCAGCGACGATGTTCTGCTCGATCCGCGCAAGTGTCAGCATCAGCGCATCGAAAACAGCACTATTGATTTGGCTTTCTGGGACGCCGTCCTCATCAACTCGGCGGAATGCCTCCGCACCAAATATCGTGTAGGCCTTCCCGATCGCGTCTTCAAACGCGGCGCGATGCGCATTGAGACTAGCCGCGTTCATACGCCGGCCGCCATCAAGATAGTTATCGAGATGACGGGTGAAACCGCTGCGGAACGCATCTCCTCCAAAGTGGAATGCCAAGAATCGGAGAATTAGCTCAGCATCACGCATCCGCTTGTCTGGCGTCTCCGCTTTTCGAATCGCCAGGAAAATCGGATTATCGCAGAGCTTAACTACCAGATCATTTAAGTCGCCTCGGTAGGTTGAATTTCTCAACTCCTGTCGGTTCAAGCTTACCGTCGCCGTGTTAAGTCTCTCAAATACATCGAACCTTATATCTGGGTGCGACTCCTTCAGAATTACGATGCAGCGGATCGTCCTGGCCCGTATCAGCCGCTGATCAGCTGGTGGAAGCTGATGAAACCTCTTACGATTTAAGTCGGGGCGAACCTTCAATCCTCGTAACGAAAATTGGTTATCAATGAATCTGTAAATTGAGGTAAGGCGCTGCTGACCATCAACCACGGCGTACGCCCCGTCTTCTATTTCCGCAAAATAGCAGACGGGTATCGGTACATTCAGTATCAGAGATTCAACAAGTCGACTCGCCTTCACGTCATTCCAGACGCGACGACGTTGAAACTGATCTTGCAGCACGATAGACCCATCTTCGATTTGGGAGTTGATCGAGCTCACAATGAAGTCGAACGGGTTCGTCTGCAGTTTCCGATCACGCGGTGGCGTGCCATCATCGAATATCGGAGAATCTTCTTCAGCCTCCTCTGCAATCGAGACGTCATTCTGCAAATCGGTCTCAGCTTCGGAATCTTGCTCGTCGGGCATGTAAGAACCTCCATCCCCACCATAGCTCCCCTCGGCGTCGTTGCAATCCGGCTGACCTGCCGCTCTGCGCCAATCCCCCCAACAAACTTTGAC
>NZ_LSJI01000014.1 GCF_001557235.1 Phenylobacterium sp. CCH9-H3 | reverse complement strand
CCCATCTTCGCGCCCCCGCCCGGCGCCCCCATGTCCTTCGCCGACATCTTCGACCGGGTCTCGCCCGCGGTGGTGTCGATCAATGTGACCAGCCGCGTGGACACGAGCGCCCTGCGCCAGATCCCGGGCCTGCCGTTCGTCCTGCCGGGACCGCGCGGCGGCGGTCAGGACGATGACGACGATCAGGGCGGGCGCACCGAGCGCGGCCAGCCCCGCCTGCCGACCCAGCAGTCGTCGGGCTCCGGCTTCTTCATCTCGGCCGACGGCTACATCGTCACCAACAACCACGTGGTCGAGAACGCTGAGAGCATCAAAGTCGTCCTGAAGGACGAAACGGAGCTCGACGCCGAGGTGGTGGGCCGCGACGAGGCCACCGACCTGGCCGTGCTCAAGGTCAAGGGGCGCGCGGGGCCGTTCCCCTTCGTGAACTTCGAGAACGCCGGCAAGCCGCGGGTGGGCGACTGGGTCATCACCGTGGGCAACCCGTTCGGCCTGGGCGGCACGGCCACCGCGGGGATCGTCTCGGCCTACGGCCGCGACATCGGCGAGACGTTCGTCGACTACATCCAGATCGACGCCCCCATCAACCGGGGCAACTCGGGCGGCCCGACGTTTGACGTCTATGGCCGCGTGATCGGCGTGAACACGGCGATCTTCTCGCCGTCGGGCGGTTCGGTGGGCATCGGCTTCGCCATTCCGTCCGAGGTGGCCGAGACGGTCACCAAGCAGCTGATCAGCGGCGGCAAGATCGAACGTGGCTACATCGGCGCTACGATCCAGAATTTCACCACCGAGATGGCGGAAGCCCAGGGCCTCGAGAACCAGCGCGGCGCCATCGTCGCCGACATCTCGCCGGGCGGCCCGTCGCAACGCGCCGGCCTGCAGATCGGCGACGTCGTCGTGGCCGTGAACGGCGTGGCCGTGAAGAGCTCGTCCGACCTCACGCGGCAGGTGGCCCGTGTCCGCGCCGGTGAGAACCTCCGGCTCGACGTGATCCGCGACGGCAAGCGCCGCAACGTGGACGTCCGCTCCGGCGTGCGTCCGTCCGAGCGCGAGCTGGCCGCCAACGACAACACCGGTCCGGGCGGGCGCCCCGGCGCGCCTGGGACTGCGCCTGGCGCGGGCGCGCCCGTGCTCGGCATGTCGCTAGGTCCGCTGGACGACACGGCGCGCAATCGCCTGAACCTGCCGGCCACCGTTCGCGGCGCCCTTGTGGAGAACGTCGATCAGGCCTCCGACGCGGGCGCGAAGGGCCTGCGCCGCGGCGACGTCATCACCCTGGCCAACGGCCGGGCGGTGGTGCAGCCGACCGACCTGGCCGCCATCGTCGACGCGGCGAAGAAGGCCGGCCGTTCCAGCGTGCTGGTCGGCGTCTACCGCAATGGCCGCACCGCCTTCCTGCCGATCAAGGTTTCGGGGTAGTTTCCGCCACGGATAGGGCGGGAATCACATGCGGATCCTGATTGTCGAGGACGATCTCGAAGCGGCCGAAGCCATGGCGCGCGGCCTGACCGAGGCTGGCCACGACTGCGTCCGCGGGGCGGACGGCGAGGAGGGCCTGGCCGCCGCCCGGGACGGCGAGTTCGACGTCATGATCGTCGACCGCATGATGCCCAAGATGGACGGCCTGACCCTCGTGGGCACGCTGCGTCGCGAGGGCGACCGGACGCCCGTGCTGTTTCTGTCGGCGCTGGGCGAGGTCGGCGATCGGGTGGACGGCCTGCAGGCCGGCGGCGACGACTACCTGGTCAAGCCGTACGCCTTTCCCGAGCTGATCGCCCGCATCGAGGCCCTGGCGCGCCGCCGGGACACGGGTTCGGTCCAGACCCTGCTCAAGGTCGGCGAGCTGGAAATGGACCTGATCGCCAGGACGGTTCACCGCTCCGGCAAGGAGATCGACCTGCAGCCGCGGGAGTTCCAGCTCCTGGAATTCATGATGCGGCATGCCGGCCAGTCGGTGACGCGCACCATGCTGCTGGAGAAGGTCTGGCACTACCACTTCGATCCACAGACCAACGTCATCGACGTCCACATCTCCCGGCTGCGGTCCAAGATCGACAAAGGGTTCGACCGGCCGATGCTGCAGACGGTGCGCGGCGCGGGCTACCGGCTCGACGCTTAGGGGATCCGGCGCGTGGCCGTGCGCATGCCGCGCATCTTCCGGACGGCGCCCTTCCGGCTGACGCTGCTGTTCGTGCTGCTGTTCGCCAGCGCGGCGTTCGCCTTCCTGGCCTACATCTACGTCGCCACCGCCGGCGAGGCGACGCGGCGCACCGACCAGGAAATCCGGCGCGAGATGCGCAGCCTCGTCGACGTCTACGACCGCGCCGGGATCGACGCGGTGAACCAGTCGCTGATCCAGCGCGCCGCGAGCGAGAAGCCGTTTCTCTATCTGCTGCTCACCAAGGATGGACGGCGCATTTCCGGCTCCATCGAGGAGAGCCCGGTGGAGGACTTCGCGGACGAACCGGCCTGGGCGACGTTCCAGGTGACCGACGTGGACGCCGAGGGCCGGGAGGTGAAGCACCCGGCTCGCGGCCTGCAGCGGAAGCTCGGCGGCGGCGAGATCCTGTTCGTGGGCGCCGACGCCGGCGAGGACGAGGCCTATGTGGCGCGCGTGGTGCGCGCGCTCTGGGCTTCGGTCGCCCTGGTGGTCCTGCTGGGCCTGGCGGGCGGCCTGCTGGTCAGCCGAAATGTCTCGCGCACGATGGTGGACCTGATCAGCGTCGTCGAGCGCGTGCGCAATGGAGAGCAGGGGGTCCGCGCCCGGGTCCGCGGCGCGCGGGACGAGTTCGACGAACTCGCCCAGGGGGTCAACGAGATGCTGGACCGGCTCGAACGCTCGATGCAGGGGCACAAGCACGCCGGCGACGCCATCGCCCACGACCTCCGCTCGCCCTTGACCCGCCTGCGCGCCCGGCTCGAGACCGCCTACATCGATGTGGAGGCCGGCAAGGGGAACGCCGAGGAGGCCCTGGCCCAGGCGCTGGAGGACACCGATGGGGTGCTGAAGACCTTCGGCGCCGTGCTGTCGATCGCCCGCCTGCAGGCCGCTGGCCAGGCGCCCAATCCCACCCTTTTCGACCCTGCGGACCTGGCCGCCGACATCAGCGAGCTCTACGAGCCCTTCTGCGAGGAGAAGGACATCGAATATGCGGCCGAAATCGCCAAGGACCTGACCGTCCGCGGCAACCGCGAGTTCCTGGCCCAGGCTCTGGCGAACATTCTCGACAACGCGGTGAAGTACACGCCGGCGGGCGGGGCCATCATGCTGCGCGTGCGGCGTCGGTCGTCGGGCGAGGTGGAGTTCTCGGTGACCGATACCGGACCGGGCGTGCCGGACGAGGACCGCGAACGGGTGATCCAGCGCTTCGTCCGCCTGGAGAATAGCCGCAACGAACCGGGGGCGGGACTAGGCCTTTCGCTGGTGGCGGCCGTGGCCGAGGCGCACGGGGGGCGGCTGGAACTGTCCGAGGGGCCCGGCAAGGTCGGCGAGATGGGCCCTGGCCTGCGCGTGGCCTTCATCCTGCCCCGCGCCTAACGGCGCTCCAGCATTCGATCGACCGAGAACCGTCCTGGCCCATGCGTGGCCAGCACCAGGCCGATGAGCACCAGGCATTGCGAGCCGAACGATCCGCGCCACCCCTGCAGATGGTCGACCATCACGATGGCGATGACGAAGTTCAGCGCGCAGGCCAGGCCCGCCCAGCGGGTCGCCAGGCCCAGGATGAACAGCACGCCTACGGCGAACTGCAGCCAGACATCGAAGGGGGCGAGCAGCTCGGGCATAGGAAAGCCGAACTGACGAAGGAATTTGATGAACGTCGCCATGTGTTCGGCGCTGGTGATGTTGTCCCAGACGCCCCAGACCAGAAAGGCGCCCACGCCGACGCGCAGAGCCAGGAAGGCCAGGTCGGTTCCGGCGGTGAGGTGGGGAAGCGTGATGAGACGGTTCATTGCAGCAGCCCTCCGACGTCCCGATGATGCGTGACATGAGTCCCGACGCAACCGGAACGCAACGCCTGGCCGCCCGCCTGCAGCCCTGTGGCCCCGTGCTCGACGTGAAGGCCGCCGAACGGCTGCGCGGCATCGTCGCCAACCGGATCTGGACGCCCGACCTGGACCAGGCGTGGCCGGCGCTGGCGCCGGTGTTCGGAGCCTCGCCCTATCTCGCCGGCCTCGCCCGCCGCGACCCCGAGCGACTGGCCGCGCTGCTGGCGGACGATCCCGCGTCCCGGCTGGCCGACATCCTGGCCCGTACGGCGGCCGTGGCCGACGTGCTGCCGGAGGCTGCCCAGGCGCCGCTGCGGCTCTTGAAGCAGGAACTTCACCTGCTGACCGCGCTGGCCGACCTGGGCGGCGTCTGGGACCTGGACCAAGTGACCTCCGCGCTCACCTGCTTCGCTGACGCCGCGGTGGCGGCGGCGCTGACCTCGGCTGCCCGCGGCGAGCTGGAGGCCGGCCGTCTGGCCCGGCTGGGGGAGGGCGCCGGTGGCCCCGTGCCGGGCTGGTTCTGCGTCGCCATGGGCAAGCAGGGCGCCTACGAACTGAACTACTCCAGCGACATCGACGTGTCGGTCTTCTTCGAGCCGGAGCCGCTGGCCGAGGCGCTCGCCGAGGGCGTCGAGGTGCAGGCCTTCGCGGTGCGGCTGACCCAGCGGGTGTCGGATCTGATGCAGGCGCGCACGCCCGACGGCTACGTCTTCCGGATGGACCTGCGGCTGCGTCCCGACCCGTCCTCGACGCCGCCGGCCGTGCCGGTGCCCGCCGCGCTCGAATACTACGAGACGGTCGGCCAGAACTGGGAACGGGCGGCGTTCATCAAGGCGCGGGCCTGCGCCGGCGACATGGCCGCCGCCAAGCGCTTCCTGGCCGAGCTCTCGCCCTACATCTGGCGCAAGAACCTTGATTTCGCGGCCATCGCCGACATCCACGCGATCAAGCGCCAGATCCACGCCCACAAGGTCGATGAGCGGGTGTCGGCCAAAGGCGTCGACCTGAAGCTGGGCCGGGGCGGCATTCGCGAAATCGAATTCTACGTTCAGACCCAGCAACTGATCCTGGGCGGCCGCCACCCGGAGCTTCGCAGCCCGCGGACCCTGGACGCGCTTGCCGCCCTGGCGCAGGCGGGCCACGTCACCCGGGCGACTGCCGCCGAACTCACGGAAGCCTACCGACGCCTGCGCGCCGTCGAGCATCGGATCCAGATGCTGGAGGATGAGCAGACCCACAAGCTGCCCGAGTCCGACGTCGACCGCCGCCGGGTGGCCGCCCTGTCCGGCCCCGCGCTCCTCCGCAGCTTCGACGCCGATATCACCCGCACCTTGAAGGCGGTGAACGTCCGCTACGCCGAACTCTTCCCGGACGAGGAGCCGTTGTCGTCGCGGTTCGGCAGCCTGGTGTTCACGGGCGTCGACGACGACCCCGAGACGCTGGCCACCATCGGCCGCATGGGCTTCTCCAATCCGGCCCGGGTGTCGCAGACCATCCGCGCGTGGCACCATGGCCACGTGGCGGCGACCCGGACCGAGCGCGGCCGCGAGCTGTTCACCCGGCTGGCGCCGCGCCTGCTGGAGGCCGCCCATGCCACCGGCGCGCCGGACGTCGCCTTCAACCGCTTCTGCGACTTCTTCGGCGGCATCAGCAGCGGCGTGCAGCTCCAGTCCCTGTTCCTGGCCCAGCCGAAGCTGTTCGAACTGGTGGTCCAGGTGCTGGCCTTCGCGCCGAAGCTGGCGAACACCCTGGCCCGTCGCCCGGCGGCTATCGACGCCATGGTGGACCCCGACTTCTTCAGCGAGATCGAGATCGCCGCCGAGCGGGCCGACATGCAGCGGGCCGTCTCGCGAGCTGGTGGCTTCGAAGCGGCCATGGACGTCGTGCGCCGCCTGCACCGGGAGCAAGCCTTCCGCGTCGGCGTCCAGGTGATGAGCGGCGCCGCCTCGGCCGAGGCGGCGGGCCGCGCCTTCGCCGATCTTGCCGACCTGTGCATCGAAAGCCTGGCGCCCGCTGCGCTCGCCGAGACCATCCGCCTAGGCGGGGAGTTCGCGGGCGAGGTGGCGGTGGTCGCCCTGGGCAAATGCGGGTCGCGGGAGATGAGCGCCTCGTCCGACCTGGACCTCATGACCCTCTACCGCGCCGCGGACCCGGCCGCCGCCTCCGCCGTCAAGGGCTGGGACGCCTCGGCCTTCTACGGCCGCTTCACCCAGCGCCTGATCGCGGCCCTGTCGAGCCCAACGGCTGAGGGCCAGCTCTACGAGGTGGACATGCAGCTGCGGCCGTCTGGCACCAAGGGGCCGGTGGCGGTGAGTTTCGCGGCCTTCGACCACTATTACGAGGGCGAGGCCGAGACCTGGGAGCTCCTGGCGCTGACCCGCGCGCGGGTGGCGTGGGCCACCTCCCCAGGGTTCGCCGCTGACGCGGAGGCCGCCATCGACGCGGCGCTGCGCCGGCCGCGCGACGCGAAGAAGACGGCGCGCGACGTGCGCGACATGCGCAAGCTGCTGGAAGAGGAGCGGCCGCCAAAGGGCGACTGGGACTTGAAGCTGTCGCCGGGCGGCCTGGTCGACATCGAGTTCGCCGCCCAGTTCCAGCAGCTGGTCCACGCCGCTGAGGGCGGACCCCTGTCGCCCAACACCGCGCAGGCGCTGGCGGCGCTCGGGGCCGCGGGCCTGGCCGCGCCCGAGCCGCTGGAAGCGCTGCAGCGCGCCTGGCGGTTGCAGCAGAACCTCACCCAGCTCCTGAAGGTGGCCCTCGACGACAACCCCGAGCCCGGGCAGGAGCCGAAGGCCTTCCAGGCTCTCCTCGCCCGGGCCGGAGAAGCCAAGACGCTCAAGGCGCTGCAGACGCGGCTGAAAACGGCGCAGGCGGCGGCGCGCGCGGCCTATCTGGCGGTGGTGAAAGCGTGAGCGACGGAATGCGCGCCATGCGGCGTGAAAGAACTCGGGGGCACGGACACTGACTTCCGAGGACACATGAACCGAATTCTTCTCGCCACTGTCGCCGCCGCCCTGATGGCGAGCGCCGCGCACGCCCAGCCGATGGGCCAACGCCAGCCGACGAACCCGGACACGGACCGCGACGGCAAGGTGACCCTCGCCGAATTCAGGGTCTCCAGCGCCGAGCGCCAGGCGCGCATGTTCGCTCGTATGGACACGAACAAGGACGGCAAGATCACCCAGGCCGAGGCGGACGCGGCCGCCAAGGCGGCTCAGGCTGCCGGCCCTGAGGGGCGCAAGGGCGGCGCTCCGGGCGGCATGATCATGCGTATGGACGCCGACAAGGACGGCGCCGTCACCAGGGCGGAGCTGACCGCCATGACGGACCGCCGCTTCCAGATGGCCGACAGCAACAAGGATGGGTGGCTCTCGAAAGGGGAGTTGCTCATGATGCGGCAACGGCGTGGCGGCCCGGGCGCTCAGTAGCACCGCCGCCGCCCGGGGCGAGGTCAGGCTTGGGGGATCCCGACGAGGAGCTCGTGTTGCGTGTCGCGGCGGGCGATCCCGCCGCAGTGCGCGCCCTCGTCGCCCGCAAGCTGCCGCGCCTGCTGTCCCTGGCGGGCCGTATGCTGGGCGACAGCGGCGAGGCCGAGGACGTCGCCCAGGAGACGTTCCTGCGGGTCTGGAAGCACGCGCCGAAGTGGACGCCGGGCGCCGCACGCTTCGACACCTGGCTGCACCGCGTGGCGCTGAACCTCTGCTACGACCGGCTGCGGCGCCGGCGCGAGATCGCGTACGCGGAGCCGCCGGAGCGGGCGGACGAAAGCCCAGGCCCGGATCGCGGCCTTCAGGCGTCGGACACCGGCCGCCGCGTGGCCCAGGCGCTTCAGGCCTTGCCGGAACGCCAGCGGGAGGCGGTGGTGCTCTGCCACTACCAGGAGCTCGGCAATATCGAAGCCGCCGCGGTGATGGGGATAAGCGTCGAGGCGGTGGAAAGCCTGCTGGGGCGCGGCCGTCGGGCCTTGCGAGCGGCCCTGGCGGACCTGAAGGAGGGACGGGATGACTCCTGATCGTTTCGAGGCCCTCGCGGAAGCCTATGGCGGCGACGTCGCCCGCTGGCCAGAGGACGAGCGCGAGGCTGCCGCCGAGGTGATGGCGTCGCGGCCTGCGTGGGCGCGCGATGTCCTCTCCCAAGCTGCGGCGTTGGATACCCTGCTGGACGCCTTCGAACGCCCCCACGGCTCGGTGGGCCTCGCGGCGCGGATCGCCGCCAGCGCGCCGCGTCCACACCGGCGCCGCTGGGTCGACTGGCTGCTGCCCGCGGGCATGGGGGTTGGCCTGGCCGCCGCGTGCGTGGCGGGGGTGGTGG
>NZ_LSJI01000139.1 GCF_001557235.1 Phenylobacterium sp. CCH9-H3 | reverse complement strand
TCGTCGGCCCCGACGATCAGGTCGTTGTCGATCCCCACCTCGCCGAACTCGTTGACGACGACCGCGTACTTCTTGCCGTGGTCCTCGGAGAGGATGCGGTTCAGCAGCGTGGTCTTGCCCGCGCCGAGATAGCCGGTCAGTACGGTAACGGGGATCTTGGTGGAGAGGGTCTCGCTCATGCCCGTCATGTAAGCGGCATGGCGTGACTTATGAAGTGCCGTTCTGGCGGGCGAGGCGGTTCCCAGGGGGCCCGATTGCGCGCTAGTGTTCTCTGAACTTGATGTTATAAAGTAACACATGACGACCGCCGAACGACCCGAGCCGCTCGACGCCTTCCGCGACGACCGCACCTATCTGGGCGCGGATCATCGCCGGAACGAGCGACGGACGTGGATCGTCACCGGCATCTGCGCCGCGACCTTGGCCGCCCTGGTGGCCGGCGGGGCCGCCACCCGGTCCATGGCCCTGATGGCCAGCGGGCTGCACATGGCCGCGCACGTGGCGGCGCTGCTGGTCGCGGCCGCCGCCTACGCCCTGGCCCGCCGCCACGCGGACAACCCCGCCTTCAGCTTCGGCACCGGGAAGATCGGCTACCTGGCAGGCTTCGCCAACGCGGTCGTGCTGGCGGTCACCGCCATCCTGATCGGGGTCGAGAGCATCATGCGGCTCGCGAACCCGCAGACGGTCGACTATCACGGGGCCCTGCCGATCGCTGCCGGCGGCCTGGTGGTGAACCTCGTCTGCATCTGGCTGCTCAAGCCCACCGGGGTGTCCGCCTCTCGCAACGACCCGCAGGGCGACCTGAATCTGTCCGCCGCGCACCTGCATCTCAGCGCCGACGCCGCCGTCTCGGTCCTGGCGCTGCTGGCGATCGGGGCGGGGCAGTGGCTCGACCTGGGCTTCGCCGATCCGCTGGCTGGCCTGCTGGCGGCCTTCCTGGTGGCCCAGTTCGCCTGGAGCCTGCTGCGCAAGGCCGGCGCCGCGCTGGTGGACATCAATCCCTCGCCTGAACTCACCGCCGAGGTGCGCCGCCGGCTGTCCGACGAGGGCGAGCGGGTGATCGACCTGCACCTCTGGCGCCTTGGTCCCGGGCACCATGCGGTCATCGCGGTCATCGCGGCGGCCGATCCCAAGCCTGTGGCGACCTACCGCGCCCGGCTGGCTGGACTGGCCGGGCTTTCCCATGTGACGGTCGAAGTCCGCGAGAGCGGCGAGGCGCACGGTCATCACCACGGCCACGCGCACGACTGAGTAGCTGGAGCGTTCCGCCCGTATGGCGCAGTGGGTGCGATATTTCCGAAGCGGCCGGGCCGTCGTCCTCGGCGGCCTCGTGGCCGCCGCGGCCCTCGCTGGGGGACTGGTGTCCGCGGATCGCGCCGTCCGGCTCGCCTCGGCCCCGCTGACGGCCGCCCGGCTGGAGATCCAGCGCAAGCAGGCCCCGCCCGCGCCCGCCGCCCTGCAGGCCCGGCTCGATGAGTTGGCCGCCGCCTATGGCGAGGAGGTGGGCGTCGCGGTCACCGATGTGGCCGAGGGCTGGACCGCCGGCGTCGACCACGAACGGCCCTATCCGCAACAGAGCGTCTCGAAGCTGTGGGTCGCGATCGCCGTCATGAAGGCGGCCGACGAGGGCCGGCTCGACCCCTACGGCTGGGTCACGCTGACCGGCGAGGACCGCTCGGTCTTCTACCAGCCGGTGTCCTACCGGATAGGGACCGGCGGCTACGCGACCCCGATCTCCGACCTGCTACGCCGCGCCCTGGTGGAAAGCGACAACGCCGCCAACGACAAGCTGATGCGCGAACTGGGCGGGCCGGACGGCGTCGCCGCCACGCTGGAGGGCATGGGCCTGACCGGCGTCAAGGTCGGCGCCTACGAACGCGACCTGCAGGCGCTTACCGCCGGCCTCGTCTGGCAGGCCGACTATGGGATCGGATGGAACTTCCAGGCCGCGCGCGAAGCGCTGCCGATGGCCACGCGCCAGGCGGCGATGGACGCCTACCTTGCCCAGCCGCTGGACGGAGCGGCGCCGGGCGAGATCACCACCGCTCTGGCGGCGCTGTCCCGTGGAGAGCTGCTCTCTCCGCGATCCACCGAGTGGCTGATCGGCCTGATGACCCAGGCGCGCACCGGCCCCCGGCGCCTGAAGGGCGGCCTGCCTGCCGGGTGGACGATCGCGCACAAGACCGGCACCGGTCAGGACTTCCGCGGCGCGTCGGTCGGCATCAACGACGTCGGGCTGATCACCGCCCCAGACGGCCACGTCTATGCCGTCGCGGTGATGATGCGGCGCACGCGAAAGCCCGTGCCCGAGCGCCTGGCCTTCATGCAGTCGGTCACCCGGGCCGTCGCCGAGCAATGGATGCGCGACGACGCGTTCCAGACCGCCGACTAGGGGCCTGCCGCCGCTGCGGTCGCCGGACGCTGAATTCCGCGTACGACGGTCACCTTGATCGGGTCGCCCTCCATGCTCTTCGACGTCCAGACCGCGCCCACGCCGCCGTTGGCGGGGAAGTCGGTGCAATAGCTGAAGGGGATCGGGATCGGTCGGGCCTGCTTCAGACAGACCTTGCCAGCATCCTTCTCCGACCATTTCCCGGAAGACCATTTTCCGCGCCGGCCGAACGCTTCCCAGGTGCCGTCGGCTTTGAACCAAAGCCACTGGTGCTTGCCGTCGGGATAGAGCGCCTTGACCGTGTTGCCGAAGGCGGCGGCCACGCCGCGGGTCTCGGCGTTTGCGGGCTGTGCAGCGGTGGCGAAGGCGATGATCGCCGCAGTCGCGAAGGTCAGTCTATGCATCAGGCTTCAGGCGCTTGGTGGGCTATGGCGGGACGAGGCGCATCACCTTCTCGCGTGGCGCCTGAACAGTGGCTGAAGGCGCTTCTAGCCCCAGTACGGGCCGACGCCATAGCTTGAGTAGTAGCCGAAGATCGCGTCCCGGCTGACGCTGTCGTTCCAGCCGGACAGCTCCGCTTCGTCGATGGTCGGGGCCGTCTCGAGGTCGGCCTTGTCGAGGGGGATCACATAGGCGCCCCTGTCCACGTCGTACTTCAGCAGGCGCCACGGCACCGGGTGATAGCGCGCGCCCAGGCCCATCAGGCCTCCGAACGAAAGGATCGCATAGGCGACCTCGCCGGAGACCTTCTCGATGGCCACATCCTCGATCTTGCCCAGCTTGTCGCCGGCCTTGCTGACGACGTCCGTGCCGTTGACGCGGTCGGCGGGAATGAGCGGGTGCTCGGGTTTCCTGGCGGTCATGGCGGCCTCCTTCGCGATCTCTCCGTCAAAAACGGCCGCGGGGCCTGGAAGTTCAGCGCGAGGCCGTCACCCGCCGGGCCCCCAGGGCGGTGCGGCCCACGCCGTCGACCTCGTAGAGGGCCTCCAGAGGGGCGTCCCGTCCAGCCGTCAGCGCTCCGAGCGTCTTTGGGTCGCTCGCCACCTCGGCCATCTGCATCACCCCGATGTCGCGGGCGCCGGCCACGATCAGGAACCGGTTGCCGGCCGGGCCGCGGAAGGCGGCCAGGTAGCCATAGTCGCGATTGGGCCGGTTGGCCGACGCGGCGCCGGCGCCCGAGACGAACGTCTGACCGGTCGCGCGGTCGACCAGTTCGTCATAGGTCGAGCCGATGGCGAAACGGGAACGCTCGAACACCGGCTGGTGCAGGATGCGCAGCCCGGAGAGATAGCCCACATAGACGATGTCGGCGCTCTTCATCAGTTCGGGCGTCAGGTGCGAGGCGGTGGTGACGCGGACCCGGTCCGCGCCCCCCGCCGCCTGGCGCACCAGGGGCATGATCTCCCGCAGGGCCAGGGTCGCGCCCACCGGCGTGTAGTAGGTGTCGAGGTCGACGTAACGGCCCTGGAATTCCGGGTTGTCCATCAGCCAGGCGTCCAGGTCGGCCGGCGAGTTGATCTCGAACGCCCGGATCATCCGCCTGGGGCCCTCGCCATGGTCGGTGTCGCCGAAGATGTAGTAGTCGCCCACCACCACGATCACCTGCCGCTCGCGCCCGATCCCGGCCCAGAGGGGCGAGGCGGCCGCTCGCGCCAGGTCGCGCGTGGGGCCGATCTCCCGCGCCAGGAAGACCCAGACGGCGATGTTGGCGGCCGCCAGGGCCACGGCCGCGGCGAGCGCGGGCGCCGCCCAGCGCCGGCGCGGCCTTGGCGCGGAGCGCGGAGGCTCCGCCGGCGCCGGCGTTCCGACCAGGTCCAGCCGATACTCCCCGACGGGAATGGCCAGCCGGTAGGGTTCGCCCGCGCCGGGGCCGGCGTAGAACTCGTCCAGCTTCTTGCGCAGGCGGTGAACATAGACCCGCACCGAGGCGTCGCCCGACAGGTCCAGCTCGCGTCCGAACACGTCGTGGGCCACATCGGCTTCGCGCAGGGTGCGGCCGTCCCGGGTCGGATCCGCCAGGTAGTCGAACAGCCGCGCCAGGCCATGGCTGCGGCCCAGGATTCCGCTCTCGCGAACCCGCGCCACCTGCGCCGCCATGGCTTCGGATCGCTGTCCGTTCATACCCGACTTTCGACTCCCACGTCTCCTGTAACCCCCTGTAACGGGCCTGAAAACGGTAAAGTACGGGCCCGCTGCCCCCGAGCCCGCTATCGGCGGCCCAGGCAGGTGACGCCGCGGTAGATCGCGGGGCGGCCGAGGGGCGATGCGAATGCGGAGAATCTGGCTGCTGGGCGCGGCGATGACGGCGCTGACGGGGGCGGCGCGCGCCGCCGACGTGGGCGAGGTGGTGGTCACCGCCCGCCTGGAGGAGAGCCTGCCGCAGGAGCTCTCGCGATACGGCGGCGACCTGGAGGTCATCGGCGCCGAGACGGTCCGCCGCAACGCCTACGTGGATGTGTCCCAGGCCCTGCAGATGCAGACCCCCGGCCTGTTCGTCTCGCCCCGCAACGGACCGTTCAGCTACGTCGACATCTCGCTGCAGGGCTCACGCACCGGCGACGTGCTCTGGCTGGTGGACGGCGTTCGGATCAACAATCGGCTCTACACCTCGACCAGTCCCGCCGACACCCTGCCGGCCAGCATGATCGAGCGGATCGAGGTGCTGAAGGGCGGCCAGGGCCTGTTCTACGGGACGCAGGCGGCGGCCGGGGTGATCAACGTGGTGACCCGCGCCTACGCCGACGAATTGGGCGGAAACCTCACGGTCGGCGGCGACACCAACCAGGGCGTCCACGCCAGCGCCATGGTGCGCGGCCCGGCGGGCCCGGGCCGGTTCGTCGCCTGGGTCTCGAAGGACGAGGCCGAGGGGTACAAGACCTTCGACGTCTTCCAGCCAAGCTCCACCGCCCGCAAACGCGGCTACGACGTGGTCAGCTTCGGCGGCAAGCTGGGCTTCGACCTGGCGCCGTCCCTCTCGGCCAACCTCTACTATCAGCACACCGACGCGCATCTGGACTATCCGGGTCCCCGCCTGACCCGCCTGTCGTTCAACGACCGGGACGAGGAGATCGCCAGCGTCAGCCTGGACTGGACCGCAAGCGAGCAGGTGCGGCTCTCGGTGAAGGGCTACTATCACGACTGGGACAGCGTCTATTCGACGGTCAACAACGTCCCCGGCCAGCCGGCCGGCCCGCCGGTGATCGTCGACGACCTGACCTACTGGGGCTACGAGGACTATGGCGTCAGCGTCCTGGCCAAGCTGAACCTGCACCGGGGCCTGGAATACCAGCTCGGCTACGACTTCCAGAACTTCAACGGCCGCGATGAGGTGCTGCTGATCGCGCCCCGCACCGAGAAGGTGCATGCGGCCGTCGCCCAGGTGCGCACCACCGACGAGCTGATCCGCAACGCCCATCTGGCGGCGGGCGTCCGTTTCAACCGGACGGGCGGCGGAGACAAGGCGGTCTGGAACCTGTCGGGCCGCTGGGATGCGACCCCGGCGCTTTATCTGGAGGGGTCCGCGGGAACCTCGTTCATCCTGCCCAGCGCCGAACAGCTCTACGCCTTCGACCCCTTCTCCGCGGCCGGCAATCGCGACCTCAAGCCCGAGGACAGCCTGGGCGGCAGTCTCGCGATCGGCGGCCAGGCCGGCCGCTTCACCTGGCAGGTGACCGGCTTCGCCCGCCGGATCGACGACCTGATCGTCGACGTCTACGACCGGCCGGCCTTCCCGGAGGGCCTCTACGTCAACGTCGACCAGCGCGTGCGCACCCGTGGCCTGGAGCTCAGCGGCTCGGCGAGGCTGGCGGAGGGGGTCACGGCCCGCGCCTCCTATGCCTACACCCGCACCCGGGCCGAGGGCGCCGGCCGCCAGTTCGATCGCATCCCTGAGCACCAGGCCAAAGCCTCGCTCGCCTACGATCCGGCGAGCCTGCCGGTCGGCGCCTCGGCGACCCTGCTGTGGACCGGCGACATCCATCAGACCGTCAGCGGCTTCGGGCGCGTGAACTATGGGAACTACGTCGTGGTCGACCTGGCCGCCCACGTCTTCCTGGATCCGGCGCGCCGCCATCGCGTCACCGCGCGCCTGGAGAACGCCTTGGACGAGGACTACGCCACGCGGGTGAACTCGGCGCTCGTGGACCTCTCGACCCAGCGCTTCCTCTATCGTTTCCTGGGCGTGCCCCGGACCCTGCACGTGAGCTATGCCTATAGCTTCTGACGCCCCTCCGCGCCCCGTCCGCAAGCCCTGGGCTCCCCGCTGGCTGGTGGTCCTGCACCGCTACGTCGGCGTGGTCATGGGCCTCCTGATGCTGCTCTGGTTCGCCAGCGGCGTGGTGATGCTGTTCGTCCACTGGCCGGAGGTGACCGACGCCGAGCGCGAAGCCGGCCTGCCGCCGATCGCCTGGGCGCGGTGCTGCAGCTTCGGCGACACCCAGGACGTGCTCCAGGTCCAGGCGGCAAGCGTGGAGAACCTCGCCGGCCGGCCGGTGCTGCGCTTCGACGGCCAGGCGCTGGACCTGGCGACGGGACGTATGATCCAGCAGGTGTCGCCCGAGGCCGCGGCGCAGGTGGCCCAGGCCTATGCCGCCGCGCACGGCGTTGCAGGCCGCGCCGGCGCGCCCGCCCTGGTCCAGCGCGACCAGTGGACGGTGACCGGCTATTTCGACCGCAGACGCCCGTTCCACCTGTTCCGCTTCGACGATCCCGCCCGGACCGACGTCTATGTTTCGGCGCGCACAGGCGCGGTGTCCCAGGCCGTGAACGCGCGGGAAAAGCTGCTGAACTGGCTGGGGCCGATCCCCCACTGGCTCTATCCTCAGGTCCTGCGGACCGACGTTCGACTGTGGACCCAGGTGGTGATCTGGACGTCGGTGACCGGCGTGTTCCTGACCGTCACGGGGATCTATCTCGGCCTCGTGGCCTGGCGACCCTGGCGCGACGCGCGGCTCACGCCCTACCGCGGGCTCATGGCCTGGCATCACCTCACGGGCCTGGCCGCGGGAGTCCTGGCCCTGACCTGGGTGGCGAGCGGCCTCTTCTCCATGAACCCCTGGGGGTTGTTCGAAAGCCGGCCCGACAGCCGGTCCGAAGAGATGGCCGGCCCGGTGTCCTTCGGCGATCTGAAGCTTGCGGTGGAGGGGGCGAAGGCCGCCGGGGTCAGCCCGCGGCGGCTCGTGGCGGCGCCGCTGGAAGGCCGGCTGTATCTGATGGCCGACGGCGTGCGCCTGGACGCGGACGGGCGTCCCGCGCCCCTGGTCCCTGCCACGCTTGCGCAGGCCGCCATGCGCCTGGGGCCGGCGCAGCGGGCCGAGCTGATCGATCGGGAGGACGCCTACTACTATGGCCACCATGAACCCGTGGTCCTGCCGGCCTACCGCGTCGAGCTAGCGGACGGCGTCCGCTTCTATCTGGACCCCGCCTCGGGCGCGGTGCTGGCCCGGGTGGATGGGCCGCGCAAGGCGGGCCGCTGGCTGTTCGAGGGCCTGCACCGCCTCGACGTCGTCCGCGGTTTCGATCGGGGCCCGGGCTGGGCCGCGGGGATGGTGGTCCTGCTGGTCTTCGCAGGCGCCGGCGTCGCGACCGGTGTCTGGCTGGGTTGGCGGCGCGCCCGGACCGACGTGGCGCGCCTCATGAAAAAAGCCCCGAAGCTCGGCTGAGCCAAGGGGCCTTTTCCGTTCCGTCCCGCAGACGGCCTACTTCCGGGCGGCGTCCTCGATGGCGTCGGCCTTCTTCTCCGCCGCTTCCTCGGTCGCCTCGGCCTTGGCTTCCAGGCTCTCGGCCGCGGCCTCGCCCTTGGCTTCCATGGCGTCGGCGGCGGCCTCGGCGTTCGCCTTCATGGCGTCGGCCTGGGCGCCCATCTGGTCGGCGGCGGCTTCGGCCTTGGCCTCGACGGCGTCGGCCTGGGCTTCAGCGGCCTTTTCCGCCGGCTGGCTGCAGGCGGCGAGGCTCATCGCGCCGAGGGCGGCGATGGCAAGGGTCGCGATACGCATGGGTCTCTCCTGAGTAGTCTGCCCGACAGAAGCGCACGAAACCGTGATTGGTTCATTGGGAACCGCACAGCTCGTTCCACAGCCGGGCGGCCGCCTCAGGTCTTCACGAACGGCTGGCTGAGAACCGGCTGCCCCGTGATGGAGAGCAGGGCGTTGGCGACCGCGGGGCCGATCACCGGCGTGCCGGGCTCGCCCACGCCGCTGGGCGGCGCATTGGACGGCACGATGTAGGTTTCCACCGTCGGCGCCTCGGAGTTCCGCAGCACCCGGTAGGTGTCGAAGTTCGCCTGATCCACCGCGCCGTCGGCAAGGGTGATGTTCCCGAACAGCGCCGCCGACAGGCCATAGCAGGTCCCGCCCTCCATCTGCGCCGCGATCTGGTCGGGCGAGATGGCCGTCCCACAGTCGATCGCCGTGACCACGCGGCCGACCTTCGGCGTTCCGTCCTCGAGCTTCACCTCGGCGATCTGGGCCACCACCGAGCCGAAGCTCTCGTGCACCGCCACGCCCCGGGTCCAGCCGTCCGACGCCGGCGTGGTCCAGCCGGCCTTCTCGGCCGCCAGGTTCAGCACCGCCAGGTGCCGGGTCGCCCCGGCCTTCTGATAGAGGGCCCGGCGATAGTCGACCGGATCCTTGCCGGCCTTCTTCGCGAGCTGATCGATGGTGTGCTCCATCACATAGGCCGTGTGGGTGGCGCCGACCGAGCGCCACCATAGCACCGGCACGCCCGCGTCCGGCGTGATGAGCTGGGCGTCGACGATCGGCGTGGCCTTGAGGTAGGGCGAGCCCATCGCCCCTTCGACCGCGGTGAAGTCGATGCCGCCGCCGCCGGGCGATCCGGGCGGCGCGCCCTTCATGATCGACTGGGTGACGATCCGGTGCCGCCAGGTCGCCGGGAAGCCCTCGGCGTCCGTGGTCACCCGAACCGCGTGGTGCACCAGCGGCCGGTAGTAGCCAGCGCGCATGTCGTCTTCCCGCGTCCAGACCAGCTTCACCGGGCGGCCCTTGCCCACCTTCTTGGCGATGTGGACGCACTCGACCACGTAGTCCGACTGGAAGGTCGCCCGCCGTCCGAACGAGCCGCCGGCGAACAGGGTCTCGATCTCCACCGAGCCGGGAAGGGCGAGCACGACCCGGGCCGTGTTGAGCTGGTCCAGCGTCGGCGTCTGCGAGCCGAAGATCAGCTTCGTCGGGCCCTTGCCCACCATGGCCACGCAGTTCATCGGCTCCATGGTGGCGTGGGCCAGGTAGGGGAAGTCGTAGGCCGCCTCGACCGCCGCAGTCCCGGCCGCCGCCTTCGCGGCGTCGCCCTTGGAATCGAAGCCTTTCCAGCCGGTCTTCTCATCGTCGGGCGCGGCGGTCTTGCCCGACGCCAGGTCCTTGAATTCCTGGAGAAGCTGGGCCGAGCCTCGCGTCTCGGCCTTGGACTCGTCCCACTCCACCTTCAGCGCGTCGCGGCCCAGCTTGGCCGCCCAGGTGGAGTTGGCCACCACCGCCACGCCGGTCGGGATCTCGTACACATTGACCACGCCGGGGACCTTCTTGGCCTCGGTCGCGTCGAAGGACTTCACCTTGGCTCCGAACTTCGGCGCGTGCGCCACCATCGCCACCAGCATGTCCTTCAGCCGGACGTCCTGGGTGTAGCGGGCCGTGCCGTCGCTCTTGGCCTGGGCGTCCTTGCGGCGCACCCGGTCGGTGCCGATCAGGGTGAAGGCCTTGGGATCCTTCAGCGCGGGTTTCTCGGGCGGCGCCACCTTGGCGGCGTCGGCCACCAGTTCGCCGAATCCGGCCTGTTTGCCCGAGGCGTGCGCGATGACGCCGTTGGAGACGGTGATCTCCGACGCCGGCACACCCCACTTGGCGGCGGCCGCCGACACGAACATCGCCCGCGCCGCGGCGCCCGCCGTCCTGAGCTGGGTCCAGGAATTGGCGATGGCCGACGAGCCGCCGGTGCCCTGCGTGCCGCCCATGTTGACGTTGCCATAGAGCTTGGCGTTGGCGGCGGCCTGCTCGACCTTCACCCGGCTCCAGTCGGCGTCCAGTTCCTCGGCGGCGATGGCCGCCAGGCCCGCATGGTTCCCCTGGCCGAACTCGATGTGCTTGGAGATGACCGTGACGGTTCCGTCGGGCGCGAACTTCAGGAAGGGGCCGAATGCGCCCACCTCGATCTTCGAGCCGGCCGACAGCACGTCGGGTATTGAACAGCCGACCAGCAGCGAGCTGCCGGCCAGGGTGGCGCCGACCACCAGGACGTCCCGGCGGCTGGCGGCGGCGACGATGTCCTTGAAGGGCTTGTTCATGGCGCTTTCCCTCAGGCGGCCGGAGTCGCCGCGGGCGCGGCGGCAGGGTCGGCCGGGGTGGCGGCCGGCATGGCTGCGGCCTCCTTGATGGCGGCGCGGATGCGCTGATAGGCCCCGCAGCGGCAGATGTGGCCGTCCATCGCCCCTGTGATCGCCGCATCGTCGGGGCTCGGGTTCGACGCCAGGAGGGCGGTGGCGCTCATGATCTGGCCGGATTGGCAGTAGCCGCACTGCGGCACGTCCAGCTTCACCCAGGCCTGCTGGACCGGGTGATTGCCCCCCAAACCCTCAATCGTGGTGATTTTCGCGGCGCCGATCGCGGAAATCGGCGTCTGGCACGCGCGGATGGGCTGGCCGTCCGCCAGGACGGTGCAGGCCCCGCATTGGGCGATGCCACAACCGTATTTCGTTCCAGTCAGGCCCAGTTCATCTCGCAGCACCCAAAGGAGGGGCGTGTCCGGCGGCGAGTTGACGTTCAGGGGCCGTCCGTTCACATCCACCGTAGTCGCCATGAGGCCGCTCCGTCCGACTGATTTGGCTTCGATCCTAACGTTGTTCAGACCGCGTCGTAAATTCCCGCGTTGGCTTGGGAAGACGCTCACAGGTAATCCGTACCGGCCCTACGAACTTCAGGAGACTCCATGCTTCGCGTCGCCGCCGCCGCTCTGGTCCTTTCGCTCGCCGCCGCGCCGGCCCTGGCCGCCGACGGCCAGCAGCTGTTCAACATGCAGTGCAAGATGTGCCACGGCGGCTCGCCCATGGGGCCCGGCCTCGCCGGCGTCGCGGGGCGCAAGATCGCCGAGGGTCCGTTCGCCTATTCGACCGGCCTGAAGAACAAGGGCGGGACCTGGACCGACGCCAACCTCGACGCCTATCTGAAGAGCCCGACGGCGTTTGCGCCCGGCACCAAGATGATGATCTCGGTGGCCAACAACGAGAACCGCGCCGCCATCATCGGCTACCTCAAGACCCTGAAGTAGGCATGGACGCCTTCCCCGCCTTCTTTCCGCTGGCCGGCCGCTCGGTGGCCATCGCGGGCGAGGGCGAGGGGGCGGAGGCCAAGGCGCGGCTGTTCGAAGGCTCGCCCGCGACGGTGCTGCGGCTGACCGGCGCAGACGCCCTCGATCCTCGCTCATACGCGGGCGTGACCCTGGCTTTCGTCGCCGCCGCTGACGACCGGTGGGCCGAGGCGGCCGCCGAGGCCGCCCGCGCCGCGAACGTGCCGGTGAACGTCGTCGACCGGCCGGCCCTCTGCGACTTCACGACCCCGGCGGTCATCGACCGCGGCGAGGTGGTGGCCGCCATCGGCACCGGCGGCGCCTCGCCCATGCTGGCCACCATGCTCCGCCACGACATCGAGGCGCGCGTGCCCGAGGGAACGGGCCGGATCGCCGCCCTCTTCCGCTCGATGCAGGACGAGGTGCGCGGGGCGCTCCCCGACGCCAACGCCCGCCGGCGCTTCCTGCGCGCGGCCCTGGCCGGCCCCGCCGCCGAGGCGGCCATGGAGGGCGACATGGACGGCGCGCGCGAGCGCCTCCGCGCCGCCCTGTTCGACACGCCCACCCTGGCGGGACGGGTGCAGTACGTTGACGCCCGCGGTCCCGCCGACCTTCTGACCCTGCGGGCGGTTCGGGCGCTGGCGGCCGCCGACGTGCTGGTCTGCGACCCGGAAGCCCACCCCGACGTCCTCAGCCTGGCCCGGCGCGACGCCGAGCGGTTCGAGGGGCGCACCCACGACCAGTTGGCCGGGTTCGCCGCCGAAGGCCTGACGGTCGCGCGACTGATCACCGGCTCGTCCTGGCGCACCGAACAGGCCGCCTTGCAAGCCGCCGGCGTCACGACCGAGATCCTGCCGATCGCCTCCTGAAGTCGCGGGCGCCAACGAACGCGGCGCCCGCCGGTCATCTCTTGCTCATCAGCGACCGACCGTGCCTTTTTCGGCGCGGACCGGCCGTCATGTCCTTGTCGCAATGGCGAGGCCTCACCCCTTGTCCCCTGAGACAACAAGCGCGAGGGGGCGATGGATATGACGTTCAAGGCATATGCGGCGCGGCGGCTGGTGAGCGTGGGCGCGCTGCTCGGGGCGCTGGCCGCCTCGGAGGCGACGGCTCAGACCCGCCCGCCCGAGATCGAGGAGCTGGTGGTCACCGGTTCGCGGGTGTCCGAGGCGACGGTCGCCATCGGCACGGACCACGCCACCGCCACGGTCTCGATCACCAGCGACGCCCTGCTGTCGGCGCCGGCGGGCATCACCGGCCTGAAGATGCTGGAGAGCCTGCCGGGCTTCAACGTCCAGGCCAACGACGCCCTCGGCATGTACGAGTTCGGCAACTCCGTCTCCGTCCGGGCCTTCAACTTCCAGCAGATCGGCTTCCTGCTGGACGACGTGCCCATGGGGCGTTCGGACCAGTTCGGGGGCTCGCCGATCTATCGCTACGTGGACAACGAGAACCTGGCCCGGGTGACCGCGTCGGCCGGCTCGGGCGACGTGTCGCTCGCCAGCTACGCCTCGCTGGGCCCGATCGTCAGCTACATCAGCCGCGGGCCGGCCGAAGAGTTCGGCGGTCGCGTCAGCTACAGCCGCGGCAGCGACGAGCTGCTGCGCGCCTTCGTCCGCCTCGATACCGGCGAGCACAACGGCTTCTCCGCCTTCGGCAGCTTCTCGACCGTCTCCGGCGAGCTGTGGCGCGGGCCCGGCACCATCGACCGCGACCACTACGAAGGCCAGCTCCGCTACCGGTTCGGCGAAGGCTCCGTGACCTTCCAGACCGTCCACAACAAGTACTTCGACTACGACAGCCCCTCGATCACCAAGGCCCAGTACGCCGGCACGGCAGGGGACATCTTCGGCCGCAGCGGGCGGGACTTCGCCTACCTCGGCTACATCCCGGTCCCCGGGGCGCTGGGCTCGGCGGCCACGGCCACGTCCCTGCCGATCACCGCGGCGGGGGTGCCGTACTCGAACAGCAACTACAGCCAGTACTACAAGTTCGCGATCAACAGCCGCGAGGACCACCTCTACGCCCTGACGCTGAAGACGCCGCTGGGCGAGGCGGTCGACGTCTCCGTCACGGGCTACTACGAGGACAAGGAAGGCTACGGCGTCTCGCCCGAGGCCTACGCGACCTCGCTGGCCAACCACAACGCCGAGCGCCTGATCGTGCCGGGCCTCTTCGCGCCGCGTGGCATCCAGTATGGCCTGTCCACCATCGACGGCACGCGCAAGGGCGTGACCGGCAATCTGACTTGGCGTTGGGGGATCAACACGATCCAGGCCGGCGCCTGGTACGAGGACGACGACTATCACCGCACCCAGCAGCGCTATAACGTCGAAAACGGTCACCCCGACGGCGCGCCGCTCTTCAACGAGCCGGTCCACCTGCAGCGCAACTACACCTCGAACCGCAAGACCCTGCAGGTCTTCGTCAAGGACACCATCAGCCTGTTGGACGATCGCCTGAAGGTCGACGTGGGCTTCAAGGGCCTGGACATCGACTACGAGATCAGCGGCTACCGGAACCCCGCCGACTTCATCAACCGGCGCACCCCCACCATCACCGACAGCTGGAAGGACTACTTCCTGCCCCAGGTCGGCGCGGTGTGGTCGGTCACCGACCGCGACCAGGTCTTCGCCTCCTACTCCGAGAACATGGCCCTGCCGCGCGGCGCGGACGACATCTTCTCGGCGGCCAGCCCCCTGGCGCCCGGCCCCGACGCCGAGAAGGCCAAGAACTACGAGCTGGGCGTGCGCACCAACCGGCCGACGTTCAACGCCTCGCTGGTCGCCTACTTCACCAAGTTCGACAACCGGCTGCAGTCCTTCGCCTCGCCGGTGCCCGGCAGCACCACCACCGAAACCTTCTTCCAGAACGTGGGGGCGGTGGAGGCCAAGGGCGCCGAGTTCAGCGGCCAGTGGAAGCCCGAGCTGTTCGGCGGCAAGGTCTATTTCAACGCCAACGTCTCGTACAACATCTCGGAATTCAAAGACAATTTCTCGACGTTCCTGATCGCCGGCAACAAGGTGCCCGACTTCCCGAAATGGCTGTTCCAGGGCGGCGTAACCTTCGAGCCGGTCCAGGGGGCGATCTTCAACCTGTCGGCGCGGACCATCTCCAAGCGCTACACCAACTTCACCAACACCGAGGCGACGGGCGGCTACACCATCCTGGCCGCCTACCTCGACCTGGGCGACGGGGTGGACTGGGGCTACCTCAAGAACGTCAAGGCCCGGGTCAATGTCGACAACCTGCTGGACGAGGATTACCTCGGCACGATCAGCACCACGGTGAACACGCCGGCCTTCTTCCGCCCGGGGCCGCGGCGGACGGTGCAGGTGACGTTGTCGACGGAGTTCTGATGCTCGCCGGGCCGGCCGCGCGTTGACCGGCCCGGCGACCTCTGCATGCTGGTGGTCTGGATCGAGGGGCGTATTCCGATGGCGTTGAAAAGGGCGGCGGCCTGCGGGGCCGCGATGGCGGTGCTGGCGTGGGCCGGCTCGGCGGGGGCTCAGACGGTCGATCCCAAGATCGCCGCGCGGGTCGACAGGGTGCTGGCCAGGACGCCGCTGATCGACGGCCACAACGACCTGCCGGGCGAGATCCGGGGCCGGGCCGGCGGCGACGTCGGCAAGATCGACCTGCGCTCCGACACCTCCCAGCTCAAGGGGCCCCGTCCGGGCTCCATCGGCCTGATGACCGACATCCCGCGCCTGAAGAAGGGCCGGGTCGGCGGCCAGTTCTGGTCTGTATTCATATCCCCGCAGTATGACGGCCCCATCGCCGTGCAGATGACGATGGAACAGATCGACATCGTGAAGGGTATGGCGACACGTTATCCCGACGTGTTCGAGATGGCCTACACCGCCGACGACGTGGTCCGCGTCCACAAGGCCGGCAAGGTCGCCTCGCTGATCGGCATCGAGGGCGGGCACCAGATCAACGACAGCCTGCCGGTGCTGCGCCAGATGTACGCCGCCGGGGCCCGGTACATGACGCTCACCCACGCCATCAACAACCGCTGGGCCGACAGCGCCACGGCCAATCCCACCCATAACGGCCTGACTCCCTTCGGCAAGGCGGTGGTGGCCGAGATGAACCGGCTGGGCATGCTGGTCGACCTCAGCCACGTCTCGGAGAAGACGATGAAGGACGCCCTGGCCGCCACCCAGGCGCCGGTGATCTTCTCCCACTCCGGGGCCAAGTCCGTGGCGGACCACGCCCGTAACGTCTCGGACGAGGTGCTGGCGCTGGTGAAGGCGAACCGCGGCGTGGTCATGGTCAACTTCGCCACGACCTACGTGTCCGAGGCGCGCAACCGCTGGGCCGCCGACCGCTCGGCGGAGCAGGCCCGGTACAACTCACCCCCGTTCGGCGGGCTCTACATCGGCCAGCCGGAGCGGGCCAAGGCAGCCATGGACGCCTGGGACAAGGCCAATCCCGGCCCGCCCGCCACCCTGGCCCAGGTCGCCGACCACGTGGAGCATCTGGCCAAGGTCTGTGGCGTGGATTGCGTGGGCATCGGCTCGGACTTCGACGGCATCGGCGACACGCCGGTGGGCCTGGAGGGGGTGGACAAGTTCCCCGACCTGCTGGCCGAACTGGCCCGCCGCGGCTGGTCCGACGAGGACCTGGGCAAGCTGGCCGGCGGCAACGTCCTGCGCGCCCTGCGCGAGGCTGAGGCGGTGGCGAAGAAGCTGCAGGCCACAACGCAGCCGTCCTACGCCAAGCTGGCCGACCTCGACGGTCCAGCGAAGCCCTAAGATTCAAACCGCAGAAAGCGCAGAAGACGCGGAAGAAGAGCTCGAGTCCCTTCTGCGCCTTTCTGCGGTTCCCCAAACTGGCCTGCGGCCAGCTATGAGAGCGGCTTGCCCTTGGTCTCGGGCAGGAAGATCAGGCAGACCACGATCGAGATCGCCGTGAACGCCAGCGGGTACCAGAGGCCGGAATAAAGGTCCCCCACCGTGGTCACGATGGCGAAGGCGGTGAAGGGCACGAACCCGCCGACCCAGCCGGTGCCGATGTGGTAGGGCAGGGACATGGCCGTGTAGCGCACCCGGGTCGGGAACAGCTCCACCAGGCAGGCGGCGATCGGCCCGTAGAGCGCCGTGGCGGCCGTCACGAACACCAGCAGCACCCCGAAGGCGCCGAACAGGTTCATCCGCGCGGGGTCGGCCTTGGCCGGATAGCCGGCTTGGGCCAGCGCCGTCTTCAGCCGGGTCTCGACGCTGGCCTTCACCGCCTTGGCGACCGCCGGCGACCGGCCTTCGGCGCTGGTGGACGGGATGGTCTGGGCGCCGATGCGCACCAGGGCCGGCTGGCCCGGGGCGCCGGCCTCGTTGCGATACGACACCCCCGCGTTGGCGAGCGTCGACTTGGCGATGTCGCACGAGGAGACGAAGCTGGCCTTGCCGACGGGATCGAACTGCACCGAGCAGTCCGCGGGATCGGCGATCACCACCACGGGCGTTGCGGCCTGGGCCTCGGCCAGCGCCGGGTTCAGCGTCTTCGACAACATCTGGAAGCCGGGGAAGTAGGCGGCCGTCATCAGCACCATGCCGAACAGCATCACCGCCTTGCGGCCGATCCGGTCCGAAAGCCACCCGAAGAAGACATACAGCACCGCGCTGGCCGCGGTGGCCGACAGCATCAGCAGGTTGATCGTCTCGGGCGGGACCTTCAGGAACCGCTCCATGAAGGTCTGCACGTAGAAGAAGGCCGTGTACCAGACGGCGCCTTGCGCGAACATCACGCCCACCAGGGCGATCAGCACCAGCTTCAGGTTCGGCCAGTGGCCGAAGGCTTCCTTGAACGGCGCCTTGGTCTCGTTGCCCTCGGCCTTCAGCTTGGCGAACTCGGGGCTCTCGGTCAGCTTCAGGCGCATCCAGATCGAGATCGCCAGCAGCACGCCGGAAAAGAGGAACGGGACCCGCCAGCCCCAGGCGTCGAACGCCTCGTTGCCGACCGCCAGGCGCGTCAGCAGGATCACGATCAGCGCCCCGAACAAGCCGAACGCCGCCGATGTCTGGATCCAGCTCGTCGCCCGGCCGCGACCGTTGGCCGGCGCGTGCTCGGCCACATAGATCGCCGCCCCGCCGTACTCACCGCCCAGGGCGAAGCCCTGGATGATCCGCATCAGGATCAGCAGCGCCGGCCCGATGATGCCCGCCTGGGTGTAGCTGGGCAGCAGGCCGATCGCGACCGTGGCGCCGCCCATCAGCAGCACCGTGGCCAGGAAAGCCCCCTTGCGGCCCGCCTTGTCGCCGATGCGGCCGAACACCAGCGCCCCCAAGGGCCGGAACAGAAACCCGGCCCCGAACAGCGCCAGGGCCGCGGCCAGGCCGGCCGTCTCGGGCAGTCCGGTGAAGAAGGTCTTGGAGATGACGCCGGTCAGGCTTCCGAAGACGAAGAAGTCGTACCACTCGAAGGTCGTGCCGGCGGCCGAGGCGGCCACCACGGTGCGTAGCGACGTCGGCTTGCGGCCAGCGTCCGTCGCGGCGATCTCCGCCATACTTTGTCTTCCTTCCCCAAGGACTTGTGCGATCCCGTCTAGCGCGGAACTTCGCCGTCATACCAGCGTCGTCTTCACCACCCGCTCCAGCACCACCAGCGGCATGCGCCCGCGGCGCAGAACCTCGTGGAACTGCCTGATGTCGAAGCGTTCGCCCAAGCGCGTGCGGGCGTCTTCGCGCAGCCGGACCCACTCGTTGTGGCCCACCTTGTAGCTGCAGGCCTGGCCCGGCCACACGCAGTAGCGGTCGATCTCGCGCTGCATGCCGCCCCGCGGCCGGCCCGTGGCCTCGACCATGTAGTTCGTGGCCCTCTCCCGGCTCCAGCGCTTGGCATGCAGCCCGGTGTCCACCACCAGCCGCACCGCCCGGAACAGGATCGACTGCAGATAGCCGATCCGGCCCAGCGGGTCGGCGTCGTAGCAGCCCAGCTCGTCGCCCAACTGCTCGGCGTAGAGGCCCCAGCCCTCGCCATAGGCCGAGAACCCCCCGCCCTGCCGCCGCAGCATCGGGATGTCCGTCGACTGCTGAGCGATGGCGCCCTGCCACAGGTGCCCCGGATAGGCCTCGTGGAACGCCAGGCTGGGCAGCGAATAGCGCGGCCACTCGGCCGTATCCTTGAGGTTGATGTAGAACCGCCCCGGCCGCTTGCCGTCCAGCGAAGCGCCCTGGGCGTAGCCGTTGGCCGCGCCGTCCTCGATTGCGGGCGGCACCCGCACGATCTCCATCGGGGCGTTCGGGATGGTGGCGAACACCTGGGGCAACCGCGTCTCGATGTCGGCGACCCGGGTGTTTAGATAGGCCAGCAGTTCGGCGCGGCCGGCGTCGGTATTGGCATAAAGCTGGTCCGGCCGGTGGTTTAGCGCCACCAGCCGCTCGGTGACCGTGCCGCCGGTCAGCCCCTCGGCGCGCAGCAGGGTGTCGATCTGGGCGGTCAGCGCCTTCACCTGCTCGAGGCCGAGCTGATGGATCTCCTCGGGCTTGAGCGCGGTGGTGGTCTGGTAGGCCACCGCGCCGGCATAGTAGGCCTCGCCGTCGGGGATCTTCCAGATGCCGGCATCGTCGCTGGCCGTCTTGCGCAGCGCGTCCACGGCCGCCTTCTGGCGCTCGACGGCGGGCCGCACGGCCTTGGCCAGGATGTCGTCGGCGCGGGACTTCCAGTCCCCCGCGATCCCCGCCGCGGCCGCCTTCTTCGCAAACGCCGTGGACAGGCCGTCCGACGCCGCCAGCTTGCCGAGCTGGGCGCTCGTCTGCTCCAGCAGGAACCCGGGCGTCAGCACGCCGCGCGCCGCGTCGGCCTTCAGGCTGGCGGTGGTGGCGTCCAGAGCCGCCGCAAAGCCCCGCAGGCGCTGCAGATAGGCGTCGGCGTCGGCCGCCGTGGCCACGGGATGCTTGGAATCCAGGAAGTCCGGCAGCGCCTGGTACGGCCCGGAAAGCTGGCTCACCACATAGGGCGAGTAGGGCGCGTACGAGAAGCTCGCCGATGCGCCTTCGCCAAAGCGGAACCGCTCGCCGCCGTTCACCGCCGTCTCGTACTGGTAGCGCACGACGTCGTAGTCGATCTGCGCGGCGGGACCGAGGCGGGCGCGGTCGATGGCCTTCAGCCGCGTCAGCCGCCCCTTGGTCCGCTGGAACATCGCGTCCCGCCCGGCCGGCGAATAATCGCTCAGCCTGGCCCGCAAGCCCGCCCGGGCGCCCACGTCCAGGCCCAGGCTGGTGGCGGCTTCGGGGGCCTCGTCGATCTGCTCCTCCCAGAACCGGTCCAGCAGCGCCCGTAGCTTCTGGTCCTCGGCCTGGCCCTGCGCCTGCGCCGGCAGGGCGGTGACGAGCGCCGCCCCGGCGGCGCCCTGGAGGAAGAGCCTGCGATCCATGGTGGTCCCCAACGCAACGAAGCGCGGGACCCTACCGGACGCGTGGAGGGTGGCAAGACGGCGCGCGCCGCGGCCGGTCAGGCCAGGTGGGCCGCCTGCTGACGGCGTCGGAGCATCGCGCCCGAGCCAAGGAAACCGAAGATCATCAGGGCCCAGCTAGCCGGTTCGGGAACGGGCGCCGCCTGAAATGCGCCGGCCAGATCGTCGAACTCCAGCGAATTGCGGGCCGATGCGAACACGACCTGCGTCACGCCGAAGCTGCCGAAGTCGTAGGTCAGCCGCCGGCCCCAAGCCGGGTCGCCCAGCGTCGCCGAGAGCGGCTGCCAAAGCTGTGAGCCCTGCAGGGTGAAATCGTAGCCCTCGCCGATGAACCGGATGGAATTGTAGCTGTCGGGCGAGCCCATGTAGAGGCTGAGCTTCCTCAGCGGCTTGACCGACGTGAGGGTCGCCGACTTGCCGCCCAGGATCGTCACGTACTTGGTGAGATCGCCGGGCGGGGGGACGGACACATTCGTCTGCGTTCCCTGCGAACCCAGGCGGATCATCCCGCCTGTGAACGTGAACCCGGCCGTGATCGGCGCATCGAAGTTGTCGATCATGAACATGTCGGCCGGCAGCGGCGTGCTGGCCGTCTGCCAGGACAGCGTCGGCTTGAGGGGCGTGGCGGCCAAGACGGGCGTCGCCACGATGGCGATCGCGGCGGAAAGGGCCGTCAGGGCGGTGCGCAGGAACGTCATGCTCGAACTCCGTGCCGGCGCGTGAGAACGGTCCGCCGGTGGTCCGAAACTAGGCCGTTGCGGTGCAGTGCAACAATCCGGGCTGACGGTAGGGGGGCGCCCCTATCCTTTGGTCAGGTGTCGCCGCTCGGCTCGATCCGGAATATTGGGTTCAAGGGATGGGCTCCGCGTTCGACGCACGCGCCCTGGAAACGGCGGAACAGGGCCTTTGAACGGCGGCCATCTCTTCTCGGTGCGCAGCGGTCGCGTGGTGGCCACGGGCCGCGCCGTGCTGGCGCTGTTCATGCTGGCGTCGTTCCTGCTCGGCGACAGGGCCTCGCAGTTCGGCGACCGGATCGTCGTCCTGTTGCTGTTCGCCAACCTCGCCTGGAGCCTGCTGGTGCTGGGCGCCAGCCGCAACCGCCTGCTGGTCTATCGGCTCGCGCAGGCCGCGATCTTTCTGGCGGCTGTGGACTTCGCCCTGATCACCGTACTGCTGTATCTCACCAGCGGCGCGGACAGCCCGTTCTTCAGCCCGTTCATCATTCTCATTCTGGGCGCGACAATCCAATGGGGGTCGCGGGGCGCCCTGACGGCCGGACTCCTTACCCTGCTCGCCTTCGCGCCCGCAGGGTGGCAGGTGATGTTCGGGCACGACCGGTCGGTGGGCGCCGCTCAGGTCTTCGTGCTGCGTCTCGGCTACACAATGGTGGTCTTCGTCATGCTGATGGCGTTCGGACGGCACGTCGAAAGGGTGGTGGACGAACTCTCGCGCCTCTCCGATCCGCTTGCGGAGGTCGACCCGGAGCCGGACGGCGGGCCGCCGATCCGCGAGTGCCTGCGCCACGCACTGTGGGTGTTCGGAGCCGAGCGCGGCATGTTCCTCTGGGAGGAGCAGGACGAGCCCAACGCGACCTTGACGCTGCTGAACCGCGAACACTTCGAAACCAGGGACCTCAAGCCCGGCGGCGAAGACTGGGTGGCGCCCGAGGCGGCGGACAGGGTCTTCCTCTTCCATCGGGCCAGCGGAACCACACTGATGCGCAAAGGCGGGCGCGTCGTGACCGGCCCTTCCAGGCCGATCGCCGAGGCCCTGGTCTCGCAGGCCACCTTCGACCGCGCGCTGGTCGTCCCGGCCTTCACGCCGAACCTGTCGGGGTGGGTCCTGATCTTCGATCATGACGAACCTGCCAACGAGGACCTCGCGGTTGGGGCCATGGTGAGCGCCCAGGTATCGGTGGCGCTGGAGCGCTGGGACACTCAGCGCACCCTCCGCCTGGCTGCGGCGGCCGAGGACCGGGTCCGCCTCGCCCGGGATCTGCACGATGGCGTGCTTCAGTTCCTCGCGGGCGCCGGTCTGCAGATCGACGGCCTGACCCGCATGGATCTGCCCGAGGAAGCGCGGGCCCGGATCGCGACCCTGCGGCAGGCGATCGCCGACGAGCAGCACGAACTGCGCGGCTTCATTTCCACGCTGCGGCCCTCGCGCAGCGAGCGGCTGGCGCCCGACCAGCTC
The DNA here is from genome assembly GCF_001557235.1 of Phenylobacterium sp. CCH9-H3. Classification (GTDB taxonomy): domain Bacteria; phylum Pseudomonadota; class Alphaproteobacteria; order Caulobacterales; family Caulobacteraceae; genus Phenylobacterium. The sequence goes on along the minus strand of NZ_LSJI01000139.1, from coordinate 47,287 downwards.
CTCGGCCCGGAGCTGGGCCAGTTGGCTGACCGCCTGTCGCGATACTGGACGATCGAGGTATCCGCTGCGGTCGAGCCTCCTGACCTCACCGTGCCACGCCGGCTCGCCTATGATCTGGGCCGCATCGTCCGGGAATCGGTGGCCAATGCGGTCCGCCACGGCGGAGCCGGGCGCGTGCGCGTGCTCGCCGAAGCGGGCGGGACACGCCTCGGCTTGCGCATCGAGGACGACGGCCGCGGCTTTGAGTTCCAGGGCGTGATGCCGGCGGAGCAGATCGAGCGGTCGGGCGGCGCCCCCAGCTCGCTCCACGAGCGCGTCCGGGCGCTGCAGGGGCGCCTGGAGTTGCGGTCGAGTCCCAATGGGGCGACCGTTGCGATCGACATGCCGTTGGGGACCGCCTGATGACGACCGTGGTGGTGGCCGACGATCATCCCCTGATGCTCGACGCCGTGGCCGGCCTTTTCCGCCCGCCGGCCTTCGCGGTCCTCGCGCGTTGCCAGGATGGCCTTCAGGCCAGACACGCGATCCAGGAGCACGCGCCGGACCTGGCGGTGCTGGACGTGCATATGCCGCGCGTGACGGGACTGGAGTTGCTCGCCCAGGCGCGGGCCGAAGGATGGCCCACCAAGATCCTGTTGCTGACGGCGGGTCTGGAGCCGGAGCCGATCGTCGAGGCGATCCGTCTCAAGGTCGACGGCCTGATCCTCAAGGGCGCCGGGGCGGACATCCTGGTGCGTGCGGCCGAAGCGGTTGCGTCCGGCTCGCAGTGGATCGACAAGGAGGCCATGGCGCAGGTCATCGGCATACTGGCCGAGCCGCCCAAGGCCGAACCGATCGCCCTGACCCCGCGCGAGACCGACGTCGTGCGGCACGTGGCGCAGGGGCGCCGCAACAAGGAGATCGCGCGCAATCTGGGAATCTCGGAAGGCACGGTGAAGATGCACCTGCACAACATCTACGAGAAGCTGGCGGTGTCATCCCGCACCGAGCTTGCGATCCTGGCCCGGGAGCGCAAGCTAGGCTGACTACGCCGCCGCGGTGTCCGCCTCGCCGTCCGGCACGTCGCGGTTGGCGGCGGCCTGGGCGATCTCGGCCAGCAGCAGTCCGGGCGCGATGGGCTTGCCCACGACACCGTCCATGCCGGCGTCCAGATAGGCCTGTCGTTGGTGGGCGAGCACGTTGGCGGTCAGGGCCACGATCGGCGTGGCGGCCGGGGCGCCGCCCAGGGCGCGGATGCGGCGCGCGGCCTCAACCCCGTCGATGCCGGGCATCTGGATGTCCATGAGGATCAGGTCGAAGCCGCCCTGCGCCGCGGCCTCCACCCCCGCATAGCCGTCGGGGGCCGTCTCCACCGCCGCGCCCAGGTTTTCCAGGAGCTTGGTGGCGATCAGCCGGTTGGTGGGATTGTCTTCGACGACCAGCACGCGCACGCCGTCCAGCAGGGTGTCCAGGGCCTCGGCCGCCTCGACCTGGGCTTCGGCGACCTCGGCGCGCACCTCGATCCAGAAGGTGGAGCCCTGGCCTTCGAGGGACGTGAAGCCCACGTCGCCGTCCATCATCTCGGCCAGCCGCCGCGTGATCGCCAGTCCCAGGCCAGAGCCCCCGAACCTGCGGGTCGTGGATGCGTCGGCCTGGTTGAACCGCTCGAACAGCCGCTCCTGAGCGGCTTCCGGGATGCCCACCCCGGTGTCTTCGACCTCGAAGCGCAGCACGCCAGGCTCGGGACGCCGACAGCGCACCACCACGCGGCCGGCTTCCGTGAACTTCACGGCGTTGCCCACCAGGTTGAACAGGGCCTGGCGCAGGCGGACGGGATCGGACCTGACCCACCCGAGCGCCGGGTCGGCGTCGACCAGCAGCTGCAGGTTCTTGGCCTTGGCCTGGGGTTCCAGCAGGCGCACCACGCCTTCGACCAGCATCGCCGGATCCACCGGCTCGCAGGCCAGCTCCAGGCGCCCGGCCTCGATCTTCGAGAAGTCGATGACGTCGTTCAGCAGTTCGGCCAGCATCTGGCCGCAGGACAGGGCCTCGCGGAGCAGGCCGCGCCCGTCGTCGGTCAGCCGCTCGTTCTTCAGGAGGTGCAGCACGCCCATCACGCCGTTCATGGGCGTGCGGATCTCGTGGCTCATATTGGCCAGGAAGGCGGCCTTGGCCTCGGCGGCGGCTTCGGCGGCGGCCTGGGCCTCCTTCAGCGCGATCTCCTGGCGCTTGAGTGTGTCGCAATCCTGCACCAGGCCCACGGCCTTCAGCCAGCGGCCGTTCCGCGACGTGACCAGGTGGTGGAACACCCGCACCCAGCGCTCGCTGCCGTCCGGCCGCACGATCCGAGCCTCGAAGCTTTCGCCTGAGTTCTTGTCCCCGCGGTGCAGGGCGCGGAACGAGGCGCGCACGTGCGGCAGGTCGTCCACGTGGAAGCCGGGATAGCGAAGCTGGGTGGCCTCCTCGTAGTTCGAGTTCTTGCGGCCGGTGATCCGTTCGAACTCCGGCGAGCACCAGAAGGTCTTGCCGATGTGATCGATCTCGTAGACGCCGGCCTCGGCGGCTTCCAGCGCCAGGTTCAGGCGTCCGGCCAGGGCCTGGGCCTCGCGACGGGCCTTGCGGGCCGTCTGCTCGCCCTTCCGGGCCGCGTCCCGCGCCTGCGCCAGCTCGGTGATGTCCTCCGAAATCCCCTTCAGGGCGTGGAGCCCCGGCGCGATCCTTTCGGTGCGGACCGTGACCCGCATTGTCAACCAGCGGTCGCGGGCGCGAATGCGGTGCTCGATGCGGAGGTCGCCGCCGTTTTCCACGGCGTCGGTCATGATCTGCGCCATCTTCGCCCGGTCGCGGGGATGGACGATCTGGTAGAAGCGCTCGGCGGTCCATTCGGCGGGGTCCAGGCCGACCAACTCGATGATCTCGTCCGACCACCAGATCACGCCCTTGCGCGGGTCGAACTCCCAGACGCCGATGCCGGCGGCGGCGCCCAGCGCCTTGCGCGTCCGCCGGGCCTCCTCGCTCTCCTCGCGATAGGCCCGCTCGTCGGTGACGTCGCGCATGCTGCCGATGTGGGCGCCGTTCTCCATGACCTGGCGCCGGGCGGCGACCCAGCGCCACCTGCCGTGCCGGTCCTTGAGGCGCACCTCCGCCTCGCTCACGTCGCCGGGATGGGCGACGTCGGCGCGGGAGCGGATTCCCGCGATCTCGTCGGGATGGCAGAAGTCGAAGACCGACCGGCCGACCAGCTCGTCCTGGCTCAGGCCGGTGAAGTCGGCCCAGGCCTGGTTGACCTGCAGCAGGGTTCCATCCGGCGCGACGACCTGCATGAGGTCGCGGCTGTTGTCGAACAGCCACTGCGCCATACGGGCCCTGTCGGCGGCGCCTTGAGCGCTCTTCCGAGCCATGCGTTCTCCCCGCGCCTGTCGCCGGTCGGCGGCTAAGCTGGCGCAGGGGTACGCCGGGAGTGTAAATTTAACGTTGTGCCAAAAATCGACGTTTTGTCGCGTAGTCGACGTTATCGCTGATAAGTCAGGAACTTAGAACGCGCTCTCGCCTGTGATGGCCCGACCCAGGATGAGCGCGTGCACATCGTGGGCGCCCTCGTAGGTGTTCACCGTCTCCAGGTTCGAGGCGTGCCGCATCACGTGGTACTCACCCGAGATGCCGTTGCCGCCGTGCATGTCGCGCGCGACGCGGGCGATATCCAGCGCCTTGCCGCAGTTGTTGCGCTTCAGCATCGAGATGGCTTCCGGCACCCACGCGCCCTCGTCGATCAGCCGGCCCAGCGCCAGGGCCCCTTCGAAGCCGAGGGCGATCTCGGTGGACATGTCGGCCAGCTTCTTCTGCACCAGCTGGCGCGAGGCCAGGGTGCGGCCGAACAGGCTGCGGCTGGACACATAGTCGCGGCTGGCGTGCAGGCAGAACTCCGCCGCCCCCATGGCCCCCCAGGCGATGCCGTAGCGGGCCTTGTTCAGGCACGAGAACGGCCCGCGCAGCCCTTCCACGCCCGGCAGCATGGCGTCTTCCGGCACGTGCACGTCGCTGAGCGAGATCTCGCCCGTGACCGAAGCGCGCAGGGACAGCTTGTTCTTGATCTGGGGCGTCTCGAAGCCCTTGGTCCCGCGTTCCACCAGGAAGCCGCGGATCTTGCCGTCCAGCTTGGCCCAGACCAGGGCCACGTCGCTGACCGGGCTGTTCGTGATCCACATCTTGGCCCCGTTCAGCACGTAGCCGTCCGAGACCTTCTTCGCCACGGTGCGCATCGAGGCCGGGTCCGAGCCGCCGTCCGGCTCGGTCAGGCCGAAGCAGCCGATGATGCGGCCGGCGGCCATGCCGGGCAGGTATTTGCGCTTCTGCTCTTCCGAGCCGAACGCGTAGATCGGGTACATGACCAGCGAGCTCTGCACGCTCATGGCCGAGCGGTAGCCGCTATCGATCGCCTCGATCTCGCGGGCGATCAGGCCATAGGCCACGTGGTTCACGCCGGCGCAGCCGTACTCCTCGGGCAGCGTCGGGCCTAGGAAGCCCAGCTCGCCCATTTCGGTCATGATCTCGCGGTCGAACCGCTCCTCGGCATAGGCCGAGACCACCCGGGGCAAGAGCTTCTCGCGGGCGTACTGGCGGGCGGCCTCCCAGACCATCCGCTCCTCTTCCGACAGGCGCGAGGACAGGTCGAGCGGGTCATCCCAGCGGTAGGTCTTCTGGGGCGCGCCAGAGTCGAGCGGCATGGGAGGTCTCCGTGGCGTTAGGTCGGGGGCGGGATAACGGCTTTTCCCGCGGCCGGGTAGGCGCCTTCGCGTTTCGCGGCCGCACCTTCCCCTAGAGCTCGGCCCACATCCGCAGCAGATTCTGGTAGGTCCCGGTCAGGGAGACGATGGCGGGCGCCCCCAGGCCGGCGTCCTGGGCCAGGGTCTGGATGGCCACGTCCAGGTCGAACAGCAGGGTCCGTTTCGCGTCGTCGCGGACCAGGCTCTGGATCCAGAAGAAGCTCGCCACCCGCTCGCCTCGGGTGACGGGCATGACCCGGTGCAGGCTGGAGGCCGGATAGAGGATCAGGTCCCCCGCCGGCAGCTTCACCTCGTGCGCGCCGTAGGTGTCCTCCACCACCAGTTCGCCACCGTCGTAGTCGTCGGGCGCCGCCAGGAAGAGGGTCGCCGACAGGTCCGTGCGCACGCGGATGCCCTGGTCGCGCTGGAAGCGCATGGCATTGTCCACGTGGTCGCCGAAAGTCTGGCCGGGCCCATAGCGGTTGAACAGCGGCGGATAGACCGTGTGGGGCAGGGCGGCGGCCATGAACAGCGGGCTGCGGGTGACGGCCTCGCGCACCTTGGCGCCGGCCTGTCGCGCCGTGTCCGAGACCTCGGGCAGCTGTCGGTTCGCCTTGGCCAGCGCCGACTGCTTGCCGGACGTGGCGTTGCCGTCTTCCCAGGCGGCGGCGTCGATGACGGCGCGCAGCTCGCGCACCTCGTCGGGCGACAGCACGCCCGGAACATGCAGCATCATGCGGACACCCTAGAACGAATGGCGCCCCGCCTGCGAGCAGCAGAGGCGGGGCGCTCTACGCGCCGGCCAGCCGAAGCCGGGCGGCGCCTGCCGGTCCTGTGGGGGGAGTCAGAACCGGTAGTTGGCGGTGAGCGTCGCGTTGCGGCGATCGCCCGGCATGGCCCAGCCGTTGTTGCGGACCCGCGTGTAGTACTCCTTGTCGAACAGGTTGTTGACGTTGAGGCGCAGCTCTAGCGCCTCGGTCGGCGACCAGGCCACCGTGGCGCGATGGACAAAATAGTCCTGGGCCTTCACCCGCGGGATCGTCGTGCGGGTGTTCGTGGAGCCGGCCACGAGGCCGTGCTGGGTGAGGTAGTACTCGCCCTGATACGTCACGCCGTAGCCGACCTGGACGTCGTGCGGCAGATCGTAGGTGGTGAACAGGCTGAACGCGTGGTCCGGCACCTGAACCAGATCGTCGCCCCGGGTGAAGTCCAGCCCCTGGCCGGCGCTGAAATCGCTCACGCCCTGGAGCACCTTGGACTTCAGGTAGGTGTAGTTGGCGAAGACCGACCAGGCGTCGGTGATCCGGCCGGAGGCGCCTAGCGTCACGCCCTGCACCCGGGCGCTGCCGTCCAGTTGTTGATCGGCGATTCCAGGCTCGTTCGACGCGACCTTGTAGTTCGTGCGCTCGTTGCGGAAGATCGCCGCGGTCAGCGACAGCCGGCCCTGGATGTCCCACTTGCCACCGATCTCGATGTTCTCGGATTTCTCCGGATCCACCGTGCAGGTCGCATCGTTGCAGGCGCCCTGGCCGTTGACCGTCGCCTGGCTGGGGGTCTCGGAGTTGGCGTACGAGACATAGAGGCTGGCGTTGGGGATCGGCTTGTAGACCACCCCGATCCGGTAGGTGAACAGGTTGTCGTCGACCTTGAAGCTGCGGCCCGGCGTGACGGTCCCCAGTGTCGGCCCCACCACCGTCGAATAGGTGTCGGTGGAGTTGGAGCCCTCGTTGTGCTCCCACCGGACGCCGCCGTTGATCGACCACTGCTCGTTGATGACGATGTTGTCGAACAGATAGACGGCCTGGTTCTTGCGGTCGCCGTCCTGGGCGCTGGCCTGGATGAAGTTGATCGGGCCCGTGTAGATGTTGTTCGGATTGGCGATGTTCATCGGCGGCAGGGCCACGGTCGCGCCGGTGGCGGTGCGCAGGACGTTGCCCGTGTCGAGATGGAAGTCCTCGTCCAGGAACGCGGCGCCGAACACCAGCGTGTGGCGCATGCCGCCAAGTTCGCCGTCCCAGGTCAGGTCGGTCTGGTTGTACAGCAGCGTGTTCTCGGTATCGCGCAGGTTCCCGCGCGGCCCGCTGGGCGCGTAGAAGCCCGGCGCCGGATCGGTGGGAAGGCAGGCGGTGTAGCCGGTGATGTTGGTGGCCGTGGTCGACTGGCTCCAGGCCACCGGCTTCTGGCCGTTGGCCAGGCAGTAGGTCCCCTGCGGCGGATCCACCACCGTCAGCTGGGTCACCTTCTGATAGCGCGACAGGTTCCGCAGCTTCAGCCCATTGCCGAAGTCGTGGTCGATGATGCCGGTCAGGATGTCGACGTCGGAGTCCTGCTTATCGATGTTGGAATAGCCGTAATAGTTTTCCGGATCGACGCCCGGCACGGCCCGCCCGTTGTAGAACGGCACGCCATAGGTCGGCAGGTTCCGGTCTTCCTGGTGGAAGTACATGGCCGTGAACTGGGTCGGACCGTTCAGGCCGATGGTGATCGACGGCGCGACGCCCCACCGCTTGAACTCTTCCACGTCCCGGCCCGGGGCGTCGTTCCGGTGGACCATGGCGTTCAGGCGCACCGCCACGTTGTCGCCGAGGGTGTGGTTGGCGTCGACCGTGCCGCGCCAGTAGTTCTCCGTCCCGACGCCGCCGCTGACGACGGTCGCGTTCCGGCCCGTGGGGCGCTTGGACACGATGTTGATGGTGCCGCCCACCGAGCCCGCGCCGGAGTAGACCGAGTTGGCGCCGTTGGTGACCTCGATCTGCTCGAGGTTGAAGGGGTCGGAGCGGGTGTACTGCGCACTGTCGCGGACGTTGTCGACCGTGATGTCGTTGTTGGCCGAGTAGCCGCGCAGGTTGATGGAATCGCCGAAGCCGCCGCCGCCCTCGCCGGCGCCGAAGGTGATGCCGGGCACGGTCGACAGGATGTCGCGCAGCGACAGCAGGTTCTGGGCCTCGATCACGCCGCGGGGGACCACGGTCACCGTCTGCGGGTTGTCCAGCGGCTTGGCGGTCACCTTGGGATTGTTCTGCTTGGTGAGCTTGCCTTCGACCTCGATGCCCGAGACCGTGCCCGCCGAGTCCGCGTCGGCCGTGGCCATCGCCGCACCGTCGGCCTCCACCGCCTGCGCCGCCCCGCCCAACGACAGACCCGCCAGCCCTGCGATCGCGCAGGTCATCGCCAGCTTCTTCCGCGCGGCGATGCCGCCTCCAACTCTCACCATATCCCCCGCGCCCCTCGGCGTACTGCGACTAAGAATGCGAGGCGTTCTTAAGTCCCGGGGTGGCGCGGCGCAATGAGAATCGTTCGCAACTTCGAAAAAGCTTCGCCGGGCGCGGGCCGCTTGCGCCGCGTCAATGCGCCGGCGTGAAACCGGAGGCCTCCTGGCGCCGTACCTGCAGGCAGGAACCTTACGGTCAAGCTGACCGCGGCAGACGAAGGATGGAGCCCGTGACGCTCAACGTCGGCGATGCGATCGCAACACCCGGGTTCGCGCGGCGAGCCTCGCGAAAACAATGGCGAGCGGCGCCGCAACCGTCCCCGTGGGCGCCCGTTCAACCTGAGGCAACCGGCCATAGGGAGCCTGCGGTCAGCCTGATGAACGACGTGCTCAAGCCCTACTTCGTCCTGGCCTGCGTCGCCTTCTTCGTGGGCTTCGCGAGCTATCTGGCGCTTGGCCGGATGCTGGCCCCGCCCGCCCTGGTCGCCGACGATTGGCAGGCGTCGATCTCCGCCCCCGCGGTTTCAGACCAGCCCCTGGCGCGCGCGAAACACATCTAGCCGCGGCCGGCGCCGAGGGCGTGGGAGGGGGTATCGGGCCAAACGCGGTCGGCCCGGGCCTCACCTGTAAGCTCCCACGCCCTCAGCCCCGTCCGCGGCGGAAAAGCTCTAGGCCACGACGCGCCACCCGCCGACAGGCTTCAAGGTCCCGCAGGATGGCCCGCCGTCCTTGGCGCGCCCCGGCAAGCGGCCTTCTAGGATGTCTCCCGCGAGAGCCTTCTCCAGAAGAGCTCCGGGCAGATCGTGGATGTCGAGTTTGATGCGCCGGCTCCAGGGCGAGGCGTGATCGCCGGCTTGACCCCCGATGGCGATATAGACGAAGCGGCGCGCCGGCCCTTCCCGGCGAACGAACTCTCCCAGGAACTTCGGGCCGGGCGCGAGTCTCACCGGCACATCGAACGAGAGCGGCGCGTCCGTCGCGACCATCGGGCCCACCGGCGCGCTCTTGCCGTTCTGCAGGCTGTAGGTGACCCCCGGGACCGGGTCTTCGAGGGTGATCCTGAGTGTGATCGCCTGGCCTGCCGCCATGGTGTTCCGCCTCCCGCCCAGGGTCGTACCGGACCACCTTCGGGCCAGACGCCGAGGCTCTCAAGCCCGTGGTTGAATCGGAGGCCGGAACGAAGGCGGCCCCGGCGGCCATCTAAGGCGCCAGGGCCGCACACCCGTCGCTCGCTGTCCGAGGGGGAACGGACGCCAGCGCGATCGGAACCTATTTGGGGTCGCCCGGGCGATTTACAAGGATCCGAGCTTGCCCAGCGCCACCGTCGCCGCCGCCTCCTCCAGCCTGGGCCGATCCTGCCGATAGGACGCCTCGGCGGCCTGGTAGCGGGCGCCCACGGCCTCGATGTTCTGCACCAGCAGGGCCTGTTCCGTGGTGAGCGCCACGCATCCCTGATACGCCGTCGGGTCGGTCAGGGCGGGCCCAGCGGGCCCGGTGACCGGGGCGCCGGGCAGCGGCGTCTTCACGGGCGGCGGCGGCGGTGTCACGGGGCCGGCGGTCGCGCCGGGCGCCGGGGCGGCGGGCCCGCACAGCGCCAGGGCCGCCGTCACCGCCGCCTGCTGCTCGGCCGCCGCCGTGCGGAAGGCCGCGAGGCTGTCGGCCAGGCCGCGGTGCGTCGCCTCCGCATCGTTGCGCGCCGCTGTCACCCGGCCCGCGTCGCCGCGCCGCGCCGCCTCCAGCGCCCGGCCGGCCAGGTCGCGGATGCGCCTTTCCGCCCGCTCGATGGCGGCCAGGTCGGTCAGGGCCTTGGCGTTGAAAGCCTGGACCGCGGCGAGGGCGGCGTCGATGGCGTCGGCGCCCTCCGGACGCACGGGCGCGATGGGCGTGGCGGCGGTTGGCGCCACCGCCACGGGCGCCGACGCCGCCTCGGGCGCGGCCTTGGCAGGGGGCGTCGTCTCGCCCGAGCACGCTGCTAGCAGCAGCAAGGCGCCGGCCGCGCCCAGCGCGATCCTCGGCCGCCGCCTGTCGGTCATGGTCCGCATGGCCTAGCTTCCCTCTCGCAACACGCCCCCGACTGATTGCGGGAACCCGAGGCCGCGCGCAAGCGGATCGGGATTCTCAGGCCGCGTCGCCCGGACGCGGATAGACCCGGATCGCGCAGCCGTGGGCCAGGGCGTGCTCGGCCGGCGCGCGGTCCTCCGCCGACAGGTGCGGGCCCAACTCGACGATGCCCGCCTTTTCGAACCCCGGCTCGCCCCAGCCCTGTTCGGCCAGCCCGGCCGTCGCCACCGCCAGCGCCTGGTCGTGCGAGGCGGCTCGGGCGAACACCAGAATCCGGCGTCGCTCGCCGGTCGGATACCGCGTGGTCGGCCCCGCCGCGGCGGTGGCCAGGATCAGGTACAGCTCTTCCGCGCCGCCAGGGTCGCTCATCGCCGCCCCCCGCCCTTGCGTCGGGCCAAGGCGAACGGAGCCAGCGCCGCCGCCACCCCGCCCGTATTGGACACCAGGTCCCGCCACTGGAACGTGCCCGACACCAGGCCCCAGATCTGGGTCACCTCGAACCCGGCGCCCACGCCGAGATAGGCGGCGCCGATCAGCCACGGGTTCACCCGCGGCAACGAGGCGATGGTCAGAAGGGTCAGGAGGTAGCCATAGGCCACATGCTCGATGACGTCGGGGGTGGGCACGTTGCGCGCCGCGTTGTGGTGCGGATCCAGCGCGCCGGCCAGCGCCACGCCGAGGACCAGCACCAGGGCGGCCCGCCCGGCCCAGGTGATGAGGGTCTGCATCCCCGCCTCATAGGCGATCCCACCGCCCCCGCGCTATGGCTTGCGCATGGCCGTGCTGACCATCCCTACCCTGCGCACCGAACGCCTGGTCCTGGAGCCGCTGGCGCCGGTCCATTCGGCGGGCATGTTCGCCCTGTGGTCGCAGGAGGCGGTCTGCCGCTATTCCGGGACGGCGCACGACGTGCACGGCGATCGATCCTGCTTCCCGCCGCCACGCCCGCCGACAGCGATCGCATCCTCGACTTCTTCGTCCGGCGTGCGGTGCAGGGCGACGGCTTCCGCTGGGCGCTGCTGGAGGCGGATGGCGGCGCCTTCGTCGGCGCCCTCGGCTTCAACCACCTCGCCCCCGTGAGCGAGCTCGCCTGGCATCTGCGCCCGGATCACTGGGGCAGGGGGCTGGCCGCCGAAGCCGCGCGCGCCGCCCTGGCCTGGCTCGCCGCCGAGCGTCCTGGCGCAGCCGTCCAGGCCTTCATCGACCCCGCCAACACCGCCTCCATCCGCCTCGCGCGCCGCCTGGGGTTCGCGCCGGCGGACGACCCGGAGCGATGGGTCTGGACGCGAGACGATCATGATGTTCGCTTAATGCTCCGATTTCGGCGTTGCCGATGATGGTCTTTGATGATGGCCAGCTATGACCTCGCCTACCGCGAGAAAATCTCGGGCGAGATTTTCGTGCGCCTCGCCAACGGCGAAAACTCGATCAGATCGCCGCCACGCCGGGCTGGCCCAGCCGCCGCACCCTGGGCGCCGCCCGCAAGACCCTCGGCCAACTCAACCCGAACCCGGGCGCGAGGCGGTTAGGGGCGGCTGGGAGCGCGAAGAAGCGCAGGCGGCCAATCGCTTTGGCTGGTGGCGGCGCACCTGCGAGGTGAACGACTCGCAGCCGCTCGCCTGCAGACTGTGTCGAGAGGCCGATCTTCGGGGTCGCCGGCGTAGATTGCGCCTCGGGGGCCCCACTACGTCTGCCGCTCCTTCTCGAACTTGAGGCGCGCGAGGACACTGGGCGCTGGACCGGTGGACGTCAGGTCGATCCGTCGCAGGTCTGCGATGCCGAGACCGGTCGCCGCCTTCAGGGCCCGTCGAAAGCTGCGGCCGTCGGAATAGCCTAGGGCGTCGGCCACGTCGTCCAAGCCGGATCCGGCGCGCAACGCCGGTCCGGCGCGCTCGATCAGTGCGGCGCGGCGCAGCAGGCGGAAGCTGGCGCCCTCATTCGCGAGGCGCTGTCGGAGCTCGGCGGCGCCGATGGCGAGCTCGCGGCAGCATGCGTCGAAGCCCAGGTCGCGGACGAGCAGCCGGCGAAACACCTCGGCGCTGGCGGTGTCCGCCTCACGGGCATGAAAGCGGCCATCCCGGCGCTCCGTATGGTGCGAGATCCAGGCCAGCTCGCCCTCCAGCAGCGGGTTGATGTCGGGCCGCGCGCGGCAGGGGAAGGCGAGGTACTTCGCCGGAAAGACGAGCGCCGTGGCGTTCGAAGAGGTCACCGGGGCGAGGAAATATGGATGTCGCCGGCCCTGCAGAGGATGATCCGGCGAGGTTGTGCCGAACCGTGTGATCGGCAGCAGGAAGCCCAGCATGTGCGACAGCTGGATGTGCAGGTAGGTCCCGAACATCTCCTCCACCACCTGCTGTAAGCGCATGTCGCCGCTGTCCGAGCGAATCCGCAAATGCGCCTCGCCGTCACTGACGCTGAGCTCGATGCGGCAGTAGGCGCCAGCGATGACGAAGAACCTGACGGCCGTTTCGATCGCCCCCTGCAAGGTGCGGTTGGCTGCCATCGCCTGCACCACCAGGTTCGCCGTGCCGCGCAGCATCCGCGTGCGCGCCGCACCGTGCATCTCGTCGTCCACGGCGTTGATGACCAGGGCGCACATGAGGAGGTACTCGGCGGGGTCGACGGGTGAGGCGTCCTGGAGCGGACCATCGCCGGCGCCGACGCCGGCGTCGGCCAGGCCGGGCAGCACGTCGACTCCGGCCTCGGCCGCCAGCCTCGCCGTGCGCCCGATCCATCCAAAGGGCATGACGGCCGGATCGGAGTATGTGGCGGGGCGGCTCTGCATCATCGCGTGAAGCGCCTCATCTGCGTCGCCCATTGGGGAGCAAATTCAAGGACCCATGGTCCCCGTCACGGGCGCGACGGTGAAACGCCTTCCGGGTCGCGTCAAGGTCGCGGCCCTTCGGACCGGGCCGCCAGAGAAACTGTCCCCAGGCGCCCAGAACCTGTCCTCGACGCCTCGGTCGATCCCTCCGAGAACCTCGCAAGACACGCGACGCAGTGCGCGGCAGACGAGGGGGGAGACCATGAACTTGCAGCTATGGACGACGGCGTCCGGTGTGGCGCTCCTGGGCGCGCTGGGGTCGACCGCAGCCGCCCAGACAAGCCCGCCGCCCACCGCCTCGGAGATTCAGATCCAGGAGATCGTTGTCACCGCCGCCCGGCGCGAGACGACGCTTCAGAGCATCCCGCAGTCCGTCGCGGTGCTGAGCGGGGAGGTGCAGCGCGAGCGGGGCCAACAGCGGCTGGAGGATCTCCAGACTGCCGTCCCGAATGTCAGTTTCACCAATACGAGCAATTCGTCCCAGCTCTACATCCGCGGGATCGGCAATACCTTCATCAATGCCGGTGGCGACCCGGGCGTGGCCTTCTATCAGGACAGCGCCTACGTCTCGGACCAGCGCTCAATGAACACCAGCATGTTCGACGTGGAGCGCATCGAGATCCTGCGCGGCCCACAAGGCGCCCTATATGGGCGGAACGCCGTGGGCGGGGCGATCAACGTCATCTCGGCGCGGCCGACCCGGGCCCCGGAAGGCCGGGTCGATGCGGTGGCCGGCGATTTCGGGCGGCTGGAGAGCGAGGGCTATCTCTCGGGGCCACTGGGATCCGGTCCGGTTCTGGGGCGGCTGTCCTATCAACTGCGCCATCTCGACGGGTACACCAAGAACCTGCTGGCGGATAAGCCCGGCGCGCCGGACCGCTTCGACGACCTGAAGAGCCACGCGGTGCGGGGTCAGCTGGAGCTCGACCTGCCGGGTGAGGGACGGCTCAACCTGCTCGCCTCGTGGTACCGGGAGGACGAGGCGGGGCCGGCGCTGTCCGTGGTGAACGTGCCGGGCGTCGTCTATCCCGCGGAGGCCCTCTTCGGCGAGCGGCCGACCAATCAGGCCCGCCGCATCAAGGCCACCGTCGGGTCCACGGAGCTGGAGGTCGCGACGGTCAACGTGGGGCTCGTCCAGCCGGTCGGGCGCAACACCCTGACCGCGACCCTGAACTATCGCGACGGCCTGCAGGACTTCCTGAACGACTGCGACGGGGTCGAGGCCGAGGCCTGCCGCTATTCGACCCACACCAGCAGCCACGACTACTACGCAGAGGCCTATCTCGCCTCGCCGGGAGAAGACCGGCTGCGGTGGATCGTCGGCGCGTCGTACGTGCGGCTCAACCAGTCGCAGAACATCGAAGTGCCCTGGCTGTCCCTGTTGGCCTACCTGGCGCCGGGTGCGCCCACGAACGTCGCGTTCCCCATCCACTACGACGCCGGCGGCAAGCTCGAGACCGAGTCTTTCGCCGTCTATGCGGACGTCCGCTTCGAGCTGAACGAGACGTGGGCGGTATCCGGCCAGGTCCGCTACAGCGAGACCACCAAGGCCGCGCGGGAGTACCAGTTTATCCCGCAATTCGGGGTCAACGTGACCGGCTTCGGGAGCCGCCTAAACAACACCCATACGCCGTTCAAGCTGGCGCTCGAGGGGCAGCTTACGCCCGACATTCTCGTCTATGGCAGCTATGCGACCGCCAACAAGGACGGCGCGATCAACATCGGAGCGCTGCAGACGTCGCCGGTGAGGTCGGAGGAAGTCCGTAGCTGGGAGCTGGGCCAGAAGGCGACCTTCTTCGATCGGCGTCTGCAGGTGAACGGCGCGGTCTTCAGCAGCCGCTACGAGGACCTCCAGATCACCCAGGTCGTGCAGACCATCGCGGTCCTGGCCAACGTGCCGAAATCGACCATCAAGGGTGCGGAGCTGGACCTGGCGCTGCTCCCCGCGCGCGGGCTCCGGCTGGGCGCGGGCGTCGGCTACCTCGACGGGACCTTCGAGGAGTTCAGCAACAGCCGCACGATCCCTGGCCCCGCGCCCGCGCCGCCCACCGACCTGTCCGGCAACCAGCTGCCGAACATCTCCAAGTGGTCGGTCAACCTCGACGTCCGATACGAGTTCTCGCCGGTCGCGGGCTTCGACGTCGCATTGGGGGCCCAGTACGCCTGGCGCTCGCGGATCTACTTCAACGAGTTCAACGAGCCCGGCAATTCACAGGGGCCCGGCGGCGTCGTAAACCTCTCGGCCTCGCTGGCGCCGCAGGAAGGCCCGTGGCGGGTCTATGGCTACGTCAACAACCTGTTCGACCGCACCTACCAGATGGGCACGACCGTCTACTCCGGCCTGCTCGGCGCGGAGAAGGCCGTCAACTACGCACCGCCCCGGCACTTCGCCGTCGGCCTATCCTACAGCTTCTGAGGGGACGTCCCGTGGCCCAGCCGGTCCATATCCACGGCCACTGCGCGCCGGCCTTCGATGGCGTGCGCCTGGCTTTCGAACAAAACTTCCGCCAGCACGGCGAGCGCGGCGCCGCGGTCGCGATCCGCCACGAGGGGGAGCTGGTCGTCGATCTCTGGGGGGGCTTCGCGGACGCCAGCGGCCGGCCTTGGGAGGAGGACACGATCGCGGTGGTGTTCTCGACGACCAAGGGCCTGGCCGCCCTCTGCCTGCACATGCTGGCCGATCGCGGCGAGATCGACTTCGACGCCCCGGTGGCGCGCTACTGGCCGGAGTTCGGCCAGGCCGGCAAGGCCGCCACCACGGTGGCGATGGTGCTCGCCCATCAGGCAGGGCTTCCGGTATGGCAGGCTGCGCTGCCCGACGACGCGCTATTCAATTGGGACCTCGCCGCTCGCCGCCTGGCGGACGAAGCACCGCTCTGGGAGCCCGGGACCGCTCACGGCTACCACGGGATCACAATCGGTTGGCTCGAGGGCGAGCTGGTCCGGCGCGTCACCGGCAGGAGCATCGGCGCCTTCTTCCGAGAGGAGGTGGCTGAGCCGCTGGACGCCGACGCCTGGATCGGCCTTCCGGAGGCGGAGCATCACCGCGTCGCCGAGGTAGAGCTGCCCGAGCCAGACATGAGTTCGGCGTACTTCCGGAAGATCGCGGAGGAACCCGATTGGTTCGGCGCGAAGCTCTCCGGCAACGATGGCGGTGATCTGCGACCGCACACGGTGAACTCGGCGCGGCGGCGCGGCATGGAGCATCCCTCGGCCGGCGGGATCACCAATGCGCGGGCGCTGGCGCGCATCTATGCGCCGCTCTCGCTGGATGGCTCGGTCGAACGGGTGCGCCTGATCGGCGAGCGCATGCTGCCGGGGATGCGGACGGCCAGGTCAGCGTCGGCGTGCGACCTCGTGCTGCGGCTGCCCACCACCTTCACCTTGGGGTTCTCGAAGACCTGGGGCGCTCGCGCGCTCGGACCGGGCAGCCATGTCATCATCGGAGAGCAAGCGTTCGGCACGCCAGGCTACGGCGGCAGTATCGGCTTCGCCGACGGCGAAGCCCGGATGTCGTTCGGCTATGTGATGAACCGACTGGGCGGCGGCGTCGGCCTCAATGAACGCGGCCAGGCGCTTGTGGACGCAGCGTACCGGGCGGCGGGTTTCAGAACCTCAGCGCCCGGCTTCTGGGTCCGCTAGCGACGGAGGTCGTCCGGCGGCCGATAGCCGCTATACCCCGGCGCTCAGCGGACCTTGTCGCCGGCTCACGCGGGCGATGCGGGCCCTCGCGCCGGAGTCAGGCGGTCATCGCCCTCAAACCAGCATCGACTGCTGGGCGAAGATGCCCGCCATCGCGCCATGCGATGACGCCAGGGTGACCGATGGCGGCGTGATGGGGTTGGCGAGGTCGCCGGCGGCGTAGACGCCGGGCATGCTGGTTTCGCGGCGCTCGTCGACCTTGAGGATGACGCCGAGGGGCGTAGCGACCGTGGCGAGGCCTAGCGATTCATGCAGGCTTGCGGACGGCTTGTTGCGCGGATGCGCGAACAGGATGTCCACCGCGACATCGCCGCCGGCATCGAGCTTGACGGTGGCGCCATGGCCCCCGTGTTGGGCAATCCCAGTGATCCGGCCATCGACGACAGCGACGTTGCGGCGCGCCAGATCGGCCCGGACATCGGGCGGAATGTCGTGACCATCGGCGAAGACCGTCAGCCTGTCGGTCCAGTCGTGGAACAGCCTGACCTGATTGTGCGACGGCGGGCCGGACCAGGCGAGGCCCCAATGCTGGTCGGCGACTTCAAAGCCGTCGCAATAGGGGCAGGGGACGATGGACGTGCCCCAGCCTTCGGCAAACCCCGGAACATCAGGCATCTGGTCGACGACGCCATAGCTCAGGATCAGGCGGCGCGCGGCAAGGCTTTGGCCGTCGGCCGTGAGGACGGAGAACTCGTCGATGGCGCCGGAGACGCTGTCGGCCCGGGCGTTGACCAGCCTGATGGCGGGATAGCGCGCCAGCTGCCGCCGCGCCTCGGCCAGGATGTCCAGCGGCGGCTTGTGATCGTGGCCCAGCAGGCCATGCGAACGGCCGGCGAAGCGGTTGCGCGGCAGTCCGGTGTCGAGAACGGTGACCTTGCGGCGGGCGCGGCCGAGCTGCAGCGCGGCGGCGAGACCGGCAAAGCTGCCGCCGACGATGATGACGTCATCCATGGTGATGGGTTCCGTGTTGTAGGTGGGCACTGACGGTGGGTTGGGGTCGCCGTCCGACGCCGAACCACAGGGCGTAGAGCGCCGGCAGGAAGAAGAGCGTCAGCGCCGTTCCGACCAGCGTGCCGCCGATGAGTACGATCGCCAGCGGTCCCCAGAAGCTGGAGAGGGTGAGCGGCAGGAAGGCGAGGACGGCGGCCATCGCCGTGAGCAGCACGGGACGAGCCCGCCGCACGGTCGCCTCCACCACGGCCGCGCGGTCGTCGAGGCCGCGTGCGCGCTCCGCCTCGATCTGGTCCACCAGGATCAGCGTGTTGCGCATCAGGATCCCCGCCAGGCCGATCAGTCCGAGGATGGCGTTGAAGCCGAACGAGCTTCCGGTCAGCAACAGGGCCGGCACGGCCCCGACCAGTCCCAGGGGCGCTGTCGCGAAGACCAGGCCGGTCATCCGGAACGAACGGGTCTGGAACATGATCACCGTGAGCATCAGGGCGATCATGATCGGGAAGATCGGCGCGAGCGCGGCATTGGCCTTGCCCGACTCCTCGACCGTCCCCGCGGTCGTGATCGCATAGCCCGCGGGCAGCCGCGCCTGCAGGTCCCGCAGCTTGGGCACGATCTCCGCGGTGACGTCGGGCGGCTGGACACCCCGTACGATATCGGCGCGCACGGTGATGGTCGGCGTGCGGTCGCGTCGGATCAGGATGGGGTCCTCGAACTCCGGCACGAGGCGCGCGACGCCGGCGAGCGGGACCGAGCGGCCGTCAGCGGTGGTGATCGCGAGGTTGGTCAGGTCGGAAAGCCCGCGGCGCTCGCCGTCCGGCGCGCGGACCACCACGTCGACCGTGCGGTCGCCCACCCGCATCTGCGAAACCGTGACGCCTGAGACCAGAGCCCCGACCTGGCGGGCGACGCTCGAGGGATCGAGCCCCAGGAGCCGGAGCCGCTCCTGGTCGAACCGCAGCCTCACCGCCGGCGCGCGCTCACCCCAGTCGAGATTGACGTCGCGGGTCTTAGGGTTGGCGCGGACGATCTGCGCCGTCTCCGCCGCCAGCGCGCGA
Source organism: Phenylobacterium sp. CCH9-H3 (assembly GCF_001557235.1). Taxonomy (GTDB): domain Bacteria; phylum Pseudomonadota; class Alphaproteobacteria; order Caulobacterales; family Caulobacteraceae; genus Phenylobacterium. Next base: position 28,738 of record NZ_LSJI01000139.1, on the reverse strand, counting down.
AGTCGGTTCGCGTCCGGCCCCGAGACCCGGAAGGCGACCGGGTAGGGCACTGGCGGGCCGAACAGCAGGCCGGTGACGCGCACGCGCGCCTCCGGGTAGGCGCCGTTCGCGATCTCCGCCTTCAGCGCCTCGCGCAGCGCGTCACGCTCGCGGTGACCCGCGGTCAGGACGACCAGCTTGGCGAAGGAGGGGTCGGGCAGTTCGGGGTTCAGCGACAGGAAGAAGCGGGGCGCTCCGGCGCCGACATAGGCGTCGACGAATCGGGTCTGCGGCAGCCGCCGCACGTCGGCTTCCAGCCGCCGGACCACCGCTTCGGTCGCCTCGATGCTGGAGCCCTTGGGCATATAGACCTCGACCAGCACCTCGGGGCGGTCGGAGGAGGGGAAGAACTGCTTCGGCACGACCAGCGCCAGCAGCGCTCCCGCCACGAGGAAGGCCGCCACGACGGCGAGCGTCACGCGCCCGCGATGGGCCACGCACCGATCGACCCAGGACCGCAGGCGTGCGTAGCGTGACGTCGCATAGATCGCGTCGTGACCGCCGGGGACCGGCTTGATCGCGGGCAGCAGCTTCACGCCGAGATAGGGCGTGAAGTAGACGGCGACCGCCCACGACACCAGCAGTGCGAACGCCACGATCCAGAAGATGTTGCCGGCGTACTCCCCGGCGCTGGACTGGGCGAAGCCGACCGGGAGGAAGCCGATCACCGTGACCAGGGTGCCGGTGAGCATGGGGCTGGCGGTCGCGCCCCAGGCGAAGGTGGCGGCGGCCAGGCGGTCGAGGCCCTCCTCCATCTTCACCACCATCATTTCGATGGCGATGATGGCGTCGTCGACGAGCAGGCCGAGGGAAAGGATCAGCGCGCCGAGGGTGATGCGGTCGAAATCCCGCCCGGTGGCCAGCATGATCACGAACACCGCCGCCAGCGTCAGCGGCACCGCAGCGGCCACGACGAGGCCGACGCGGAAGCCCAGCGTCACGAGGCTGACCACCATCACCACGGCCAGCGCGACGGCGAACTTCAACATGAACTCGCCGTAGGCCTCCTCGATGTTCTTGGACTGGTCCGCCACCTGGGTGAGCGTCAGGCCGGCCGGCAGCTCGGCGCGGATGTCGCTCGTGGCTTTCGACAGGGCCTCGCCCAGCACGGTGCCGTTCCAGCGCTCGCGCATGACGACGCCGAGGACCAGCGCCGGGGCGCCGTCGTGGCGGACGAGGTAGGCGGGCGGGTCCTCGTAGCCGCGGCGAACCTCGGCGATGTCCCCCAGACGGAAGCTTCGCCCGCCTGCGGCGATGGCGGTGGCGCGCACCGCGTCCAGGTCGTCGAAGGCGCCGTCCACGCGGATGTTCACCGACTGGGCGCCGGTCTGCACCTCGCCGGCGGGGGTGAGCAGGTTCTGCTGGGAAAGCACGGTGATGAGCTGGTCGGGCGTCAGCCCCAGCGTCGCCAGGCGGCGATAGGACAGCTCGACGAAGATGCGCTGCCGTCGCTCGCCGATGATGTTGACCTTCTTGACGCCGGGCACGTGCAGCAGCCGCGCGCGCAGGGCTTCGGCCTCGGCGACGAGCTGGCGCTGGGGCATCCCGCGGGCCTGGAGTGCGAAGAGGGAGAAGTAGACGTCGGAATACTCGTCGTTGACGACCGGCCCGATGACGCCGCGCGGCAGGTTGACCGCCTCGTCGGCCAGCTTCTTCCGCGCCTGGTAGAACTCGTCCGGGACGGCGGCCGGTGGGGTGGTGTCCTTCAGGAGGACCGTCATGGAGACCACGCCGGGGCGGGCCTGCGTCTCGACCCGGTCGTAGTAGCGCAGCTCCTGCAGCCGCTTCTCGAGCCGGTCCGCCACCTGGTCCTGCATCTCCTGCGCCGTGGCGCCCGGCCAGAATGCGTTCACCGTCAGGACCTTGAGCGTGAAGCTCGGGTCCTCGGCGCGGCCCAGCTTCAGGAAGGCGAAGGCGCCCGCCGCCACGATCGCGATGATCAGGAACAGCGTGACCGAGCGGTGGCGCACGCCGATGGCGGAAAGGTTGGGGCCTCTCATCGGGGCGCCGCCCCGGCCGCGACGCGCACGGACTGGCCCTCCCGCAGGAGGTGCGCGCCGAGCGCGACGATCCGTTCGCCGGGCGCCAGGGCCCCCGGCGCGATCGACGCGGTCTCCTCGCCGAGCTCCGCGACCTGGACCCGGCGCAGGGTGACCCGTCCGGATCGGACGACCCAGACGCCGGGACCGCCGCCGCCGTCGTGAAGCGACGACAGGGGCACGGACAGCCGCGAAGCCCCGGTCCGGGGAAGCTCGACCGTCACCGTCGCGCCCAGCGGAAGGCCGGCGTCGGCCAGGGCGAAGCGCGCCGCGTAGGTGCGAGTCAGCGGATCGGCGGCGCCCGCGACCTCCCGCAGCCAGGCGGCGAGTGGCCTGTCCGATCCGTAGAGGAGCGCGTGGCCGACCCGCGGCAGCATGGCGACCTGGGTTTCGGGCACGGCGACGGCGGCTTCGCGGTCTCCCGCCCTGGCAAGGCGCACGATCGGCGCGCCGGCGCTGACGACCTGGCCCGGCTGCGCCAGCACGTCGGTCACCACGCCGTCGGCGTCCGCGATGAGGGTTGCATATCCGCGCTGGTTGGCGGCCTCGTCGGCGCCGGCGCGCGCCGCCGACAGGTTGGCCGTAGCGGACTGCGCGGCGGCCAGCGCGACCTCGTAGGCGGACCGCGAAACTGCGCCCGCCTCTACGAGCCGACGAAGCCGCGCCTCCTCGGCGCCGGCGCGTGTGGCCTCCGCCTGCGCCGCCCGTAACCGGTCGGCGGCTGCGGACGCGGCCAGCCCGAGGTCGGTGACGTCCAGGCGCATCAGGGCCTGGCCGCGGCGAACGCGCTGGCCGGGGTCGACCAGGCGCTCGACGATCTTTCCGCCGACGCGGAACCCGAGATCGCTCTCGATGCGGGCGCGAACCACGCCCGTGTAGCGGAGTGGGGCGGCTTCACCCTGACCTACGACGAGAGTGCGTACGAGCGGCGCCGGTGGGGCATCTGTCGCGCCCGAGCTGCACGCGGCGAGCATCAGGAAGATCAGGGGCGCGGCGGAGCCGGGTCGGACGAGGCGCATCGAGCGCTCCTGCGGATCAAGTCGATACCGCAGAGTTAGGTTCAGGGCCGCAGGTTGGAAAGATGAAAAATGAGCAGAACAGTTATTTAATTTCGCAGACCCTCGACCAGAAGGTCGCAAATGCGGTCGCTCATGGCCTCCAGGTCGTCGCGGATGAACACCTCGATCATGTAGGGATGCCAAACCCGGGTCAGGGCCGCGGTTATCGTGTCGGCCAGGAGCTCAGGGTCGGCCTTGCGGAATGCCCCGGAGCGCTGACCTTCCATGATCACGTGACGCAGGGCGCCTCTCAGGCTGTCGAGGTAGGCCTCGACGACGGGCCACCGCTCGCGCCCGGCCACGGCGCACAGAGGACGCATGCGCTGCTCGGGCAGCAGGATACGCTGCGTCTCCCGCAGCACGACCAGGCTGAACTGCTTGAGCACCTCGGCTGAGTCGCCGCTGCTGCGGGCCACCGCCCAGGCGGCGTCCTCGATGGCCGACAGCTGACGGCGAGCGACCGCTTCGTCGATCGCGCGCCGGTTCGGGAAGCTGCGATACAGGTTCGCCGGCGACATGCCGAGTTCGCGCGCGACGTCTCCGATCGTCGTCTTCTCGAAGCCGATGGAGTCGTAGAGCCGCTCGGCCGCGTCCAGGATCTCCTCGCGGCGATCGACGGTGGGACGGCCAGGACGCCGCGCGCCGGTCGCTTCAGCTGCTGGCTTGCTTTCCATGAAAGATGATCTATCTCATCACATTATTGTCGACAAGGAGTCAGGCCATGATCCCGCGTTTGCCTCTGGTCCTGGCCGGCTCCTTATCGCTCGTCGCCTGCGCCAGCCAAAGCCCTTACGCGCCACCGCTCACCGAGCTTCCGTCCGCCTACCGCAACACCACCGCGCTGACGCCGCCGCGCACGGTCGCGCCGGCCGATGACCGCTGGTGGGCGGCGTTCGGCGATCCCATCCTCGACCGCCTCGTCCAGGAGTCCCTGGCCGGGAGCCTGGACGTGGAGGCGGCGAGCGCCCGCCTCCAGCAAGCGGCGGCGGCTTCGAGGGTGGCTCGGTCCGCCGCGCTTCCGACGGGCGTCGTCGGCGGCTCGGCAGGCCGGCAGCGACAGTCCCTGAACGAGCCGATCGCCCGCATCGCCTCGGCCTTCCCGGGCTACGACCGGACCAGCGAGGCTTACGGCCTCAACGCCGCGGCGTCCTGGGAAGTCGACCTCTTCGGCCGCCTGGCCGCGGCGCGGCGGGCCGCCAGCGCCGACGAGGCTTCCGCCGCGGCGGGCGTCGCCGGCGCACGCCTCACCGTCGCCGCCGAGGTCGCCACGGCCTACATCGGCGCCCGCGAACTGCAGCGCCGGATCGAGATCGCCACGGCGCGGACGCGGACGCTCGCCGAACTGGACCGCCTCGTCCGCCTGAGCGTCCAGAACGGCGCGGCCGCGCAGCTCGAAGCGGAACAGGTTCAGGCCGACCTTGCGGCGACCCGGGCGAGGATCCCCGCGCTCGAAGCCGCATTGGAGGCCACGTTCAACCGCATCGACGTGCTCGCCGGGCGTGCGCCCGGCCGCGCCGAGGCGGAGCTCGGGCGGGGCCACTTGCCGGCGGCGCTGGGCGTGGATGTCTCGGAAGGACCGGCCGACCTGCTCCGGCGGCGTCCCGACATCATCGCCGCCGAGCGTCGGGTCGCGGCCGCCGACGCCCGCACGGCGCAGGCCCTGGCCGACTACTACCCACGCGTGAATGTCGGGGGACTGGTCGGGCTGCTTTCCACTGGCGGGGCGGGGCTCTTCACGAGCGAGGCCCTGCAAGCCTCGGGCAGCGCCGGATTCTCCGGACGGCTGTTCGATTTCGGCGCCGCCCGGGGCGGTGTAGAGGCCGCGCGAGGACGCACTCGCGAGGCTGTCGCCGACTACCGGGGGACCGTGCTTCGGGCCGTCGCCGAGGTCGAGGACAGCCTTTCGCTGCTGAGCCGCCGAAGCCGCCAGGCGCAGGACCTGGAGGCGAGCGAGGCCGCCCTAGGTCGGGCCCGCGACCTCTCCAAATTGGCCTACGAGGGCGGTGCGGCCAGCCTGTTCGAGGCGCTCGACGCGGAGCGGCGCCTGCTCGAGGTCCAGGACGCCGCGACGACCGCCCGCGCCGACGCGGCCCGGGCCACGGTCGCGCTCTCCCGGGCGCTGGGCGGAGGCTGGCAGGCGTCGCCGGCCGTCGTCGTGGCGCGCTCATGATGGGCTCGCGTCATGCCGCCCGGCGATCGCCGCCGTGAGCCGGGAAGAGCCTGACGCCGCGCTCACGCGCACTGCGATGGTCATGGTGCTGGGTGGCGTTTCCGTTGGGCTGAGTCTTGGTGACTGGGCCGAACGCGGGGGGCGTGGTCGCCCGAGGTCTCCTGGTCGGCGGCTGGATTCTCATCGCGGGCGCGATCGTTGCGACGCTGGGGAAGCTCTACCGGCAATGGAAGGACGGGAGGCGGTGAAGGCCACCTGAGGCTCGGGCCCGTCGTCTTCCATGCCGGAATGTCTGCTTCGAGGGCTGAGCCAAGGTCCGCATGTGCGGCGAGCGGCCTGCCGGACCGGCGACTAGCGGGGCAGGCGTTCGAAGGTGGGCAAGCCCTCGGCGATGCAGTGAAACGCCTGCCTGTCGATTGTGTAGATCGCCATCTGCGGGCCGCCGTACTGAGCCGGATCGTCGAGAGTCCCGATCTTCAGCACCAGCATGGGCATGCGTGGCGGGCGGGTGACGAGGTGGGTCCCGCAAGAGGAGCAGAACTCGCGGGTGACCGGCCGCTCCAGGTCTGATCGGGTGACCGGCCGCTCCAGGTCTGATCGGGTGAACTGCGCCGGCGAACCCTGATCGTACCGAAAGCCGGCTGTCGGCATCATCATGAAGTAGTTGGGGCCGCCGCCGGTTATGTACTGGCACTCGCGACAGTGGCATTGCGCCCTGAAAGCGGGTTCGCCCTCGGCCGTGTAGCGGACCTTCCCGCAATAGCATCCGCCACGGAAGACCATCGTCACCGAACTCCATTGTCGCGCTTTGTGGCCCTATAGTCCGAGCACGGCCTTCGCCATGATGTTGCGCTGGATCTCGTTCGAGCCGGCGTAGATCGAGCCCGCGCGGTCGTTGAGGTACTTGGCGGCGACCGGCCAGGCGTAGTCGGGGCCCACTCCGGCGCCGTCGTTTGGCGGGACGTGGCCGGGCGAGGGGCCGCCCGGCGAGACCATGTGCGGCTGGTGGACGGCGGCGAACAGGCCGGCGGCGGCCAGGGCGATCTCGGTGAGGCGCTGGGAGAGCTCGGTCCCCACCGTCTTCTGCATCGAGGACTCCGCGCCCGGCGCGTCCCCGGCGGCGAGCCGGGAGAGCAGGCGCAACTCCATCCCCTCCAGCGCCGCGATCTGGATGTCCGCGTCGGCGACCTGGCGGCGGAGCGCCTTGGCCTCCTCGGCCAGGTCGGGCCGCCCGGCCGTCTCGACCTCGATCGTCGCCTCGATCCTGCGCAGGCGGGTCTTCAGGCCCGGGGTATTGACGCCGCCGCCCCGCTCGAACTGCATCAGGTACTTGGCCACACTCCAGCCTTCGCCGACCCGGCCCACCACATTGGCCTTGGGCGCGCGCACGTCGGTGAAGAAGACGTGGTTCTGGATGTGCTCGCCCGAGAGCGAGATGATCGGCTGCACCTCCACGCCCGGCGTCGTCATGTCGATGAGCAGGAAGGTGATGCCCCGCTGCGGGATCGCCTCTCTCGAGGTGCGCACCAGGCAGAAGATCCAGTTGGCGACGTTGGCATGGGTCGTCCACAGCTTGTGGCCGTTGCAGACGAAGTCGTCGCCATCCTCCACCGCGCTCATCTGCAGCGAGGCCAGGTCGGATCCGGACGCGGGTTCGGAGTAGCCCTGGCACCAGAAGTCTTCACCCTTCAGCATGCGGGGCAGGAAATGCGCCTTCTGCTCCGGCGTGCCGTGGCCGATCAGCACTGGGCCGCACATGCCCAGGCCCATGGGCGACAAGGGCGGCGCATGGGCCGCCGCCAGCTCGCTGGCGAAGATGTAGCGCTGGCTGAGCGACCAGGCGCAGCCTCCGTACTCTTTCGGCCAGGCCGGCGCGACCCAGCCCTTGCGATAGAGGATCTTCTGCCAGGCCAGGCTGACGTGGCGCTCGGCGTAGACGCTGGTCAGGGTCTTGCCGACGTGGCGCAGGTCAGGCGTCAGCTCGACGTCCAGGAACCCCCGCACCTCATCGCGGAACCGGCGGTCGGCGTCGCTCCAGCTCAGGTCCATGGGGTTCAGGCCTTGGGGATGTAGATGGCCTTAGGCTGCGTGAATTCGAGCAGACCGGGAAGGCCGTTCTCCACCCCGAACCCGGATTGCTTGTGGCCCGCCAGCGGCGTGAGGGGCGTGGCCTGGAGATTCTGGTTGATCCAGACCGTCCCGGTCTCCAGGCGGCCCGCAATATCGAGCGCCTTGTCGACATCCCTGGACCAGACCGCGCCGGCCAAGCCGTAGTCGGTGTCGTTGGCGCGGGCGACCACGTCGTCGACATCGCGGAACTTGAGCAGCGGCAGCACGGGGCCGAAGGCTTCCTCGGTGACCACGCGGGCGCTGTCGGGCGGATTGTCGACCAGGGTGATCGGAACGAAGTAACCGGCCTCGGGAATCGGCCCGCCCTGGAGCAGGGTCAGGCCGCTGGCCCGGGCGTCGTCGATCAGCTCCAGCACGCGGCGGTGTTGCGGGGCGTTCTGGACCGGGCCCAGGACCGAGCCCTGATCGGCGCCGTCGCCGATCGTGACGGCCTTGGCCAGAGCGTGCAGGCGGTCGCGCAAGGCGTCGTAGATGTCCTCGTGAATGTAGAGACGCTTCGTGGCGACGCAGATCTGGGCGGTGTTGAAGAAGGCGCCGAAGAAGAGTTGCTGGGCGATGGCGTCGACGTCCACGTCGGGCAGGACGATGGCCGCGTCGTTGCCGCCGAGCTCGAGGGTCAGTCGCTTGAGGTCGCGCGAGGCCGCTTCCATCACCTTCTTGCCGGTCGCCGTCGAGCCGGTGAACGAGATCTTGGCGAAGCCCGGGTGGGCGGTCATCAGCGGACCCAGCGCGTCGTCGCCGCAGATCACGTTGAACACGCCCGGCGGGAAGACGTCGCGCAACAGCTCGCCGAGCTTGAGGGTGCAGAGCGGCGTGTAGGGCGACGGCTTCAGGACCAGCGTGTTGCCGGCTAGGAGCGCGGGCGCGATCTTCCAGACCGCGAGGGTGATGGGGAAGTTCCAGGGGACGATGCCACAAACCACGCCCAGGGGTTCATGGCGCACCTCGATGCGGCGGCCGGGCGTGTCCTCGGTCACCTCGACCGGCAGGTCGAGGTCGGCGGTTGCGCGCATCCAGTAAGCCGCCTGCTGGATCTCGCCCTTTGCGCCGTCGACGGGACGGCCCTGTTCCCGCGTGAAGAGCCGCGCAAGGGCGTCGCGGTGCGCGTCGATGAGGTCGGCGGCCGCCTTGAGGCAGGCCCGTCGCGCGGCGATCGGGCGGGCGCGCCAGGCCGGGAACGCGGCGCGAGCGGCCGCGACGGCGGCCTCCAGCTCCCCGGCGCCGGCGGCCGGGGCCTTGGCGAAGGCTTCGCCGTTGGCGGGATTGATGACGCTCAAAGCAGCGTCCGTCCGCACGGCGCGGCCGCCGATCGTCATGCTGAAATCGGTCTCGAAGTCGACCCCGGGAACCTGAGAACCGTCGCTGGGCATGGCTGCTCCTCCTCGCGGACCGGTGTGGTCCCCGTCCTCGCCGGCGATTTAATCGAATGACGATAGATTTGTCGACGACCTAATCGGGCCATGGAGCCCTCGACGCGAGCGAGGCGGCGGAAAACGGACCGCTTGCATCGGGATGATAAAACCGATGTATCGAAGGGCACGAAGCTGGACAGGATGTGCGAATGGCCCGGCCGCGGAGCCCCCTCATTTCCCGAGAGACTGCTGTCCGCGCCGGTCTCGAGGTTTTGGACGAGGTGGGGCTGGAAGCGTTCAGCCTGCCCATGCTGGCCAAGAAGCTCGATGTGAAGGCGCCGTCGCTCTACCACCACTTTCGCGACAAGTCAGAGGTGCTGGCCGAGATCGCGCGGCAGATCATGCTGGACGCCGAGGAGCCGCGGCGACTGTCGAACGAAGACTGGCAGGAGGCGATCGTCAGCCTCTCGATCTCGGCCCGACGCTCGATTCTGCGCCATCCGCACGCCGCGCCGCTCCTGCTGCTCTACCCGCCGCGACATCAGGTGCTGAGCGCCTACGAGCGAGCTCTGCGACGGTTCGAGAAGCGCGGCGTGCCGCCTGAGCTGCGGATGCTGATCTCGCTGGGCCTGGACAACATCCTGATGGGGTCGGCGCTGACTGCAGCCTACGCCAAGTCGCGGGGACTGCCGGCCTTCCCGGTCTATGACCCGGCGGCCTACCCGAGCCTCGCCGAGGCGGCGAAGGCCAATCCATTCGACGAGGAGCAGATGTTCGTGGCGACCGTGCGGGCGTTCCTGGCGGGCGTCACCAACCCCACCTCGAACCTGCTGCCCAAGTAGGCCTCAGGCCGCGTCGGCGCGGATCAGGTCGGCGGCGCGCCAGGCCATCGCCATCGTGGGTCCGTTGGTGTTGCCCGACAGGATGAAGGGCATCACCGAGGTGTCCATCACCCGCAGCCCCTCGACGCCGCGCACCTGCGCCTGAGGATCGACCACCGAGGCGGCGTCGGCGCCCATCCGGCACGTGCCCACCGTGTGGTAGCCGCAGGTGCCGAAGCGGTCGTAGGCCTCGAGGATCTCGGCGTCGCTGTCGTAAGCCGGCCCGGGCATCGTCTCGATGTCGATGAAGTCGGCCAGCGGCGCCTGGGCTGCATAGCGCCGCATGGTCCGCACCGCGGCGATCATCACCGCGCAATCCTCCTCGGTGGCCCGGTAGTTGGGGTTGAGCTCCGGGGACGCCTCAGGGTCGGTCGAGACGATGTGCAGGCTGCCGCGCGAGGTGGGGCGGAGGGGATAGGTCACCGCATTGATCCCCTGGTGGGCCTCGAGCTTCGTGCGGCCGCTGGCGAAATCAAAGCTGAAGGGGGCGATCAGGAACTGGGCGTCGGGGCGGTTGGCGCCCGGTCGGCTCTTGAACCAGGCGCCGATCTCGTAGGCGGCGGCCGACATCGGGCCGTCCTTGGCCAGGTAGTAGCGCAGGGTCGAGCGCAGCAGCCGCCAGCCGCTGAACTCAGGGTTCTGCGAGCCGCGTCCCTTGAGCTTCCACTGCAGGATCAGGCCGCGATGCTCGCTGAGGTTCTCCCCGACCTCGGAGCTGGCGTGAACCAGCGGAATGTCCAGCGCCGCGAGCCGCGCCGGATCGCCGATCCCCGAGCGTTCCAGGATGCCGGGGCTGGCCATTGCGCCGCCGGCAAGGATCACCTCGCGGCGCGCGAGGATGTCCGTCGCCCGCCCGGCGATCGCCGCGCGCACGCCCTGGGCGCGCTTCCCCTCGAACAGCACTCGTTCGACCACGGCGTGGGTGAGGATCGTCAGGTTGGGGCGGCTCTTGACCGGGTGCAGGAAGGCTGCGGCGGCGCTCTGGCGGCGGCCCCGGTGGATGGTGCGCGGCGCGTAACCGACAGCCTCGTCGTCGTCCGGATGGTTGACGTCGGCCTTCTGCGGCCAGCCCAGGGCGGCGCCGGCGGCGACCATGGCCTCGGTCAGCGCGTCGCGGTGTTCGGGCAGGGTGATCTTTAGCGGTCCGTGGGCCCCCCGCGTAGCGTCGGCGCCGAGTTCATGCGCCTCGAGCGCTGCATAGGCCGCGCCGATGTGCGACCAGGCCCAGTCGGGTCCGGCCAGCTCGGCCAGCGCTTCGAAATCGGCAGGCTGGCCGCGGACGTACATCATCCCGTTGACCGAGGTGGAGCCGCCCAGCACCCGCCCGCGCACCCAGGTCTCGGACGCCCCGCCCGTCGCCGCCTCGGGCGCGCTGGGGTAGACCCAGAGGTGCTTGGGGTCGGCCATGACCTTGGCCAGGCCCTTGGGCATGTGGATGAAGGGATGGGTGTCCGGCGGGCCGGCTTCGAGCAGCGCCACCTGGACGTTCGGGTCCTCGGAAAGCCGGTTGGCCAGGACGCACCCCGCCGCACCCGCGCCGACGATCACATAGTCGAAGGTGTGCACGTTCCGCTCCCTCTAGATCGCGCTTCTGGTCGGCGCCCACGCCCCATCGGGGCTGGACGCCAAATATCTAATGTGCATAGATTTAGTCAAGGACGCGCGACCGCCGACGTCCGGAGGAAACATGAAGACGCTGAGCAGCGCCCTGGCCTGGTGGGCGCGGATGCAGGGCGACGCCGTCGCCCTCGACGTGGCGGGTGACACCGTCACCTATGCCCAACTGCACGCCTGGTCGAACCGGCTGGCCGTGTGGCTCGGCGATCTGGGCGTCGCGCCGGGCGACCGCGTGGCGATCTGTGCGGCCAACTCACTCGGCTACTGTGCGCTGATCATGGGCGTGCTTCGGGCCGGTGGGATCGTCGCGCCGATGAACGCGCGCTTCACCCGCCACGAGGTCTCCGAGATCTTGGGCGACGTCGGTCCGCGCCTCGTCTTCGCGGACGCCCCGCGCGCGGACCTTGTCGCCGAACTCGGCTCACAAGTTCTCGACCTTGCCGACGTCGACAGGTTCCGCGAAGGCGTGGCGGCCGACCCTTCCGTCGACCCCCAGCCCGAATGGCCGGTGGTGATCATCAGCACCAGCGGGTCCACGGCCCGGCCCAAGGGCGTGGTGTTCACGAACAGGTCGATGGTGGACTACGCCGCCGAATTCCACCTGCAGGAGCCCACCATCGGCAAGGGCGCGCGGGTGCTGGCGATCGCGCCGCTCAGCACCTCGGCCGGCTTCGTCCAACTGATGCACTACACGACGCTGGGCTGCACCCTCTACATGGAGCCCGCCTTCGAGCCCGCCGCCGGCCTGGAACTCCTGGTCCGCGAGCAGATCAACGCCTTCGGCGGCGTACCCCTGCTGTTCGAACGGATCGCCGCCCAGCCCGCCTTCGCCACCGCTGACCTGTCGGCGCTGCGGCTGGTCACCGTCGGGGGAGCGCGCGTGACCCGGACGCTGCTCGAGACCTGGTTGGCCAAGGGGATCGTGATCCGCCAGATCTATGGCCAGACCGAGTGCGGCGGGAACGCCACCATCATGCCCGCGGCGCTCGCTGCCGAAGCGCCGGAGAAGTGCGGCTGGGGTGGGCCCTTCACCACCCTGATCACCGTGCGGCCCGACGGCAGCCGGTGCGCCCCCGATGAAGTCGGCGAGATCCTCATCCGTGGGCCCGGCCAGATGCTGGGCTATTGGAACAACCCGGCGGCGACCGCCGAAGCCCTTCGCGACGGCTGGCTGCATACAGGCGACCTGGGGATGCTGGACGCGCGCGGCCTGCTGACATTCGTCGATCGGATGAAGGACATCATCATTTCGGGCGGGCTGAACATCTCGGCGGCCGAGGTGGAGCGCGCGGTCGGCGACTATCCCGGCGTCGAGGAAGTGGTGGTGATCGCCGCGCCCGACCCCAAGTTCGCCGAGACGCCGATGGCGGTGCTGTACGCCAACGCGGCCATCGACGTGCCGGCGCTGATCGCCCACTGCAACGGCCGCCTCGCCGACTACAAGGTGCCGCGGTACGTGGTGGTGGAGCCCGAGCCTTTGCCACGGCTGGCGACCGGCAAGCTCTCGAAGCCGGCTGTGCGCGCCAAATACAAGGACCAGATTGCGGACCTGCCCCGTGTCCGGTGAAGGGGTGTCCGCGGATCCGCGCCGGGTGATCAGCACCGGCGCCGACCAGCCCTACTGGGATGGCCTGCTGGAGGGGCGGCTCACCATGCCGGCCTGCGCGGGCTGCGGCCGCTGGCATTGGCCGGCGGTCTGGCGCTGCGGCGAGTGCGGGAGCTGGGATCACGCCTGGCGGACGGTCGAGCCGGTCGGCGCGATCTATACCTGGAGCCGCACCTGGCACGGCTTCCCCGGCATCGAGAGCCTGGGCTCTCCCTTTGTCAGCGTCGTGGTGACGATCGACGGGACCGACGGACGCCGCCTCACCGGCATCCTGGAGGGCGATGAGGCGGCGGTGCGGATCGGCGCGCGTGTCCGCGGCCGTATCGCCGAGGTGGAGGCCGCGGGCCGAGTGGTCCCGGCTTTCCGATGGCGCATCGAGGAGGCCGGGCGTTGAACGGGCTCAACTGCGGGGTCGCCGTCGCCGGCGTTGGGTTGAAACAGCACCGCCGCGGCCAGGCGCCGCTGCCTGAGCGCGGTGTGCTGGTGCAGGCGATCGTCGAGGCCTGCGCCGACGCCGGGATCGACCCGGCTGATGTCGACGGCTTCGTCTCATATGGCGACGACAAGAACGAGCCGGTGCGGCTGATGCCCGACCTGGGCACGCGCGAACTGCGCTGGTCCAGCCAGGTCTGGGGCGGCGGGGGCGGCGGGATCGCCGCGGCGTTCGCGCAGGCCGCCGCCGCCATCCTTACCGGCCAGGCGCGCGTGGTGGTGGTGTTCCGAGCGCTTGTGGAGGGCGTCAGCGGGCGGCTCTCGGCGGCGGTGATGGCCCATCACCTGAACGAGCACATGCTGGGCGCGGGCGTGATCTCGCCGGCCCAGGCCTGTGCGCTCAGGGCCCAGCGGATGTTCGAGCATCATGGCGTGCCGCAGCAGGTCAGCGAGGAACTGGTGCGCGCCAGCTATTTCCACGGCGCGCGCAATCCTGAGGCGGTGGCCTATGGCAAGGCCTTGACGGTGGAGGAGTACCGCACCGCGCGCTGGATCAGCGAGCCCTTCCGCCTGTTCGACTGCTCTCGGGAGAACGACGGGGCCGGTGCGCTGGTGCTCGTTGCAGCCGATCATGCCGCCCACCTGGCCAAGCGGCCCATCTATTTGGCGGGCGTGGCCCAGGGCGCCGCCAAGGGTTGGGGCGACCTGCTGGAGAACGATGACGACGACCAGTACGTGACCTCGGGCTTCCGCCAAACGGCCCGCGATCTATGGGGCCGCACAGGGCTCGCACCCGCTGACATCGACGTAGTGCAGATCTACGAGAACTTCAGCGCCCAGGGGATCGCCGCGCTCATCGACCACGGCTTCTGCACCTACGAGAACGTGGCCGAGGTGGTGCGCTTCGATAACCTGATCGCGCCGGGCGGTAAGCTGCCGGTCAACACTTCTGGCGGCAACTTCGCCCAGGGCTTCATCCACGGCATCGGCATGCCGATCGAGGCCGTGCGCCAGCTACGTGGCGAGTCGGCCAACCCCGTGCCGGGCGCGCGGACCTGCCTGCTCACCGGCGGCCCCGGCGCGCCGACTGTCAGCTCGGCGATCTTCTCCAACGTGCGGTTATGAACGCGCCGGTCCGCATCACCGTCCCGCGCGCGGGGGCGCTCCCGATCGCCTCGTTCCGCACGCCGAGTTCGTCGAGGTCGCCGGCGCGGCGGACATGGTCGCGGGGGACGAGAACACCGCCTTCGGCGACGCAGTGCCGGGATTCGTGACGCGGACCGTTCCAGTTATCTATTGACGATAGATTATTGGCCTCTAGGATATCGCTCAGATCAGAAGGCGCATCCGATGGCTGTCACCGACGTGAAAACTCCGGCCCGCCCGCGGCTCGCGAAGCTGGACGACCTGAGCGAGAGCCAGATCCGTGCGATCCGCAGCATCCCGCACCACGACCAGGCGATCCCCGACGCCATCGAGGCCTCGCGCCCGGCTTCGATTTTCACCGATCCCCGTCGTTATGAGCTCGAGCAGGCCCAGGTGTTCCGCCGCCTCCCGGTTCCGGTGAGCCTGTCGGCGCGCCTGCCCGAGCCGGGGTCAGTGCTGGCCCATGACGGCTACGGTGTGCCGCTCGTCCTGACTCGCGACAAGGACGGCGTGGTCCGCGCTTTTCTCAACGCCTGCCAGCACAAGGGCTCGAAGGTCGTCGAGACGTGCGAGCCTCACAAGGCGGGCCGCCTCGTCTGTCCCTACCACGCCTGGACCTACAAGCTGGACGGCCAGCTCATGGGCGTTCCGCGGCAGGAGACGTTCGCCGGTCTCGACAAGTCCGCTCGGCCGCTGGCGCAGCTGCCATGCCAGGAATCCGGGGGCTTGATCTGGGTGATCCTCGACCGCCATGCGCCGGCCGACTTCAGTTCCCTCTCGGACCAGCTGGCGATCGATTTCACTGCGATGGGCATCCCTGAAGCGCACGTCTACGGCCATAGGCGGTTCGATCTGAAAGCCAACTGGAAGCTGGTCCTGGAGCCATTCCTGGAGGGCTACCACGTGCAGCGGCTGCACGCTCAGAGCATCGGCGACATGTTCGCCGACGTGCCCAACGTCTACGACCGCTTCGGCCGCCATACGCGCCAGATTTCCGGCAAGATGAACTTCACGCCCGATCTGCTCGCGGGAGAGGTCAAGAACATCCATGACCTCGTCACACACGCCTACCTGGCGTTCCCGAGCACGGTCGTCGTGACCAGCCCATACTACATCAGCGTGATGATCATCATGCCGCGCGCCACCGGCCGTTCGGTCGTCGACTACTACATGCTGACCCGCGGCCCGCCTGACAATCCGAAGGCCGAGAATCTCTATGCCCGCTCCTACGAACTGATCCTGAAGGTGTTCGGGACCGAGGATTTCCGGGCTGCGGAGATTTCGCAGGACGGGCTCGAGTCGGGCGCGCTGGATACGGTCGTCTACGGCGGCCTCGAACACGCGATCCCCGAGTTCTACGAGACACTCGAAGCCGCGTTCGTCTGAAGAGGGGAAGCCGATGTCGTCCGAGCCGCACGCCGTACCTGCGCATGTGCCGCCCCATCTGGTCTTCGACTTCGACATCTACGCCGACCCTCGGGTGAGTGACGACGTCCAGGCCTCGTACGCCGCCGCGATCGAGTCCGCGCCGGACGTCTTCTATACGCCGCGCAACGGCGGCCACTGGATGGTGAAACGGATCGAGGCGATCTCCGAGATCGTGCGCGATCCCGAACACTTCTCCGCGCGCGAGATGCAGATCCCGCGGGTGCCGAACCCGCCCATGTTCATCCCGCTCAGTCTCGACCCGCCGGACAACCAGCTCTACCGGACCGTGCTGATGCCCCGGTTCTCCGCCAAGGCGATCCGCGAGCTGGAGCCCCGGATCCGCGAGTGGGCGGTGCGGATCGTGGACGACGTGGCGGGGCAGGGGCGCTGCGATTTCGTCGTCGACGTCGCCTCGCGTTTCCCTGTGTCGGTGTTCATGGAGTTGATGGGCCTGCCGTTGGCGCGCCTGCGCGAGTTTCGGGACCTCGCGGACGAGTTCTTCAACGCCCATGATCCCACCGGGATCGAGGCGACCTCGGCCCGCATCCTCGGACTGCTGGGCGAGCTCATCGCCCTGCGCCGCGCCGAGCCCGCCGATGACCTCGTCACGGAACTCGTCTCAGTGTCGCCGGAGGGCCGCAAGCTCTCAGACGACGAGGTTCTGGCCATGTGCTTCGTCCTGTTCCTGGGCGGCATGGACACTGTCACCAACGTCAGCGGCTTCGCTTTCCGGCAACTGGCCCACGACCCCGCCCTACAGGCGCGGCTGGCGGCCAATCCGGGCGACATCCCCAAGTTCGTGGACGAGGCGCTGCGCGCGTTCGGCGTGATCAACACCCCGCGCCTGGTGGTCAAGGACTGCGAGCGCTTCGGCGCGCCGTTCCGCGCCGGGGACATGGTGCTCTGCCTGCTCTCGGTGTCCGGGCGCGACGATCAGCGCAATCCTGATCCCGCCGTGTTCGACATCGACCGCGCGCAGCCGGCGCACCTGACGTTCTCGACCGGTCCGCACCTCTGCATCGGCCACATCCTGGCCCGCGCCGAGATACGCGTGCTCACGGAGGAATGGCTGAAGCGCGCTCCGGCTTTCGGGGTCGAGCCCGGCGCGCGGAGCGGGTACCGGATCGGCACGGTCACGGCCATCCAGTCGCTGCCGCTCCGCTGGAACGCGGCCGACGGCGCGGCCAGCCAAGTCGCCGCCCAGGCCGCCTCCTAAGCGTCGCCCGGCCGAACCCGGAAGCCCGCCAGGAAGGTGCGGATGGTCTGCTCGAACAGGCCCTCTGCGTCGTAGGGGTTGGCGGCCTGTGCGAGGGCGAGGTGCGGCAGCCGTTCCGGATCGACACTCGGCATAGCCGGCACGCCGCGCACTTGAGCAGCGGCCTCGAACAGGGCCGAGGCGTAGGTGAGCTTCTCCGTGCCCTCGAGCAGCGTCATGCGCACATCGGGCGGGTAGGGGCAGTTGGCGATCCAATGATCGTAGCCGCGCAAGGTGATGTGGCGCGGGAAGAACTGCAGCAGGAGGGGCGCGGCGTTGGGGTGTTTCAGCAGTGTTCGCCGGGTCGCCAGGCACACCCCGACCATCGCCTCGTTCCAGTCCTGCGCCACCGCCTCGCCGCCGACGGCGGGGCCGAGGTCCAGCAGGACATGGCGGGCGACTTCCGCCAGCAGCTCGGCCTTGTCGCGGAAATGGTAGTAGAGCGACGGCGCTTTGACGCCGAGCGCGCCGGCGACGAGTTCCAGGCTCAGCGCGTCCAGCCCGTCGCGGTCGATGATCTCCAGGGCGGCGACAGTCGCGCCGTCGCGCGTGATCCGATTCCGGCTCGGTCGACCCAATTTGAACCCCTCATGACGCCCGAAGCGCAATGTGCGCGCCGCTTAAACTACGGCAGATGGATAACGGTGCTTTGAAGTCAGGCGATATAACCAACGGAAAATGCGTAAATAAATGACATGCATCAAGCTAGTGGCGGCGACGACCTGGCTCACACCCTACGCAAGCCACCCGCTTTTGCCTATTGACATTAGATTTATGGAGCGAGACTGTCCTCAGACGAGACCAAAAGGTCCGGGCGCCGCGGCTCCTCATGAAGAGGGGTGAGCAGCCCAAGGAAACTAGGGGGAGGTTCTATGTCACGCTCGCTCGGTCTTGCGTTCCTGGCGCTGTCCACGACGGCGCTCTCACCGCTGAGCGCCCAGGCGCAGGGGACGACGCCTTCCGCTGACAGGGCGGTTATGCCCGCCGCGGACCAGGCGGTTACGCTCGAGGACATCGTGGTGACGGCGCGCCGCCGCGACGAGCGCCTGATCGACGCCCCGGTGGCGATCACCGCCGTGACCGGCAAGAAGCTTGAAGCCTACAACGTGACCAATTTCACCGACATCGCCACTCTGGTGCCGTCGATGATCGCCGGCCGCGCCGCCTCCGGATCCTCGGCGAGCATCTTCCTGCGCGGCGTCGGTTCGACGGCGCTCAGCGCGGGATTCGACCAGTCGGTGTCCTTCGTGATCGACGGCGTTCCGATGAGCCGGGGCCGCGAGATCAACCTCAGCCAGTACGATGTCCAGCACGTCGAGGTGCTGAAGGGGCCGCAGGCCCTGTTCTACGGCAAGAACGCCACAGGCGGCCTGATCAGCGTGGTCACCAACGGCCCGACGGACGACTTTCAGCTCGGCGCCAAGGCCGGCTACGGCTTCGAGGCTGCCGAGAAGTATGGCGAAGGCTTCGTATCGGGTCCGATCGTCGACACCCTGCGCGCCCGCTTCGCCTTCCGCCTCTCCGACAGCGACGGCGCCTTCAAGAACAGCGCGGCGGAAACCTACCTCGATCCGCTGGGCATGCAGCGACATCGCAACGCCAAGCACCGGGGCGGAAGCAAGACCGAGAGCGGCCGCCTGACCCTGGATTGGACACCGAACTCGGTCTTCGACGTCGAGCTCAAGCTGGGCGCGACGCACCAGAAGGACGGCGGTCCGACCGACGTGGTCGAGCGGATCTGCGGCGGGGGGCGCACCACGCCGTTCGCCGCCAATGGGATTCCGCCGAGCCCCAACGCGGACTGTCGGATCAACGGCGTGGCCGACAGCTCCAGCATCCCGAGCCAGGTGGCGGGCGCCAACTATCGTTGGGCGCGCGACGGGCGGATGTACGCCGACCTGAAGTCACAGTTCGCGACCCTCACGGCCAAGGCCACGCTGGACAAGGTCGACGTCACCTCGATCACGTCGCATTACACCTTCAAGCAGACGGACCTGAACAACGTCTCGGGTGAGGCCTATCCAGCGTCCTTCTCGCAACTGGCGGACTACGAGCAGACATCGGAGGAACTTCGATTTCAGACCAAGTTCGGGGGGCCGTTCAACGCCCTGGTCGGCTTCTTCGTCTCCGACAGCCGGTTCGTCTTTAACACGGACGCCTACATCTTCCCGGTGCCGCTGGACCCGAGCTCAGGCACATTCACGACCTTCAAGCGCGACAACGGCTTCGACGGCGAGTCCGTCTCGGCCTTCGCGGAACTCACCTACAATTTCAGTGAGCAATGGGAACTGGCGGGCGGCGCCCGCTGGAGCCAGGAGAAGCGCGACTCCTACCAGCGCTCCCTCCCGGCCCACATTGCTTTCGCCGCGGCGTTCCCGGGCGCCATCTCGCTGCAGGACCGCTTCAAGGACGAAAACGTCTCGCCCCAGGCGACCCTGCGCTACAAGCCGGACCGGAATACGACGTACTATGCGGCCTACAAGGAAGGCTTCAAATCCGGCGGCTTCAACATCTCCCAGTCGCTGACCCCCGGGGCCTCCGTCGCCGCCGGCGAATTCGACAGCGAGACGGCCAAGGGCTTTGAAGCGGGTCTCCGCCTGATCCGCCTCGGGGGCGCCCTCAGCTTCAATGCGACAGCGTACGCCTACGAATACATCGACCTCCAGGTGCAGAGCTTCGACCCGGTGACCATCGGCCAGGTGGCCGACAACGCCGGGAAGCTCAAGACCCGCGGTGTGGAAGCCGATTTCGAGTGGCTCCCCGACGCGGTCGTGGGGCTCAGTCTCCGCGGCGCGGTCGCCTACAACCACGCCAAGTTCTCCGACTATGTGGGCCAGTGCTACGCGGGCCAGACGATCGCGGCGGGCTGCGACCTGGTGCCGAACCCGACCAATGGCATTTTCACCAGCCAGGACTATGACGGCCGCACTCCGCCCAAGGCCCCCAAGTTCGCCGGCCGCATCGGCTTCGGCTACGACGTGGACCTCACTCAGGATCTGAAGCTGCAACTGACCGGCGATGTCAGCCATACCTCGAGGTACAACTTCACCGACACCCTGCGGCCGGACGCCTATCAGAAAGCCTACGCGAAGCTTGACGCCTCGATCCGACTGGTGGGGCCCGACGACCGCTGGCGGGTGTCCCTAATCGGCCGCAACCTCACGAACGAGCGCGTGGTGACCGCGGCCAACGACATCCCGTTCGCGGGCGGGACGGGCACGGGCGCGAACGGCCCCGGCGTCCTGGCCGACATGTCCGCCTTCGTCGAGAATCCGCGCGAGATCTTTCTGGAGTTCGGGGTCCGATTCTAACCGCGCTTGTGGTCGGTCGGTCGAGCGGGGTGTACTTCGGCCCAGAGGGAGATATTTATCCATTAAGCTGAACTTCGGAGCCTTGATCCCCTTGGCGGCGCGCCGCATCCCGTCCGTCGGCCGCGCGCGGCCGGCCCCCTGCGCCGCTGTCCGCGTCGCCTTGGCCAAATCGCCGTGGCGCCGCTAGTAAGTCAGGCGCGCCGCCGATCCGGCGTCGTCTCCGAGGTCGCCCACCGATGAGCCCGGCGAAGGTTAAGACAGCCCAGAAGGCGCCGAAGGCTCCCCGGTCGAAGTCGGCGCCGCGGCGACCGTCGCGGGGCCCGGGCATCCTCCGGTATAATTCGCTCGTGGACGCCACCGAGCGGCTGCTCACCGAGCACAGCCCGGACGACATCGGGCTCTACCAGATCGGCGAGGCGGCTGGCGCGCCTATGGCCTCGGTCTATCATTTCTTCCCGACGCGGGACGCCGCCTTCCTGGCGCTCGCGGAGCGCTACCTGGAGGGCTTCATAGCGCTGGGCCTGCGGCCGGTGGACGCCGCGGCGCTGCGGTCCTGGCAGGACCTGGTGGCGATCGATCAGCGCCTGGCCATGGACTTCTACAACAGCCATCCGCCGGCCCTGAAGATCTTCTATGGCGGCTACGGGGGCCTGGAGACCCGGCAGGCGGACATCCGCTACACGCGCGGCATCGCCGAGTCCCTGTACCATCGCCTGGACGCCGCCTTCCACATGCCGCCGCTTCGCGACGCGGCCACCAAGTTCCACATCGCGCTGGCGCTGATGGATGCGGTGTTCGCGATCTCCTACGAGGCCAACGGGGAGATCACCGAGGCGTATTACCAGGAGGCCCACGCGGCCTTCGTCGCCTATTGCGGCCTCTTCCTGCCGCCCCGCCTCGAGCCGCGCGAGGCCTGCCTCGAGGCGGCGGCGCGCGGCGAGCAGATTCAGCTTCCCCAACTCTTCGTCGCCTGACGGAGAACCGGCGCGGCTGTGCCCGTGCACCCTCGGCTGATGCTGGACGCCCTCTTTGTTAATAGATAATAATACAGCAATATGTGGTTTGCGCCCGGCGCGCTGCACCCGGCAGCCGCGGGCGGGGGGATCGACACATGACCATCAAAGCCTGGCTCGAAGCCTTCGCCGGCGCGCTCTCTCGCCGTAAGCCCGATGCCGCTGCGGCCCTCTTCGCCGAGGGCGGCCTGTGGCGCGACATGGTCGCCTTCACCTGGGACATCCGCACGCTCGAGGGGCGCGAAGCGATCCGCGCCCTTGTCGAGGAGACGCCCGAGACGGCCGACGCCCGGTGGGCCGCCGAGACGCCCGAGGCCGGGGAGGCGGAGGAGGGATTCATCACCTTCGAGACCACCGTCGGGCGCGGGCGCGGCTACGTGCGGCTCAAGGACGGCCTCTGCCAGACCCTGCTGACGGCGCTCGACGACCTCAAGGGTCACGAGGCGGCCCGCGGGCGCAGCCGGCCGCAGGGCGCGGCGGTCGATCCGGACCGTCCGCTCGCCAACTGGAAGGACCAGCTGGAGACCGAGGCCGCGACGCTTGGCGTCGAGGTCCAGCCCTATGTCCTGATCGTCGGCGGCGGGCAGGGTGGGCTCGCGCTCGCCGCGCGGCTGCGCCAGCTCGGGGTGCCGAACCTGGTGATCGACCGCCAGGCCCGGCCGGGCGACCAGTGGCGCTCGCGCTACCATTCGCTCAGCCTGCACGACCCGGTCTGGTACGACCACATGCCGTACCTGCCGTTCCCCGAGAGCTGGCCGGTGTTCACGCCCAAGGACAAGATGGGCGACTGGCTGGAAGCCTACGCCAAGATCATGGAGATCAACTTCTGGGGCTCCACGGAGTGCGTCCGCGCCGCCTATGACGAGGCCGAGCAGGCCTGGCGGGTGGAGGTCCGGCGCGAAGGCGACACGCTTCTTCTGCGGCCGAAACATCTGGTGCTGGCGACCGGAAACGCCGGCAAGCCGAATACCCCGGCCTTCCCGGGCATGGAGACCTTCGCCGGGGTGCAGACCCATTCGAGCGGCCATGTCACCGGCGCCCCCTATCGTGGCAAACGCGTCGCGGTGATCGGCTCGAACAATTCCGCTCACGACATCTGCGCAGACCTCGTGCAGCACGGCGCGGATGTGACCATGGTCCAGCGCGATCCGACCCACGTCACGCGACAGGAAGCGGCCCTGTCGTTGCTGCTGGCGCCGCTCTATTCGGAAGCCGCGGTGGCGGCCGGGATCACCACCGAGCGGGCCGACCTGCTGGTGGCCTCCATGCCGCTGCGCACCCTGCCGGACATCTACCGCCCGGCCTACGAGGAGATCGCGCGCCTCGACGCCGACTTCTACGCCCGGCTGGAGGCCGCTGGCTTCATGCACAGCTTCGGCGAGGACGGCACGGGCATGCCGCTGCTCTACCTGCGACGGGCGTCGGGCTACTACATCGACGTCGGCGCATCGGAGATGATCGCCTCGGGCGTGATCAAGCTGCGCTCGCGGGTCGGAATCGACCGGATTGAGCCGGACGGTCTGATCCTCACGGACGGCAGCAAGTTGGAGGCGGACGCGATCATCTACGCCACCGGCTTCGGGACCATGGACCAGTGGGCGGCGGAACTGATCTCGCCCGAGGTGGCGCAGCGCGTCGGCAAGGTCTGGGGCTACGGCTCTGGGACGGCCGGGGATCCGGGCCCTTGGGAGGGCGAGTTGCGCAACATGTGGAAGCCCACCGCCCAGCCGGGCCTGTGGTTCCACGGCGGCAACCTGGCCCAGTCGCGGTTCTACTCGCAAATCCTGGCGCTGCAGCTGAAGGCCCGTCACGTCGGGCTGAACATCAACGTGTACCAACCGCCGGCGCCGGACGCCGTGCCCGCCTAAATCCAATAAGGCCGGGCGCGCCTAGGTGGGATGCGCCCGTTCCGGCCATCCGGCCGAGCGCCCCTGAAAGGCGATACGCGCGCCGGTCACTGGAGGCCGGTGCGCGCGTCCTCGGGTTAGGGGAGGAAATGGTCGGCGATCATGTCCTCGAGGTCGTCTGGGCTGAGATCGCGTTTTGCGGTTTCGACGCCTTCCTGCCTGGGCCCCACAACTGCGCGGCGCACCGGCGGCCTGGGATCCTCCAGCACCTCGCGGACGACCGGGCCGATCATGGCGGGGTCGGCGCCGTCGCGTTCGTCCTTGTCGATGATGGCCATCGCTCTGTCGAAGGCCGCCTTGTAGAGCGAGCCCTCGCCGCTCGCCGCCACCTTCTGGCGCGACGAGGTGAAGCCGGTGGCGAAGTCGCCGGGCTCGAGCACCGTGGCGCGGACGGGTGAGCCGCGCAGTTCGAGGCGGAGGGACTCGACATAGCCCTCCACGGCGAACTTGCTGGCGGCATACATGCCCTGGAACGGGATGCCGACGAGGCCGGCGAGCGAGCCCACGATCACGATGTGGGCGATCTGCTGTTGGCGCAGGTGTGGCAGGGCGGCGCGGACCAGGCGGTGGTTGCCGAAGAAGTTGGTCTGGAACTGCGCCAGGCCCTCCTCGCAGGTGGTGTCCTCCAGGGCGCCGGCGATGCCCATGCCGGCGTTGCCGACGACGGCGTCGAGGCGGCCCTCGCGGGCGATTACCTCGGCGACGCCCGCGGCGACCGAGGCGTCGCTGTCGACGTCCATGGCGATCATGGGGAAGGGCCCGCCGGCCTGAGGCCGCCGCGACGTGCCGTAGACGTTGTAGCCGTTGGCGACCAGGTGTTCGGCGATGCAGCGGCCGAAGCCCGTGCTCGCCCCGGTGACCAGCACCACGCGTGCTTCAGATGACATGATGGATCCCATTTGCAGGTTGATGAGGACGGAAGACCGAAGAACGGGGACGCCGGTCGCCGCCGTAGGCCGCGTCGACCTTCAGTCGAACACCTCGACTGAATTGCAGGCCGAGGGCCGCGGCGAACGCCGCTGCGCTCAGGATTGCCGCAGTTAATAGATAAAAATACATCAAAGGCAAGTCGGGGGCTCCCGCCCTATGAGGCGGTCCGCGCTCGCGCGCGGAGTAGCGGACCGAGGGCGTAGAACCCGCCGGCCGCGGCGAGCAGGACGGCCGCGCCGACGAAGCTGCCGCGCACGTCGCCCGGGCGCGCGGCGAACGAAACCACCAGCGGGCCTAGACTGAGACCGGCGAGGGCCACCGGCGTCATCACCATGGCCACGCGACGCGAGGGGTCCAGTGCGATCAGCTCGCTGATCAGGAAGGGCTGCAGGGCAAGCCAGCAGAGGCCGAAGAGGCAGACGGCGGCGATGTAGCCGGCGTCGGAGTGGGCGAGCATGGCGACCACCACGCCGGCCTGCACGAGCGCGCCCACCGCGAGAATCAATCGGGCCGGCAGCCGCCAGCACAGCCACGCCGCCAGCAGCGCCCCCACGAACTGCAGGGTGAGGCTGCCGGCGATGGCGGCGCCGATCACCGACGGCGCGAGGCCGTGCTGGGCGCCGAGGCGCTCCACGTAGTTCCAGGCCGCGCCGATCCCGGCGTTCTGCGCCAGGCCGCCGAGCAAGCTGAGCAGCAGGGCGGGTGACCAGGCGACGCCGCCCGCCTGCGCCTCGGGGTGGACCTCGACCCGGTCGACCACGAAGGGGGCGGCGCAGGCCGCGGCGATCGCGCTGGCGGCCAGCAGCGCGAACCCGGCGTTGAGACCGAACCGGGGAATGACGAGGGCGGGCAGGAGGTAGGCGAGCGCGATCTGCGGCGCCGTTGTGATCCCGAGGAAGAGGCCGTTCATCCGATCCGGCCGACGCGCATGGGTGACGACCACCACGGCGGCGCCGATCAGCAAGCCCTCCAAGAGGCCCGCGACGCCCCGCAGCGCAAGGATGGCCGTGGATGAGGGGGCGGCGGATAGCCCGAGGTCGACCGCCGCCAGCAGCAGCGCGGTGGCGGCGACCTTCAGGCGCATCGCGCCAGCGTTCATCAGGTAGGGGCCGATCGCCGCGCCGATCGCCAGGGCGAAGACCTCGATCATCGCAACCCGCCCGAGGCCGGCCTCGGTCAGCCGCCCCGTCTCGATCAGCCCGCCCAGCAGAATCGGCTGCACGCCCAGGACCAGCAGGGCGGCGGTCCCCACGACCATCGTCGCACTGACGGCGGTGAGCGTTTCGTGGGCAGGAACGGACCCCAGTGATGCGCGGATAGCCGTCATGCCCTCGATCTCCTCCTAATAGAATTGAGTACAGCAACAACGCCACTACGCCATTTGACAGCCTCCGGGAATGCGTGTTGATAGATATTTATGTAGGAAATGTAGCGGCGGGCTGACGCCCCGCCGGCGGTCGAGGGGAGAGTCTTATGGCGTGGACCAACAAGCGTGCGCTGGAGCTGCGCGATCGCGCTGAGCAGGTGATCCCCGGCGGTATGTACGGGCACGAGGCGACGACGCTGATGCCGGCGGAGTTCCCGCAGTTCTTCAGCCGCGGGAAGGGCGCGCGCCTCTGGGACGCCGACGACAACGAGTACGTCGACTTCCTCTGCGCCTGGGGCCCCAACTTGCTGGGCTACGGCTTCGAGCCGGTGGAAGCGGCCGCCGCGGCGCAGCAGGCGCGTGGCGACACCCTGACCGGCCCCTCCGAGGTGATGATCGACCTGGCCGAGGCCTTCACCGGCATGGTGAGCCATGCCGACTGGGCGATGTTCTGCAAGAACGGCACGGACGCCACCTCGATGGCGATGGTGACCGCCCGGGCCCACACGGGTCGCAAGACCATCCTGGTGGCGCGCGGCGCCTACCATGGCGCGGCGCCGTGGTGCACGCCGAGGACCGCGGGGATCCTGCCGGAGGACCGCGCCCACGTCGTCCACTACGACTACAACGACGCCGACAGCCTGGCCGACGCGTTCAAGGCGCACGAGGGCGACGTGGCCGGCGTCTTCGCCACGCCGTTCCGCCACGAGGTCCTGGCCGACCAGCACGACGCGCTGCTCGAATACGCGCTGGCCGCGCGCGCGCTGTGCGACCAGACCGGCGCGCTGCTGATCGTCGACGAAGTCCGCGCCGGCTTCCGGCTGGCCCGCGACAGCAGCTGGTCGACGCTCGGGGTGAAGCCCGACCTGAGCACGTGGGGCAAGTGCTTCGCCAATGGCTATCCGATCTCGGCCCTGCTCGGCGCCAACGTGGCGCGCGAGGCGGCGAAGCAGATCTTCGTCACCGGCTCGTTCTGGTTCTCGGCCACGCCCATGGCGGCCGCGGTCGAGACCCTGCGCCAGATCCGGGAGACCGACTACCTGGAGCGCCTGATCGGCGCGGGCCGCCGCTTCCGCGAAGGGCTGCAGCAGCAGGCGGCCAGCCATGGCTTCGGCCTGCGCCAGACGGGCCCGGTGCAGATGCCGCAGATCCTGTTCGAGGACGATCCGGACTTCCGCATCGGCTACGGCTGGGTGAGCGAGTGCCTCAAGCGCGGCGTCTACCTCAGCCCCTACCACAACATGTTCCTGTCCTCGGCGCACAGCGAGGCGGACATCGCCCAGACGCTGGCCGCCACCGACGAGGCCTTCGAGGCGCTGAAGACGCGGGTGGGGCGCCTGGAGCCACACCCGGCGCTCATCGCGCTGATGGCCGGTCACTGACGACGGGCGCGGGGGCGTCCAGGGAAGTCGGGGGCCGCTCTCAGCCCCCGAGCACAGCTCAAAGGGGAAGAGCGCAATGCGATCCAACACCTATACGAACGGAACCTGTCGGCGGGGGCTCGGCGCGGTCTCGATCGTCGCCCTGCTGGCGGCGGCCGGGCCGGCCCTGGCCGGTCAGGCAGAGGCCATTCAGGTGGAGGAGCTGGTCGTCACCGCCCAACACCGGTCCGAAAACATCCAGGACGTGCCGATCAGCATCCAGGCGTTCAGCGCCGAGAAGCTGCAGGACCTGGGGGTGAAGACCACGGCGGACTTGGCGCAGTTCACGCCCAATGTCTCGATCGCGCTGCCGGCCGGCGCCGGCAACCAGCCGATCATCACCATCCGCGGCATCGGCCTGAACGACTACAACACCGACAACGCCGGCCCGAACGGCGTCTACCTGGACGAGGTCTACCTCAGCTCGCCATCCAGCCAGACCTTCCAGACCTTCGATCTGGAGCGGGTCGAGGTGCTCAAGGGGCCGCAGGGAACGCTGTACGGCCGCAACACGAGCGGGGGCGCGATCAACCTCGTCAGCGCCAAGCCGACCGACACCTTCACGGCCCAGGCGCACGCCGAGTACAGCTCCTTCAACACCTTCAACGTCGAAGGCGCGATCGGAGGCCCGATCACCGACAGCTTGAGCGGCCGCTTCGCCGCCACCTGGACCACGTCCGATGGCTGGGCGAACAACCTCAACACCGGCAAGGACGAGAACGGCCAGAACGCCGTCGCCATCCGCGCCAAGCTGCTCTGGAAGCCGACCGACGACCTGAAGGTGCAGCTGGGCGTCAACGGCGGCTACGTCGACGTCCGACCCACCCAGTACCGGCACTTCGGCGCGCTGGACGCGACCGGCGCGCTCTGCTCGCCGGCGGATGTCAACGCGGGCCTCTGCGCCGACCTCTACGGGTTCGGGACGCCGGCCAAGTTCCGGGACGTGTCCAGCAACCGCGATGAGCACCTGCGGGTGAAGGACTTCGGGCTGAACCTGCGCACGGACTATGCGGCGGGCGACGTCGACCTGGTGTCGATCACCTCCTTCAACCGCAACAAGAAGCGCCATCCCGAGGACAGCGACGCCTCGCCGGGCCGGCTGCTCGAGATCACCTTCGGCGCCAAGTCGATGGCCTTCACCCAGGAGATCAGAGCGTCGCAGACGACCGACCGCTACACCTGGGTGGCGGGCGCCTACTATCTCCACGAGATCATCAAGCAGGACCAGCCGATCGACGTGTTGCTGGGCATCGACAGCGCCTTCGGCATTCCGGGCGTCGGCGACGGCCTGGCCTTCACGGGCTACGGGATCAACCGCCAGAAGACCGAGAGCGGGGCGGTGTTCGGCCAGGGCGAATACAAGGTCACCGACCGGCTGAAACTGGTGGTGGGCGGCCGCTACACCACCGAACGCAAGGACTTCGAAACCAACAGCTCGGTGCGCTACCAGCAGGGCGGAGAGGGCAGCTACGGCCCGGTCATGCCGATCCTGGCCACCGACCAGCACCAGTCGGACTCGGCCATCTCCTGGCGCGTCGGCGCCAACTATGACGTCGCGCCGGACGTGATGGCGTTCGCCAGCATCGCGACCGGCTTCAAGAGCGGCGGCTTCAACGGCGGCTTCCTGAGCCAGGTCC